>JAITFL010000188.1 GCA_031281385.1 Holophagales bacterium
GCACGCGGGGGTCCAGCGGCTCCCGCAGCGCCAGCTCCGACATGCCTATTATCGCGTTCATCGGGGTGCGGATCTCGTGGCTCACGCTCGCTAAAAACTCGCTCTTTGCACGAGAAGCCACTTCCAGCCTTACGGAGAGCTCTGCAAATTCCTTAAAGTCTTCTTCCAATTGGGTGTTGACTTCGTTTAACTTTTTGGCCTGTTTCCAAGATTCGCGGCTGGTTGAAGCTTGAAACCAAGAAAATATTGAAACTAGGACGGCCGACACCAACAAATGGCGGAGAGAAAAGACAATATCTTTGTTGTGAAAATCCATGCCCGTTGAAAACGCCAAGGTAAAGAAAATTGCGAGAGAAACCAATGTGCCGGTCAATTTGTAAGAGATGGGGAATGGGGCGAACACAGGGACCATCAGCACAAACGCATAGCCCCACAAATATGTCAAGGCCCCCGAACCCGCAGTCCCCGTGAAAATCGCCACTGCTAGATATACGTACGACACCATGGCCATAATCAATATGTTTGGGCGATGCCGAAAGCGTTTGGTGAACCGCAGCAGTATCGCTGCAACGCTTATAACGCTCAAGCCGATCCTTAAGCCCGCGGCCAGAGCTGGGTGCGGGTGTTCGGCCATATCCCTTGGGATATAAAAAAGCCATATTGCCGTTGTGACAAAAAGGATGAAAAAAACCTTGCCGGCTTCGTAATTCAACTGGCCCAAAAATGTGTTACGCGTGCTCTCGCCCCCGTATGCCTCGCAGAAGTCTTTGGCCTTGTTGAAATACTTTTTGATCGTGTCGATCATCGGACGACTCTTTTTGCGATCTCGTTGAATTCCACGGAAAGTGTTTCAAAAAGCTCGCCCAGCAGCGGGTCGAACTGGGTTCCTTTGCCGGCAATTATGATCCCAACGGCCATTTCGTGTTCAAATGCTGCCTTGTACGGCCTTGCCGTGACCAGCGCGTCGTACACATCGGCGATGGCCATCAGCCTGCCTTGGATTGGGATGTCTTCGCCCGACAGGCCCAGCGGATAACCCTTGCCATCCCATCTCTCGTGGTGGCTGTGGGCCATGATCTGAGCGTGCTTCAAAAAACCGAAATCACTTTCTTCGGCCTTGCTGGCTATTCTGGAGATGGTTTCCATCCCGATTATGGTGTGCCGCTTCATCTGCTCAAACTCATGGTCGGTCAGCCTTCCAGGTTTTTTGAGGATGCTGTCCGGGATGGCTATTTTCCCAACATCGTGAAGCTGGGCCGACCGCACTATGGGTTCGATGTCCTTTTCCTCGATGGCGTTTATATAGATGCGCTCTTTGACCATTTTTTCTGCGAGCGCCCTTACGTAGAGCTGGGTTCTGACGATGTGTCCACCGGTGGTGTCGTCCCTGGATTCCACCATCTCCGCGAATGTTTCGATAAATATGTCTTGCAGCCTGACTATCTTTTCGGTTTTTGCGTTAACCAACGACTGCAAGTTTTGGTTGAATTCGAGCAGGCGGGTGTTTTGGTCGGCCAAGCGGCCGCGCTGCTCTTGGAGCATTAGATGGAGTTCTATCCTCTTTTGAAGCAGCGGGATAGAAAAGGGCTTGTGGATATAGTCCACGGCGCCAAGGCTTAGTCCAGCCAACTCACTTCCGGCTCCGTCCATGGCCGTCAGGAAAATTACAGGGATGTTTGCCAACTGTTCATCGCCTTTGATTTGCTTTATTGTTTCGAAGCCATCTAATACTGGCATCTCGATGTCCAGCAGTATCAGGTCGGGTACAACTTTCTCAAGCAACTGCAAAGCCTTTTCTCCCGAATTGACCGTCAGCACATCATAGGTATCGCTGAGCGCGCTTTTGCCCATAGACAGGTTTGTCGTGTTGTCGTCAACTAGCATCACTTTTTTCTTCATTTTCGCCAAGCCTCTTTTGATGTGGGGAAAATTGCCACGAAAGTCACACTAACTCCATTCTGCAATTATGCCTGAAATATATGAAATGCGGGAAGAAAATGTTTGGCCCGCGCCACCAGTTGAGCCAAAGGGACAATGGGGAAAAACGAACAAATCCGCCGAACTGGGTTCATTGTTCATATAGTCCCCGCGCTTCGAAACCAGAACAAGATGAACCCGTGGAAAGGTGTTCAATGAGCTAATGAGCTTGCCCTGAGGAGGGCGCAGGCGAAGCATGTCAATCTGTAGCGATGGTCAAGGGCGTTGACTATAACTGCTATAAGTTGAATTGCTATACCGTTCATCGTCTTTAATGCGCGAAGCTTGGGGTTGTGCGCTTCACTCCCCCATGCACGCTTTCAGGAAGGCCGTGAACAGCGGGTGCGTGTTCAGCGGCTTTGACTTGAACTCGGGGTGGAAGTGGCAGCCAATGAAAAATGGGTGGCCGGGTATCTCTATGATCTCGACGAAGTTGTTGTCGGGACTCATGCCCGTAAAGGCCAGCCCTGCTTTTTCAAGGATGTCCAAGTACCCTGGCAGGTTAAATTCGTAGCGGTGGCGGTGGCGCTCACCGATGATGCCGCGTTGGTAAGCTTTTGAGGCCAAGCTGCCATCCTTGATCGTGCACGGGTAGCTGCCCAGCCGCATCAGTCCGCGTGGCTCTTCATCGTCCGCGATCTCACCGTATTGGCAGATAATTTTGTGGCGCGGGCTTTCTTCAAATTCGGTTGAATCGGCGCCCTCCAGCATCGCCACGTTGCGGGCAAATTCCACGGCGGCCATCTGCATCCCCAAGCCGATCCCAAAAAATGGAATTCTTTTCTCGCGGGCGTACTGGGCCGCCATTATCAGACCTTTCATGCCTCGCACCCCGAAGCCGCTGGGAACCAGTATTCCTTGGCAGTCGCCCAGGTGGGCGGCGGGATGCCCAGACTCCAGTTTCTCGGATTCCACCCACTTTATGTCAACTTTGGTCTCTAGGCCGTACCCTGCGTGGTTGATAGCTTCCTCAAGACTTTTGTAGCTCTCTTTGAATCCAACGTACTTGCCCACCACCGCCACTTTCACGCTGCGCTTTGGGTTGCGTATCCGGCCCACTAGGTCGGTCCAGGCCCGCAAGTCGGGTTCCGCGTCTTTTAGACCGAGCAATGACGCCACTTTTGCGTCTAGGCCATCTTTGTTGAGGTTGAGGGGGACTTCGTAGATGTGGTCGGTGTCCCTGGCGCTGAATACCGCGTCCGGCGTGACCGAGCAAAACAGAGCTATCTTTTCCTTTAGGCCGCTGGGTATGTCTTGCTCGGCGCGGCAGACGAGTACGTCCGGCTGCAGCCCCAGCGAGCGCAGCGTTTTCACACTATGCTGGGTGGGTTTTGATTTTAATTCTCCAGCGGCACGGATGAATGGCACATGCGTCACATGCATGTTTATTGCGCCCTTTGGCCCACAGGCCAACTTTAGCTGGCGGGCCGCCTCCAAAAATGGCTGGCTTTCGATGTCTCCAACGGTCCCGCCTATCTCTGCTATCAGCACGTCCGCGTTTTTTGCAGCCTTTTTTATGGCTGCGCGGATCTCGTCCGTGACGTGCGGAATCACCTGCACAGTCTTGCCGATATAGTCCCCTCTGCGCTCCTTGCTGAGAACTGTGTTGTATATCTTACCGGCGGTGATCGTGTTGTTCTTGCTTATGGCGGCGTTGGTGAAACGCTCGTAGTGGCCTAAGTCTAGGTCGGTCTCGGTGCCATCGTCCGTGACATACACCTCTCCGTGCTGGTAGGGGCTGAGCAGCCCAGGGTCAACGTTCAGGTAGGGGTCCATCTTCATCAGTGCCACGCTTAGCCCCCTGGCCTCCAGCAGGGCTCCAAGGGACGCCGATGCTATGCCCTTTCCCACGCTGGACAGAACCCCACCAGTAACGAACACGTACTTGGTCATGCACACCTCAAGTGTAGTATATACCAGAGATTAGCCGTATTCATTAAGCTATTTCGCGCAGGGCCGCGCTCGATTGCGGGTTGGCTCCTCTATGAATTGTCCCGCCTGGGTCTCCGGGGCCTTGGGGGGGGCTTGTGGGCGGGTTCGGTGGAAGGGGGAACATCGCCGCCTTCGCTTGGTGCCAGAAGAGCTTTGCGGCTCAGGCGTATCTTGCCATTGGCCTCCATGCCTATGCACTTGACTAGGATTTCTTGGCCCTCGCTGACTTCGTCGGAAGGGCTCTTCACCCTGTACGGCGCCATTTCAGAGACGTGCAGCAGGCCGTCCACGCCAGGCAATATGGTGACAAAGGCTCCAAAGTCGGTCACTTTTGCCACCTTGCCCAAGTAGGTCTCGCCCACTTCGGCTGTTTGCAAGAGGTCGCCTATCATCTTTAGGGCTTTGTCCAATTTGTCCTTGTTCGAGCCGGCGACTTGGCAGGTGCCGTCGTCTTCTACGTTCACTGTGCAGCCCGAGGCGTCTATGATCCCCCTGATGGTGGCTCCACCCTTGCCGATTATGTCGCGTATCTTTTCCTTGGGTATGTGCAGAGTCACCACCTTGGGCGCGTGTTCGTTGACCTCTGGTCGCGGCGCGGGCAGTATTTCTTCCATCGCGTCGAGGAGTTCCAGCCTGCCTTTTTTGGCTTGGGCAAGGGCCTTGGTCAGCAGGTCGGCGTTTACGCCGCCTATTTTGATGTCCATCTGTAGGGCCGTGATGCCCTTTCGGGTGCCGGCGACTTTGAAATCCATGTCGCCGTAGTGGTCCTCTTGGCCGGCAATGTCGGTGAGTATTACGTAATTGTCGCCCTCAGAGACCAGCCCCATCGCCACGCCCGCCACAGGGGACTTGAGCTGGATGCCTGCGTCCATGAGCGCGAGGGATCCGCCGCAGATGGTGGCCATGCTGGATGAGCCGTTGGATTCGGTAATATCGGAAACCACCCTTATTGTGTACGGATGCGACCCGGGCTCGGGCAACATGGCGGCTATGGCCCTTTCGGCCAATGCTCCATGCCCTATCTCTCTGCGCCCGGGGCCGCGGTTGGGCTTGCACTCGCCCACCGAGTAGCCTGGGAAGTTGTAATGCAAAAAGAATTTGCGCTGTAGCTCTTCTTCTAAGCCGTCAACTATTTGGATGTCGTCTATGGTGCCAAGCGTGGCAGTCACAAGCGCCTGAGTCTCGCCACGGGTGAACAGCGCACTTCCGTGTGCCATCGGTAGGGGGCCGACTTCTATATTGAGAGGGCGTATCTGGTCGAAGGCGCGGCCATCCAAGCGCTTGCCCTGCTTTAGTATTACGTTGCGGAACAGTGTCTCTTTTAAGAGGTCGTAGCATGCCTTGGCTTCGGCCACCTGCGACTCGTCTTCGCTCTTGAAGTCCTCTGCGGCCTCTTTTTTGAGGGCATCAATGGCTTTGTATGACTCTATTTTGACTTTCATTGTCAGCGCATCCATGAGGCGGACGGCGTATTTGTCGGCGATCTTTTTATATATCTCTAGGTTGCGCGTGGGAGGCACTGCGGCCATCTTTGGCTTTCCAACTTTGGCTTGGAGGCTCTTTTGCAGCTTGACGAGTTCTTTTATCTTTGAATGGCCGAACAATAGGGCCTGCACCATGTCGGCTTCCTGCACCTCTTGTGCGCCGGCCTCCACCATGACTATGGCCTCTTCGGTGCCGGCAACGATCAAATCTAAATCGCTTTCAGCCCGTTGCGAGACGGTTGGATTGGCCACAAATGCGCCGCCCACTCTGCCCACGCGGACGCCCGCTACAGGGTTGCAGAAGGGTATCTCGCTGATGAGCAGTGCTGCAGAGGCTCCTACGATGGCCAGTGTGTCTGGCTGGTGTTCGCCGTCGAAGGATATGACCTGCGCCGACACAGTAGTGTCGCCGTTGTACCCTTCCTCGAATAAAGGGCGCAGGGGGCGGTCAATGAGGCGGCTGACCAAGGTCTCTTTTGTTGTGGCCTTGCCCTCACGCTTAAACCACCCGCCGGGTATCTTCCCTGCGGCAGAGACTGGTTCGCGGTAGTCAACGGTGAGGGGGAAGAAGTCAACGCCTTCCCTTGGGTCAGCACAACAGGCCGCCACAAGCACCATGGTTCCGCCCTGCTGGACAATAACGGAGCCTGCCGCCTGCTTGGCTATGCGTCCCGTTTCTATTGAAATTGGCCCATTGCCTATGTCTAAGCTCAGGGTGGTCGAATTGAATTGAAGGTGGTTCATTGCTGGGCTCCCGGGCCTAGGCCCTGCGTCATGGCCCCCAATCGCGGACCCTCCATGAAACCCATTGCCTTTGTTAGAGGGGGCGGGCTTCCTGCAGAGTTCGCCCGCTGGGGGCGAAGTTATACAATTATTATTATGACATAAAAGCTATGAAACTACAAGCCTATACCACCGCCGCGCTTTGGCGGCCAAATGTGCGATGTAACCTGTTTTTCGGATATTTGGCGGTAGTCTATCTTGCAAACACCGCATACGCAAAAGAATCGCGGTTTTCGCTGCCCAATCTTTGCGGGGTCTTGTTTTTCCACAGCGTTGCTACTCTAAAGCCCTCGCTGTTTTTCTCCACGCCCGCCACATAGACATCGTTTTTGAATACAAAGACAGAAAAGGCTTGTCCGTCCACCATCGTGTTGCTCAGAGCCGTTGGGGAAGAATTTTCCCATAGAATGGCTATGTCTTTGCCTTGGATGCTCTTGTTGGAGCCAGCGATGTACAGGGTGCCGTCAGAATAGCAGATAGACTCGGCGTGCGAATCGCTGACGCCATCGCCCAAAGCTATTCTTTCGCCGTTTTTCCAATAGACGGCAGTCCATCTGCCCTTGGCGTCGTATTCTTCCCCGGCGACGTAAATGTTGTTTCCGTCCACAAAGACAGATTTGGCCCAGGCATCACTTTTGCCGCTGGGCAGGTGTATCACTTCATCATTTTTCCATAGCGTTGCAACCGCCCTTTTGTCAGAGTTGTACTGTGCACCAGCTATATACACGTCGTCGCCTGACACAAAGATGCCGTGGGATTCCGAATCAGTCTTCCCGTCTCCCAAACGCTGGACTATTTTATTTGAAACTAGGTAGGCGGTGTTTTTCAACGTGCTGGAATTGATCTCGTCCTTTGCTGTATACACATCGTCGCCGCTGACAAATACGGCATGCGACCTGGATGGTGCGGTGCCATCGCTAAGGGATTGGGACTCGGTGCCAGTCCACAGCGTTGCCACAGTGTTGCCAAGCTCATTTTTCAGCTCTCCGGCCATGAATACTTCTTTCCCCGTCACAAATAGGGAATGGGCGGTCGCATCTGTGCCGCCATCAGTGTATTGTATTGGGATGCCATTTTTCCACAGCGTGGCGATTTTTTTGCCATCGTCGTTTTCTTGGTACCCCGCCACATAGACACCCTTTTCTTTGTTGCACGCAGCGCTTGCAACAAGAAGGGCCGATGCGGCCGCTAGGCAGAAGAGATAGGTTTTCATCGGTCACCATTCCTTTCATTGAGGTGACTGGGCGGCGCGCGAGTTTTTTCGCGCGTTTTTGCCCGTTGATTAAAGTAGCCGTTTCAATAGTTCGAATGCCCCATCTATGCCGCTTGGGTTTGTGCCGCCGCCTTGGGCGAGGTCTTTTTTGCCTCCTCCGCGCCCCGAGATGGGCGGGAGCATCGCTTTCAGAAGTGCGCCAGCATCAAACCTGCCCTGAAGGTCTTGGCTGACGCAGACAAGCATGGAAACTTTGCCTTCGGCTGTGGATGCAAGCGCTATGACGCCGCTGCGGCACCTAGTGCGGATCTGATCCATCATTTCCCGCATCGCTGTCGCATCCAGCCCCTCCACTGAAGCCGTGACCAATCTTGTGCCATTGACAGTTTGGTCGTTTTCGCCCTTTGAGCTACTTGCTGCGGCCTTCAGTTTGGCTTCCTTGAGTTCTTTTTCGAGCTGGCCGATTCTAATGTCCTTGGCCTTGAGATGGTCGGGAAGCCCATCTTTGGCGATGTTGGCTTGGCGTGAGAGGGCCGTCAGCATTGATTCGCTTTCTTGGAACAATCCAAGCGCCATTTCGCCCGCGACGGCTTCTATTCGCCTAACTCCAGCGCTCACTGCGCTCTCTGATGCAATTTTTATCAGGCCGATTTCCCCGGTGTTCGAGACGTGCGTCCCTCCGCACAGCTCGGTCGAAAAATCGCCGAATTGGACAACGCGCACTATTTCTCCATATTTTTCGCCAAAGAGTGCCATGGCGCCCGATGCAAGGGCCTCTTCAATGCTCATTTCCCTAGTGTTCGCTGGCAGACACTTTAGTGCTTGCAAAGTGGCTAGGCGCTCGATTTCTGCTATCTGCCCAGTGTCCAGCGGGGCGAAATGTGAAAAGTCAAAGCGCAGGCGCTGGTCATCCACCATGCTTCCGGCCTGCTTTACGTGTGGTCCCAGCACTTCTCTAAGTGCGGCGTGCAGGAGGTGCGTTGCTGTGTGGTGGGCGGCTATTCGTCGGCGCCTAGCTTGATCAACGCTCACGCGTGCGACCATGCCTTTGATGATGGTTCCTTGTTGGACGCGGACGTGGTGCAGGTGCCTTTTGGTGGCTGGAGCGGCGCAGCCCTGCACTTGGGCATGTCCTCCCTCAAACAGGAGTTGGCCAACGTCCCCAACCTGCCCGCCGCCTTGGGCGTAAAAAGAGGTCTTGTCCAACAGTGCGTATCCTTCCCCAGCTAGGCTGCTCACTTGTTTGAAGCTGGAGTCGAACAGGGAAATGACTTTGCAGGTTTCCTCAAGAGAGTTATAGCCAGTGAACACAGTGGCTGGGAGTTCCGCCAGCGCTGCCAAATCTCCGCTCAGCCTCAAGTCTTGGGCTTTCATCGCGGCCCTTGCGCGGGAGCGTTGTTCGCCGAGTTCACTTTCAAAGCCAGCCAAATCCGCCTTGACGCCTTTTTCCCTGCACCAGTCCTCCGTAAGGTCGGTGGGGAAGCCATAGGTGTCGTACAGCTTGAAAATGTCCCGCCCTGAAAGCGTGCCGTTGGCTATGGCGCAAGTTTCCAAGTGTTTGATGCCGGCTAGAAGCGTCTGCGAAAACTGCCTTTCTTCCCTTTCCAGCGCGAGCGCTATTCTGTCTTTTTCCCTTTCCAACTCAGGGTATTGGTCGCCCATAGCTTCGATGACCGATGGCACCAGCCCTGCGAAGAAAAGCCCCTCTATGCCAAGCTTGCGGCCAAATCTGAGCGCCCGCCGGATCACTTTTCGCATTACGTAGCCCCTGCCTTCGTTGCTGGGTACCACGCCGTCGTAGCCCATGAACGTAGCCGCCCTTATGTGGTCGGCTATCACTTGGCTGGCTGTGCGATTTGTGTGTTCGCCCCTGTCGACCTCTTTTACTTTTGCGATTTTCCAGATTGCCTTGAAGATCGGCTGAAAAATGTCAATTTCGTAATTCGAGTCAACGCCTTGGAGTATGGACGCAGTCCTCTCAAGGCCCATCCCCGTGTCAACGCTGGGCTTTGGCAGTGGGGTCAGGTTGCCGTCCTTGTCTCTGTCGAACTGCATAAAGACCAAGTTCCATATTTCCATGACTCTGTCGCCGCTGCCATTCGGCGTTGCATCGCCTTCGTACTGCGGGCCGCGGTCATAGTGTACTTCCGAGCAAGGTCCGCATGGGCCAGTGTCGCCCATCTGCCAAAAATTATCCTTTTTCCCAAAGCGCAAAATTTTATCAGGCGGGACACCCACTCTTTTCCAATATTCCTCCGCCTCGGTGTCTGCGGGGAGTCCGCCTCCACCCTCAAAGACCGTCACCCAAATGCGGCTTGGATCCAGTGCTAGGCAACCCTTTTTTATTGGACCAGTGAGGAAATCCCAGGCGAAGCGGATAGCGTCTTCCTTAAAATAATCGCCGAAGCTGAAATTGCCGAGCATCTCAAAAAAGGTGTGGTGGCGGGCCGTGAAGCCCACTTGATCCAAGTCGTTGTGCTTGCCGCCGGCCCTGAGGCATTTTTGGCTGCTGACCGCCCTTTGGTAGGCCCTTTTTTCTTTGCCGAGGAAAACATCCTTGAACTGCACCATTCCTGCATTCGTCCACATCACGGTCTGGTCGTCCGCTGGCCCTATCACTGGACCCGAGGCAACGATGCGGTGCTGCAGTTTCTCGAAGTATCTGAGGAAACTGTTTCGGAGTTCTGACGTCTTCATAATTGATATTGTATCAGTGCCTGAAATGCCTCATCCCAGTAAAAAAGAGCCATACGCCCAGTCGGCTGGCGGCCTCAATAACTTCGCCGTCGCGGACGGAGCCTCCTGGCTCGATGAACGCCGCCACGCCATTTTTGGCGGCCAGCTCAAGGCCATCAGCAAATGGAAAAAATGCGTCCGAACCCAAAATGGCTCCCAATGCCTTTTCTCCGGCCTTTCTGCAGGCAATTTCCACGCTGTCAACGCGGCTCATTTGCCCCGCCCCAACTCCTACTGTGCCGCCGTCCTTTACCAAAGCTATGCTGTTTGATTTCAGGGCCTTTGCGGCTATCTGGGCCAGCATGAGGTCTCTGTCCGGTGGCTTTGGCGAGTTTCCGGTGGCTTTTGTTTCCCATTGGCTGACAGGGACAAAGGCATCATCGGGGCCTTGCATCAAAAAGCCACCGCCTATGCTCCGCAGGTCTATGCCGCCAGCGCAGGAAGGCCACCTCTGTTGCGTCTTCAATAGACGAAGCTGTTTTTTTGCAGCAAGTGCTTCCAATGCCCCCTCTTCAAAACCTGGAGCCAAGATGACTTCCCAAAAGGTTTTGGCCATCTCCGCAGCCACCTGTGGGCCGATGGGCCTATTGAACGCCACTATCCCTCCAAAGGCGCTGATCGGATCGCTGGTGAGGGCCTTCAAGAACGCCTCAAGCGGATCAGAGCCAAGGCCAATTCCGCACGGGTTGTTGTGCTTAACTATGACGCACCCTGGTTCTTCTAGCTGCCAGACCACCCTCGCCGCGCCGTCGGCGTCCAGCAAGTTGTTGAAGCTGAGTTCTTTGCCTTGTATCTGTTCGCAAGCGGCAATTCCCTCTGAGGGGGTACCGCGCATGACATAGAAGCCTGCTGCCTGATGCGGGTTTTCGCCATACCTAAGATCCTGCTTGACGCTTAGGTTGACAGAAACCTGCTTTGGCAGCCCGCTGACTTTTTCGCCCGCCTGTGCCTCCAGCCAGGACGAGATGGCGGCATCGTAAGCCGAAGTCCTCTTGTATGCCTCCAATGCACAGGCCCGCCTGTCAGCCTTTGACCAAGAACCGTCTTTCACCTTTTCCAAAAATGGGCCATATTGAGAGGGGTCAACCAGCACGGTGACGGAAGCATGGTTCTTGGCAGCGCTCCTTATCATGGATGGGCCGCCTATATCTATTTGCTCTATGCAGTCTTCAAAACTGGCGTCTTTGTTGGCGATGGTGGCCTCAAATGGGTACAGGTTCACGACTACTAGGTCTATTGCCTCAATGTCAAGCCTCTTTGCGTCTTCGACGTGTTCAGGCAATTCCCTGTTGAACAGCAATCCGCCGTGTATCCTTGGGTGGAGCGTCTTGACCCGCCCATCGAAACATTCAGGGGCCCCTGTATGGCCAGCGACTTCTTGTGCGTCCAGGCCTGCGTCCCGAATAGCTTTAAGCGTCCCCCCGGTGGCCAGCAATTTCCAGCCCATTTCCTTCAAGCCTTTGGCCAATGCCACTAAGCCGTTTTTGTCATACACAGAAAGCACTGCGGTAGCCATAGATGCACCCTTTATGTTTGGACAAGGCGCCAGAGGCGCAAAATAGCGGTAAACTCTTCTAAGCTGCACGGCAACTCTGCATGCCATTGTAGCGCTTGCCGCGACTGCCAGGCATGGAAGATTGTGGGAAGCCGGAGAAGACTGGTGAAACTTTATGCGCCTTTGACGCATTTGTGTGTAGCCCTGACCCTCAAAATTAATTGTTTGATGTGCAGCGCGGAGACGCCCATGACAGACACAAAAAAAATGTTTTTTGCCGCAGCCTTTGCAGCAGCCGCCCTACCGCTTGCGTCCCAGGAGCTGTGGGATCCGCACTTGAAGCTGACTGCGGGGATGGCCACCAACGCCGAAGACAACTACGTAGCACAAAATAGAGCGTACGGACTGGCCTTGGCCGGGGCCTATCCAATCACCGTCAAAGGCGCGGTTGTTTTCGAGGGCGGATACAAGTTCATGCCTCCGACATCTCAAACTTATGGCACGACTGTGATAGACGACAAAACGGACATCTATTATGCGGGGGCCATGTGCAGGTACTCCCTTTGGAGGGACGGAATGTACGTGCAGGCCGGGGCTAGGGGGACTAACGCTAGGACTGTAAGGACTACCACAAATAAAGGCGTCGGCCTGTGGGAGAAGTCAAAGGCGGCCCGCGAAGTCAAGACAGGATGGTGCTTTGGGCTTGGCTATCGCCTCACCAACCTGTGGAGCTTCGAGGTGACCGCGTCTTCCGCTGGGTTCATAAACCTCACTGGGAACCAAATAAATTCGACAATCGTTGAGGCCGCCCTGCTTATTCACCGGTAACTGGGTTCTTCTTTTAGGCAAAAAGGTTTATTTAGACTTCCCGCTTGCAACTCGGGCGAATTCTGCTAAAAATATCATGTAGAGCATTTTTTGTCAGGCCCACGCAAACGCTATCCAGCTTGCTCCAAATGATTCAGACAGAAGTCGAGTTCACAATCAGGCACAATGCGGAAGAGTTTAAAGACAAGCCCGTCCGCACGGGCCACCAAAAACAACCCAGACAAATTCACAGGAAAAGCCCATGCCTACGCTGACAATTGATGGCCGACAAGTTACAGTTGAGCCAGGCACTCCTTTGATAGACGCATGCCGTGCCGCTGGCGTGGACGTGCCGCACTTTTGCTATCACCCATGCCTCAAAGTAGTCGCCACTTGCCGGATGTGCGTTGTAGAGATAAAGGGCCAGCCCAAGTTGGCGACTAGCTGCAGCACGGCGGCGGCGGAGGGGATGGAGGTGTCCACCGGCTCTCCTGCCGTCCTTGCCGCAAGGGCAGGAGTGATGGAGTTCCTGTCGGTCAACCATCCACTGGACTGCCCGTTCTGCGACAAGGCAGGGGAATGCAAGCTGCAAGACTACGCGTACCGGCATGGGAGTTCCGATGGCCGGGCAATAGAGGAAAAGAGGCACTATGGCTATGAAGACTTGGGCTCAAAGATAGTCCTTGACAAAAATAGGTGCATACACTGTACGCGCTGCGTGCGCTTTACAAGGGAAGTGACAGGGCAGGGCGAGCTGACCACCGCCAACCGAGGCTCCCACTTAGAGATAACCACATTTGAGGGCCTGACGCTGGACTCCAACCCATTTGCTTGCAACATTGTGGACCTTTGTCCGGCTGGGGCTATGACCGCCAGGGATTTCCGCTTCAAAAAGAGAGTATGGTACCTAAAGCCGATTCCCACCATCAGCCGTCATGGGGCCGATGCCAAGCCCATTTGGGCGGACATTGACCAAAATAGGCTGTGTCGTTTCCGCCCAAGATTCGATGGAGAGCTTTCGCTCCAACGTATGATCTCGGACGAAGAAAGGCTTGCGTGGCACCGCTACGATCTAGAGCCTTCCCAAAGGCAGTGTGCGCCCACTCTGAAAGGCTCGCCGGCCCAAGTTCGCGACATTGCCACTGCGCTTTCCGCAAACGCTCCCGTTGCTGTGCTGGCCCAGGCCACCTTTGGCTGTGGGGCCCTTCAGCAGTTGGGCGAATTGGCTTCGTCAGATTCCCTACGCTTCGCACATGGGAACAAGCGCTTCCCGATCCAAAATCCTTCCATACAAAAATCCGATGATGGAGCCATAAACAAGGCAGGTGCGTTGGAGAAGGGGTACAAGCTCGGCATCGAAGAACTTCTATCCAAAATCGAAGCCGGTGCGGTCAAAGCGGTGATCATTTACCACGACTCCGAACTAAGCGACACCGCCGAAAATGAGCTGTTAGCTAAGCTGACCAAAAAGGCTCGCTTCACATTGGTGCTGGAGCCCATCCCATCTGCCCTTTCCGGCTTGGCGTCCGCAACGCTGCCCGTGACGACCTACCTTGAAGAGTCCGACTTCATAATTGACCACCAAGGCGAAACAAAGCAATACCAAAAAGCCCTTGAGCCCCCCAAAGGCATCAAGACCCCAGAGGCTTGGTCGCTGGAGCTAAAGGCGGCGGCAGGGGCCATGTAGCGGTGACGTCCTGCCTGCTGGTTGCATACGACGCTGAATGTCCTCACTGTCGCTCCGTAGTTGACTGGGCCGCAGCCGGGGATGGGCGCGGACTGATAGTATTTTTCCCAATCCAAAACCCAGAGCTGCTGCGGATGGCACCGGAATTGGGCGGTCTGCCGCTATCAGAAACGATCTATGGCGTGGACGCAAACACTAGACGGGTATTCTCGGCAGGTACGCTTTGGCTCCAGATGGCCGTCCGCCTGCCGCGCTGGTGGCTGTTCGGTCACATTTTTTCTTTGCCTGGGCTACGCGCATTGACTAGGTTTGCATATAGATTGCACAGCAAGGGGAAGTGCAGGGCGGGGCAGGGTCGGAGATAGGATTCTGCTCTATACTGAATAGTAATGAATACCCGCAAAACATTTGAAACAGACTCATACGCAAATGCATTGTGCGCTGATGTGCTAAAGGCATACACTGTCGGCGGCAGACACTGCGCTATTTTATCTGACACTGTGCTTTTCCCCGAGGGCGGCGGGCAGCCCAGTGACAAAGGTAAAATTGGGCGAGCCAACGTGACAGAAGTTATCCACCAGGATGGCGAGATCGTACACATTTTAGATAAGCCAGTGGAAGTTGGCCCAACGGAAGTCGAACTGGACTGGGGCCGCCGCTTCGACCACATGCAGCAGCACACGGGCCAGCACCTCTTGACTGCCTTGGCGCATGACCGCTTTGGCTGGGCAACCACTGTTTTTCATCTGGGCCCTTTTGTCTGCGACATAGAGTTATCTGCCCATCAAATATCCACCATGCAAAGGTTGGAGCTGGAAGAAGAAGTCATCAAAGAAATATTGGCGACAAGGCCCATCCGCGTATCTTGGGCGACGCAGGAGGAATACGCCTCTATGAATGTGCGCTCTAGGGGCCTGCCCGATGGGCACAGTGGCGAGGTGAGACTGGTGGAGATAGTTGGCCTAGACGTCAACACCTGCGGCGGGACTCATTTGGCTTCCACTCTGGAACTTGAATGCGTAAAGCTGCTGAATTCCGAGCCGATAAGGGGAGGAACTCGGCTGCATTTCGTCTTTGGCAAAAGGGTCAGGAAACGCCTAGAAGCGCATGAGCAGCGCAACCACAAACTTAGGACATTGCTGGGCCGACCAGACGAAGGATTGGCTGAATCTGTGGAGCAGCGCCTAGAGTCCGAAAAAGAGATGGAACGCCAGCTTCGCCACGCAGGCGAGGAACTGGCATCTATGTACGCAAATTCGCTTGCGGCGCAGGGAAGTCGTGGACAAGGGGGCTTGGTCTGCCACCATTTTGAAAACAAGGACGCGGCCTTTTTGCAAAAGGTGACACGCAACCTATTGGAAGCGGAGAGCGGTGCATTGGCCTTTCTGACGGCAGAAAAAGATGGCTCGGGCTTCTTTAGCTTGGCCGCAGGCGCCAATTGCGAGGCCGACGTGCCAAGCTTGGGCCGCGAAATCGCATCCATGCTGGAAGGTAAAGGCGGCGGTTCAGGTAAGCAGTTCCAAGGAAAGTTCAGCGGCTTGGGCAAGCTGGGAGAAGCAGTGGAACGCTTGGTGGGGTTGTTTCCCAAACCGTGACAAACTCGGTGCCAAAACAAGCGGCAGGTTGACACGCATAGTTTTCAGCAAAATCAAGCTTATTTTTCTAAAAACACAAAAAATGTGTAAATATGTGTTTATTAATACATGAAAATGTGTATAATAAACATTATTTCATGCGAAAAGTGTGTAACATTGGTTTTAGGAGGAGCCTGTTGGAAAGAAGAACGTTGAAAAAACTTGCAGATTGGAAGATGTCGAGTGGCAGAAAACCGCTGGTACTCAGGGGGGCCAGGCAGACAGGCAAGACTTGGCTGATGAAGGAGTTCGGCAGGCTGCACTTTGAAAGCACGGCCTATTTCAATTTCGATGAGGAAGAAAGGCTGAAGTCCATATTTGAAGCAAACAAAGACCCATTGAGGATAATCGAACTACTGGGGCATCTGCGTGGCAAAAAGATATCAAGTTCTGGCGATTTGATAATCTTGGATGAAATCCAAGAGTGTCCGGCTGCCCTGAACAGCCTCAAATATTTTTGCGAGGACGCGAGCGAATACCACATCGTCTCGGCGGGGAGCCTGCTGGGTACCATGCTGGCACAGCCCAAGTCCTTCCCCGTTGGCAAGGTGAATCTCCTAGATGTGCGCCCGATGCTATTCGATGAATTTCTGCAAGCGGTGGACGCGGCCCTGTACGGTTACTATTCTTCCATCGAGAGGGGCCGCAAGATTGAAACGATCTTCCATCAAAAACTACTGGAAGCGTACGGCCAGTACCTGATTATCGGCGGAATGCCAGAATGCGTTTCAAGGTGGGCGCAGACAAAGGATCCAGCCAATGTGCAGCGGGCGCAGGGCGAGCTTCTTTCTCTGTATGAGTACGATTTCTCAAAGCACAGCGGCAAGGTCAATGCCGGGCGAATTCTGTTGGTGTTCAGAAGCATAGCCCCGCAGCTCGCCAAGGACAGCGGAAAGTTTATGTACGGCCACGTGAAGGGCGGGGCCAGGGCCAGAGAGTTTGAAGAGGCCATAGAGTGGCTGGCATCCGCAGGGTTGGTCATCCGCACCTTTAACGTGGCTAGGCCAGAGCATCCGCTTGGGGCCTTTGAGCAGCGCAACCACTTCAAACTGTATTTACTGGATGTCGGTCTGCTGAAGCAGATGGCAGGGATCGCCAGCGAGGCCATACTCTTGAAATCGGATTACCTGTTTAAGGGTGCGCTGACAGAGAACTTTGTCTTGCAGCAGATCAGGGACGAGTACGACCACGCACCCTGCTTTTTCGCCCAGACTGGGAAGAGTGAAATTGACTTTCTGGTGCAAGATGGCTTAGATGTAATCCCCATCGAAGTCAAGTCGGGCGAAAACAAAAGGGCGGCCAGCTTCAAGAATTACTTGGACAAACGCTCCCCAAAAAAGGCCATTCGATTCTCAAAGCTGGAATACGAAATAAACAACAGGTTCACAAACATCCCTTTATATTTGGCAGGAAGGGCAAGAGAATTGACGTGAAATCTGTCGCGCCGAGCAAAATTGGGGCTTATTGGACACTTGATGGCATTTTGATATAATAAGTTTCCACCAAAGGGGGTACCAAAATGAACCTAAAACCACTGCTCGCGATTTTGCTATTGGCCGCATGGCACCAAGATCCAGCCCAGAAGAATGATCAGCCCAAGCAGGCTCCCGCCAAAGAGGCGGCACTTGAATCAATCAAGAACGCGACGCCGGTGAACGCCGAAAAGTTTGCGACGCCCACCACCGTCACGCCACAGTCCGGTGCCGCGCAAGCGGCCGGAGCCAAGCCCCAAGCAAATCCCAAGTCCCAGGCAAGCCCCAAGTCTCAAGCAAGTTCCAAACAGACGGCCAAAACCGCTGTCCAACAACCTGTCGTGGTGAATCTCAGCGAAGCAGAGAAGAAGGCCACGGCTCTCTACCAAGCAAACGCAAAATTTCAAGAGGAGCTTGCCAAGCGCAGGCAGATCATCTCCGTCTATGGCATAGATACCCCAGAAGCCGCGCTGGCCGAGCTACTGGCGGGCAACGAGCGCTTTGTTGACACCGGGCGCGTGAGAACTCTCTTGGCTTCGCAGGATGCCAGCCTGCGCGAATCCCTTTCCAAAGGGCAGGCTCCGTTTGCCGTCCTAGTCACTTGCTCCGATTCCCGCGCCACAGATAGCTTTGTCTTTGACCAAGAACTGGGCAGGCTGTTTTCCATCAGGTCAGCAGGCAACAGCCCTGACATCCTTGGAATAGCCAGCGTAGAGTACGGCGTTGAACACTTGGGTTCCAAAATTGTCATCATCCTTGGCCACACTTCATGCGGTGCCATTGGTGCCGTTGCTGATGCGAAAGACGAGCATATGCACGGAAATTTCCATATTTTCCAAGAAGTCATGGAAGGCCTGCTGAGTTCGACGACTAGGGATCCCAACGAGTCCGAGCAAGACTACAAAATCCGCTTGGCAAAAGTGAACGCTATTCGCCAGGCCAAGTCGGTTTACGAAAAGAGCCCCGTCATCCGCGAATTCATCGAGCAAGGCAAGATTTGGCTGGTTCCCGCCATACACGACATAGCCAGCGGAAGAGTCACATTCTTTGAGCCAGTGGGTAAGTAGCCTATTAGTGCTAGTAAACAAACAATTTAACAATTACGCGGCCACAACATGAGCCGCCAATGGCTCTGCATACCAAACGGGGCAATGGGAAGGGCATGGACACAAACGCATTTCGCCGCATAGGCCATGAGTTGATAGATTGGGTCGCCGACTATAGGGAGCGCATTGAAACGCTCCCTGTGATGAGCCGGGCAAAGCCGGGAGATGTCAGGGCTAAGATTCCCAAAGAGCCCCCGCAAAAGGGAGTTGGTTTGGAAGGGCTTGGGCGGACACTGGACGAAGTGGTGATGCCCGGCATAACCCATTGGACCCACCCTGGCTTCTTTGGGTATTTCCCTTCGAACACCGATTTGGCCTCAGTTCTAGGCGACCTGGTGGCCTCTGGGCTTGGTGTGCAGGGGATGAGCTGGGTGACCAGCCCTGCCGCAACAGAGGTGGAAGAATCCGTTATGGGCTGGCTTAGGCAGATGTTGGGGTTGCCAGAATCATTTTCGGGCGTGATACACGACACCGCTAGCACTGCCACATTTTGCGCCTTGCTATGTGCCAGGGAGCGCACCACTGGTTTTAGCCAAAATCGGGGGGGGATGCAGGCAGAAACGTTGCCCTTGACTGTGTACGCATCAGACCAGGCCCATAGTTCTGTACCCAAGGGAGCCCTGTTGGCGGGCTTTGGGCGCGAGTACCTGCGCCTTCTCGAAACAGACAAAGACCACGCCATAAGGCTGGATTTGCTAGAGGCAGCCATTCAGGCCGATCTCGACGCCGGCAGACGGCCATGTGCGCTTGTTGCGGCAATCGGGACAACTGCAACCACTGGCCTTGACCCGCTGGCAAAGATGGCGGAGCTTGCAAAGCGATACGGCCTATGGCTGCACGTTGATGCTGCTATGGCCGGAACGGCTATGACCTGCCCCGAATACAGATGGATGTGGGAGGGCATAGAAAA
>JAITFL010000132.1 GCA_031281385.1 Holophagales bacterium
CAAGTGGTTGGGACTACTTTAGGACATACGAGTTCAGCGCCGGGTTCAGGTTCTGAGTTTAACGACACATACGGGAGACTAAAAACATGAAATCATCAATGCTTACACTTGCGTGCCTGGCCCTTGTCGGTCAGTCAATGGCCGGGCAGGATTCCCTCGCCAGCCGCTTCACCGCAGGGCTTACGATTGTCTCGACGCAGGGGGACTACAAGGCCTTCACTGATGCCCCCTACGGCTTTGGCTTTGAGGCCACCGGCGACATCACTAGGCACCCTGATCAGGCCCTGAATTTCCGAGGCTTCTTAAGTTATGCCGCAGTCAGCGGCAAGTACCGCGCCGCATTGGACAACACTTTTTCCCTTAATGGGCTCAGCCTTGGCGCAGAAGCTACGTTCAAGACGCCCAGTGACAAGATACGGCCCTATGCTGGCATAATGCTGACAAAGTGGAGCGGCTCGTCCAAAGGCTTGGGAAAAGTGCTGGTGGCCGAGCGCCAAATAGAGTTTGACTCGCACCCCAAGATGGGCTTCCGCTTTGGCGTGGACTACACCATCAACGACCATATCGTGGTCGGGGCCTGCTACAGCATGAGCGAATGGCGGGCGCACCGCGACTATTCGCAAAGCGTCACCAACGCACTGGTAATTGATGGGTTCAACCCAGTGAACCCAAGCTGGGTCAACGTGACCTGCCGATGGCGCTTCTAGCCTGACCGTCTTGCAGTCAAACCGGGGCCGTTTTCTATGGCCCCGGTCGGCCCAAGCGGCAAACTAATCAATAACTGTCGTCTAGGGGCGCAACCAGCGCCCCTAGTTTTGCTTAGGAGTAGCGATGCCTTTTTCAAGAACCAAGATAATGTGGGCCACCACCCTGCTGGCCTTATCCGCCGTGTCATTCCCTCTGTTGTCCCAGGAAGCAAAAGCCGAACAACCGGAAGTCGATTACAGCGCACCAGCGAATGTCAGTATCAGGGTGCCAAGGAATGTGACCCAACTTAAAGAGAAGACCCTGCCGCACTATGGCGGCGTGACGTTTGTGGCCTCGGCATCGGGCACTGACTCTGCCGACCCCGACGCAGTGAGGGGCCTAAGAAATTTTGCACTAGAGTTGCTGCCTGGCGAAAAAATAACGGCGGAGCTGCGGGCCTTTCCTCAGACCCTCTTCTATATGAATTGGGCCGTGCCAGTAGACGCAGCCGACCCCTTGCAGCAAAAGATAAAACGCACCCACCTCACCCAAGAAAAATTGAGCTTGGCCAAAGTAGAATTTCAAAACACATTGGACAAGTCATACACCATCAATCTTTTTCTTCAGGGCAGGTACAACGTGCCATACACCATCAATCTAAAGAGAACCCCAAATAAAAAATAGTCCAATGCCTCGCGCAGTTACATTTATACCAAACGGATACAAAGACTGTATTGATGGGCGTTTTTTTGGATGTCGGCTTTTCCCCGTTTTTCGGCTGGCTGCATATTCCATACTCGTCCTGTGGACGCCGGTTTCCATCGCCTAATACCGACTTGCAACCGTTTGGTTGCAAATCGGTATTAGCGACACAAACCCTACTCGTAGCGCAGGGCCTCGATGGGGTCCTGCCTGGCTGCCTTTAGAGCGGGCCACAGCCCGGCGGCAAGCCCTGTGCCTGTGCTGACCATCACGCCAAGTATGATGGACCACAGCGGCGCGGCGGCGGGGAAGCCGGACACCAGCTTGACCAACAGGCCGCAGCCAAGGCCAAAGCCAATGCCAAATATGCCGCCCACGCCTGTGAGGGTCACGGCCTCCACCAAAAACTGCGCGGCTATGTCCTTGCGCGTAGCGCCAAGGGCCTTTCTTACTCCGATCTCGCGGGTGCGCTCTGTAACGCTGACCAGCATTATGTTCATAACGCCCACGCCGCCCACTATCAGGGCAATGCTGGCGATGAGTATCATCACGGCGGCTATACCGTTGGCGATGGTGCGCCGCTTCTCTAGCTGGCTTTCTCTGGACTCCACGCCGAAGTTATCTGGCTCGCTGGGCTTTAGGCCCCTCCTGGCCCTCATCACTGTTGTTATTTCGTCAATCAGTTCTGGCACGTCCTCTGCCCTGTGTGGCAGGATCTCGATGCTCAGGTTGTCCCACCTGGCCAGGCGGATCCACGGCCACATCTCGTCGAATGTGGTAAATGGAATATATACCAAGTTGTCCATGTTGTCGCCCAAGACAGAGCCCTTTTTTTTGAGCACGCCCACAACCAGCAGCGGCACGCCGTCGAAATACACTTGCTTGCCCAGCGGATCCTTTTGTGGAAAGAGAGCTTTTACAACATCGTAGCCGATGACGCAGGTTCTGGTGGCGTGGTACATGTCCGCTTGGGCAAAGAAGCGTCCGTCTTCCACTTCAACGTTGCGGACGATAGCATATTCTGGGGTGACACCTGTTATTTCGGGGTTGTAGGCCTCGTCGCCCGTGGAATTCTTTACGTTTACGCCGCTGCCCCACCACAAGCTCCTAAAGCGGCAGACCGCCTTGGCCAAAGTCAGGTACTGCTTTAGGGCTTCTGCGTCGTCTATAGTGAGGTTGGGGCGCGAGCGCTGTTCGGGTGGGATGGTCTGCCCCCCCGCAGAGTACAGAGGGCTAAATTTCCTCAGCCTTACCACGTTAGACCCAAACTGCGAAAAAGCCGTGTCAATGGAGCTATTGAAGCCCGCGACTAGGCTGACCATGGCTATCACAGACGCTACGCCCACCACGATACCCAGCAGTGTGAGGAAGGACCTCAATTTTTGTGCGCGGATGGAATTGGCGGCGAAGCGGATGTTTTCTGTGTTGAACGCCCGCAAAAACCTGAATTTGTACAGGGTGAAAGCCATTTGCCTACTCCGCCCTGAGCGCGTCTATGACCAGCAGGCCGGCGGCCCTTCTGGCGGGAACCCAGCCAGCGAGCAGACCCACGGCCGCCGAGACGCCAATGGCCATGACCACAATGGTCAGGGTGACCTGGGCGGGGAAGCCCGTCATGCCCTTAATGCTTAGCGCTAGGCCGGCTCCCAGAATAAATCCTAAAATGCCGCCAGCCACAGACAACAGGGTGGCTTCCAGCAAAAACTGTCGCATGACATCCCCCCGGCTGGCCCCAATTGCCCTCCTGATGCCTATCTCCTGCGTGCGCTGGGCAACGCTGACCAGCATTATGTTCATTACCACGATGCCACCCACGAAGAGGCTGACCCCGGTTATCAGTATGAAGAATGAAAAGATTGCGGCCGTAATTTGGCCGATGAAATCCATTATGAAATCTTTGGACAAGATAGCAAAGGGGTCGGGCGCGCGAAAAGGCGTGTGGCGCATGGCCCTCATGTATGCCCGCACCTCGTCCTGCGCTGCGTCCATGAGGTCAAGGCTTTTGGCTTTTACGGTTATCGTTATGTCAGACCAAGGGAGCAGGAAATTTCTTCTGAATACACTGAATGGAATATAAATGCGGGAATCATTGCTTCTGCCGCCTCCAAAAGACTCGCCCTCTTTTTTTAGGACACCTATAACCCGAAATGGCAGGCCGGCCACCAAGATGGTCCTGCCAATAGGGTCTTGCAAGCCAAAGAACTCTTCCTTGATGCCAGCGCCTATGACGGCCACGTACTTTGTGGAGGTTTCTTCTGGTTCGGTGTACCACCTGCCCAAGCCCTCGTCTAGGTCTAAATTCAGAATAGTGTTGGAGTTTGCCGTGGCACCATAAATTTCGGCCCCCTCGTATTTTTTGGCCCCATAGTAGGCTATCTTGTTGGCTGAAGACGCAGCGCCCACAGCGGCCACAGATGGCAGACCTGCGTCGCGGATCCTAACGAAATCGTTTACCGTGATGCTGGGCCGCTTCATCGCTTCCACATATTCCTGGTGGTTTCTGATCATGCCCCACCTGGTCACCATGAACATATCTGGTGCCAAGAAATTTAGTTGGTTTTCGATCATCACCGTAAGGCCAGAGACGATGCTGACGACGGCGACGATGGAAGCAACGCTGATGACGATGCCCAGTAGCGTCAAAAAGCTGCGGAGCCTGTGCGCGAAGAGAGCGCGCAAAGACGAGTGGAATAGGTCTAGGATAGTCAAGGCGTTAGACCCGTTTTAGCTTTTTCCTGTTTTTTTGATGTCCGCTTTTTTGGCGTCGGCTTTCACTTTGGTGCCGTCCTTTAGCTCGCGGAGGGCCCTTAGGGGGCCGGAAGCTATGACGTCGCCCTCTTTGAGGCCCTCAAGCACTTCGATGCTCATGTCGCCGGCCAACCCTGTTTTGATGGGTACAAATTTCACGGCGCCGCTCTCCACCAAGAAAACGCCTTCTTCTTCCTTTTTGTCGCCTGGTTTAAATGTTTCGCCCTCTTTAAGCACGATGTCCCTGACCACCAATGCTTGGAATGGTATGGCCAGCGCATTGTCGCTGGTGCCGGTGAAGATGTCGGCCTGGGCGCTGAGGCCTGGCTTGATGGTGGCGGGGGGGTCAATTATCTGCACCTTTACCTTGAACTTTACGGCTGCCTGCTGGCCGCTTTGCAGTAGGGGGCTGCCGCCGACCTCAGTAACAATACCTTTGAATGTCTCGTTCGGATATGCATCTATGCGGACTTGGGCGTCTAGGCCATTCTTGACGTTTGGAATGGAGGCTTCATCTACTTCCATTTCTGTCTCCACCTTGCTCATGTCGGAGATGGTGAGAAGCACGGTGCCTGGCTGGTTCATGGTGCCAATGACGGCTGTCTCGCCCGCCTCTATGCGCCTAGATGTGACGATGCCATCCATGGGGGACAGTATGACAGTCTTTGCGTGGTCAACCTTTGCCTGCTCTAGGTTGGCCTTGGACTGCTCGATCCTCTTCTGGGCCGCTTCATATGAGCTTACGTAAGTGGTGAGCTTTGTCCTAGCGGTTTCGTATTCTTGCTCAGAAATGATGCCATTTTTTCTGTTGCTCTCTGCGCGGGCGAAGTCTGCGCGGGCCTGGTCTAGGTTCGCCTTGGTGGATTCCAGATCCGCGAGGCTTCCATGGAGTGCGGCTTCAAGGCTCTCTACGTAGGCCTTGGTCCTGGACGGGTCAATTTCTAGCAGGAACTGTCCCTCCTTTACGCGGTCACCTTCCTTGACGGTGAGCCTAGTGACCTGACCGCTGAGGTTGGCGCTGAGGTCGGCCTTGCGGACTGCTTGAATTTTTCCGTTGGCGCTGACTTTGGAGACCAAGCTTTCGCGCCCCACTTTGGAGACCGTTATGGGCGTCCCTTCGTCTTTGCGGGTGAGCAGAGCCACCACTACTAGCGCAGCCAGCGCCGCCCCACCGATTATCCAAACTTTTCGCTTCATGTCTGCAACTCCCAAATGCAAAAAACCGTCAATGGCAACAATATGGATTCGCAGGAAACCAAAGTGGGTTTAGCGCTCAAAACCAAAAAAACAAAAAACTTGCCCGAGCGGACAAAGTCTGCTGGCTTCCTTCAGGTCATGGCATAGAATACCACTGAAAGCCGATAAAATGGGGTGATACGCGAAGTGCCTGTATTTGTCGGCGAAAATGCGAGGGATCAGGGGTCAGGGATTAGGGATTAGTGGCTAGTTTGGTGCGGGCTGCGCCCGCGTTGATATTTATGCCGATTGAACTCCGCAGCGCGGTCATGCGCTGCTTGACCTCGGGAAGAGCATTTTTACGGCTTTGGCGTTTCTCGCCGGAAATTGGAAACCCATCTTAAATGCTAACTGGGGATTCGCTAATTCCAATTCTAAATAGAATCACTACTGATTCTATTTAGAATTGGAATGCGCGACAGGATGTCGCGCCCGAAATGTGTAGCATTTCGTGAGGCAGAACGAAGCTGAAATACACAGCCAGCCGAAAAACGTGGAAAAGCC
>JAITFL010000184.1 GCA_031281385.1 Holophagales bacterium
AAATGCTACGCATTTCGGGCGCGACGTCCTGTCGCGCATTCCAATTCTAAATAGAATCATGGCTGATTCTATTTAGAATTGGAATACTACAAACGAATTTCAGCGGGCTGTATCTGCGCGGCTAAAATTTTGAAAAATCTATATCTGGCGGTACGCCCTTGGCCGGGCGCTGGAAAACACTGCCGATCTGCGTGGTGTCGCTAAAAAATCCGCAATTTTGCAGATAGAACGCATCGCCCACCAAGCCGCCCTGGTAGTCTGTCCTCATGCCTTTGCGGGCCGTGTCATCTGCGGTGAATGTAGCCTTGGTTATCTCCACCCACTCGCCATCCTTTGTTCTGGCCCACTGGTTCCCATATAGCCCTCGCCGCGTGAACTGGCCTTGGTGGGGTACAAAATTTTCCAAAAACGAATAAGGCCTTTTGTACCACGTCGAAGTGGCCGGGCGGCTGAAAGAGGCCATCAGCCTCCATTGAGCCTTTTCGGGGTCAAAAAAGTAGGCCGTGTACATCGTGCGATTTTCTTCTAGCGGGCGCACCCTGTTGAGGAATTTGTAAGCGACGCCGGCCTTCCAAGGATATACCAAATAGCTTTGGCCGCCGGAACCCTCGCCCCCAAACTCGCCAGTCACAACGCCCTCGCCCTTTGCCAAAAGTGCTATGCGCTTGTCCTCGGGTATCTCACTTGGATTGTCCGTGTCAAATGGGCTCCAGACCGAGAACAGCATTCGGCGTTCAAGCGCAGAGTTTACCTGCATGCCAAAATAGCCCTCGCCAAAGCCATTCGCCATGAAATAGCTGCCAATGACGTCTTGCCCGGGTTCTATGGTCACTTCGTTGTAGAACCATTCTATGTCTTTGTCTGCCGGAAATTCAAAATTGAGGTGATCCGATGGCCCCCGCCGCCCAAAGTGGAAAGAGAAACCATTTTTAACAAAGTTCAAATCTTTTTCCGACACTGCGCCCGAAACTCCAAGGCTAATGATGGGAGATGGGAAAAACGCGCCATCTTTTGCAACGCCTTCCAACGACACCTTTGCATAGCCCACTCGGTCGTTGGCAAACTCGCCTATAGAAATGAATTGGCCGCGGCCCTTGGCGATTTTTAGATTAGTGGACTTATTGAACGCGCTGACCCTTATTTCGGAATCGTTTTCTGCGTCCAGTTCCAGTGCAAGTTTGATGTTGCCTGGCTTGTTGACGCGAAAATAAATATCGAATTTTTTTTCTGGGTCAGTCCAGCGCGAAATGCCATTCTGCGCCACAAGCCTGCCGTCGCTTGCGGAATCCGATCTCGCATACGCGTTGCCACCAAGCGGGATCATTACAAAATCCTCTTTTTTCAAAGTTTCTTGCGGCGGGGCTGACGAACAAGTCGCAAAAAACAGACAGGCCCCAGCCGCAGCGGCATAAAGCAGATTGACGCGCAAGTTTTTTAGCATTGTTGCCCCCCAAAGGGGATATTACTTTTGATTGAGGCAACTTGTCAATCAGGGAAGCGGGTGCTTCCCTGATTGATCGTGCTGCTTTTGTTTGCCCGAAAGCAAGTGCCTAACTAGAGTCTGTTCACATTAAAACCCGTTCACTGTGTTTCCGCCGTGGGGCGGCGGAAACACATGGTTGGCCCAAAGTGGCTACTGGGTCACAAATATTGGAATCATCGGACAATGAGGCTGTTCGTTCCGGTTTGGTGTAAATATTTGCCTCGTGAACCAAACGTGGATTTCGTGAACCAAGGGCCAATTGTTGGCACAGGCTCACTTCTCAAGAGTTTCCTAAAGTTGGCAGAATGAGCTTCCGATCGGTAGCTATACCGTAACGGGGTTGGCCATACCCATCTGGGCCTAACTTTGGTTCTTTAGATTTCAATTTGTAACCTATTTATAAATCAGCAAGTTACATAATCCAAAAAAAGTTCCACCATTTTTAGGAAACCATGTAAAAAATATGAAAAAAAATGAAATGGTTGTGTTACATTTTGGTAACCCTTTGGAGGGACCGCATGTCCGTCCGCACTAAACAATCCGCCATCTGGTTTCCGCCGCCCCACGGCGAAAACGAGTGCGCGGAGGTTTGGTGGCCCGAATGTCGCATGCTGCCGACCTTTTCTGGCTGTACACACTTTCCCTTTCGTGCCAGATTGTCGGTTGCGGATAGTCCGCCGCTCCAATATCCAGCCAAAGCCATCCTTCCAACTTGCTTCCTGCCCAATAATGGCGGGAGCCAAGAAACCATGTTCTTTTCTTCCATTACAGGAGGTATTTTAATGAAAGCCCACGGAATTTTTCGCGCTGGGGCAGCGGTGGTGCTGCTTGGCGCCCTTGCCGGAGCACCGGGCCTGCGGGCGCAGGACGGCGACTCGCCTTACTCGTATCTCTTTAAGCTACGGGCGGGGCTGACCGCCGGAGATATACAAAAGACGCACTTCGACAACAAGGTCATGGGCATGGCCGCAGAAGTCAGGCGTGAAATGTTTGGCACTGGGCAATATCTTTCGGCGGAGTTAGCCTTTGAATACGTTCCCGGCCGCCACCATGATGTCTATCCGTGGGACACCAACCCCGTCAAGGCCAATGACGGCATCAGAGGGCTTCTCCCAAGGTACTCATTTGACGACCGCAAAGAATATGGGCAGGGCCTCAACCTGAAATTTGCCTATGCCGCGCCCCTCAAAGTTCCATACGCAGACCATTTAGGCATAGAGGGACTGGAGTGGTTCGCTGGCCTAGGGATTGACATGTTCAAGGTCGCAAGCGAGGTGGCTTGGTCATTCAACTACACGCCAGATACTGCAAATCCAGCCATCGGCGACACAAACAATCCTAATATTGAAGGCAATAGGTTTGTGGAATGGGGCACTACCTTCTCGCCGGGGGTCTTCGGGGGCGTCAAGTACCAATTGACCAAGGATGTCGGCTTTGAAATGTCTGTACGCAATTTTGGAATGAGGACCTTCGAATACACTCCTGGCCCCTATTTTGGAAGAGGCCAAGACAAGTGGAAAAAGGAATCTGGCAAATCCTCTACGGGTACTTCTAGAGGCTGGGCTCTAGAATTTGCTCTGACAGTGAAACTCTAACTGAGCATTACAGGAGAAACAACATTATGCGAAAAAACCTCATATTTACTCCGCTGATGGTGATGCTGGCTGCCGGCGGCTTGACGGCCCAAGACACTTCAACTGCCGTCTTGACGGGCAGGGTAACATCACAGAACAATCAGCCGCTGGCTGGCGTAAACATTCTGATTTCAAGCCCCTCGATGCTCAGCACTCGACAAGCGACTACCGACGCTGGAGGCAACTTCCGCGTGTCCCTGCTGCCCAATGGCGAATACACAATCACCTACACGCTGAACGGCTATTTGACCCGCAAGCTGACGCTGCGCTTGGTGGCCGGCACTACGGCAAATGGCAGCATCAAACTGAACGAAATAAACGTGCAGCAAGAAGAGGTCGAGATTGTGGCGACAAACCAGATAACCGCCATAGACAAGACAGAGACTGTTGTCCAGACGGCTTTTTCTGTTGAGCGGATGGACGCCATCACAGGCAGGAGCCTCAATGCAATATCCTCATTGGCGGCCGGCATGGTGACGACTGGCAACATAAACTCTGGAACCAGCAGCATCTACATACGCGGCGGCTCCGGTAGGGGTGCCAAGACGCTATTGGATGGCACGTCCGTGACGGAGCAGGGTGCTGGCTACAATTTCAGGCTGAATCTCGTTGAGGACTTAATCGAATCCGTGGCAGTCATCCAGTCGCCCCTCAACTCTCGCTACGGCAACACCGACGGCGGCTTATTGTCAATGGTGACTTCAAAGGGCAGCAACACGTTCACGGGTACACTGAGAGTCAACAGCATTAACCGCAGCTACTGGAGCTATGTTGACCAATACAGCTACCCAAGGCGCGACGGCACTTCGACCGTCAACCCCGTCAACACCAATGATTTGTTGAGCAAAAACTATGAATTTTCGCTACAAGGCCCAATCTGGAAAGACCATATAACGTTTGCGTACGGCACAAAGCTGACTCCCACCAACTACTATCTCCAAAGCAAAGGCAACATCCTTTACAACTGGGGTTCCGGCTCGACCCAAGGGTACTACGGCCAATATGGGAGGCCCTACGACACAGTCGGCACCTTCTTTCAAGCCCCCAATGGCGACGTGGTTAGGAGAGCCGAGCTGTTTGTATATGAAGCAAATAAAGATGGGCAAAACGGCATTTTCCCAGCGTCCAGCTGGAATGAATTTAATCAATTTACTGTCTATGCCCAAATTACTCCATCGCACAGCGTGGAGTACAGCTGGCACCAAGACGGAAATGTAGGAAAATATGACAATGACATGCTTGGGTATGTCGGCACAGATGAGCTTGAAAACAATAATTATTCAGTCCAAAAAGAGAGGGCGATGGGTTGGAACCTTTCTTACAAGGGTCTCATAGGTAAGAATGGCATTTTGGAGGCCCGTTACGCCAAGAGAAGGTCGGAGTGGGTGTTTGGCACCCCCGGGAACAATCCAGACCCGATCATCGTCTATGGGATAAACTCATACATCCCAATAGACAAAAATGGCGATCTTGGCAGCTTCGACAACTATTGGTCAAACGGCATTCTCTGGTCAAACGCCAGCCAAGGCAACATGAACTCGTACGGGCTGCCAGGGTATGAATTCAACCAATGGACGGGCCGCAGGGCTTTTGTACACAACGGCCTGCAGGCGGCTGACGGCGACGGCGGCGAGAGTAGCGCGATCGTGCTAAATTACCAGCACTATTTGGATACGAACAAGGGCAACCACCTCATAGACGTTGGCTTCCAGAACGATGACTATAAGTGGCAAAAAAAAGCCGATGCCCCCGGCAGGACTAGGTACCGCACTGCGGGCCTGATTTCGCGCGACCTGCGGAATAATGAGGTTTATAACATCAACACAGGGGCGTGGGGGACTGGGAATGGACTTTCGCAGTACGCAGGCATGTACATTGTATGGAACATGAGGACGGCCATGTTGAGTGACATTGACCCTTGGTCCGTCAATGTCAAGGGCATTCGCGACGCCAAGGCTTGGCAACCCGAAGGAATTTCGGATTACCAGCATCCATTGCTTGGCTCCATGGTTCCAATGGTAGAGCTGCGTTCAGGCGAATTCCCCGGCTACTGGGACACCATCACGAATTCGTTTTACATAAACGACCTGTGGACGATAAACGACCATCACAGCGTAATGGCCGGTGTGCGAATTGACAACTATGAATTGACCGAGGGAAGCAACTCTCGCCTGAGTTACATGGTGCCTACGCTGAGGGCCGAATACAAGTGGGACATGTACGGGGATCAGAGGCGTTTGTTCAATTTGTCCTTTGGTCAGTTCCACACGTCGCTTGCCAACAATATGTTCTCGAACCTATTCCCCGCGCCCAGCAACGATGTCCAAGAAATGCTCTGGGACAGGCCAAATCCCGATGGCTCGAATAGGCCTTATCTAGTGACGAAAGATGAATTTTTGGACTTGAGCAACTACGGGCTGATTGGGTGGGCCTCTTCAGCGGCTGGCTCCCAATACGACGTTGATTCAGACTGGAAGGCGCCCATCTCGAATGAAATTTCGGTTGGATTCCGCAGCAATTTGAGCGGCGGCGGCTTTTTGAAGGCAAGCTATGTCTATCGCTTTTGGCAAAATGACGGGCTTGGTTTTTATATGGGCGAAATTTTTGACATGAAGACAGGGATAGACACAACCCGAAAGACCTTTAAGCGCGTATTGCGAAACGCCGATGGATACGAGCGCACATACAAGGGCCTTGAACTGGAGTGGGAACTGCCGCTGAATAAGAGCAAAAGAGTCATTTTTGGCGGCAACTGGACTTGGTCCCGTCTATTGACCAACGACCGCGGTCTAATAGACACGCCATCGGGCGGAGACAGAAGCGCCGCTTATTGGGATGATTACTTGGATCACTTGGCAGCGAAATGGGGGGGACGAAAGGCGTGGAACCCGGTCGGCGCAACCAACTCCGAACATCGTGTCAACTTCTATTTCCTCTTCAATCTTACGAGCGGAAGAATAATTTCGCACCTCACGCTAAGGGGCGATTACACCAGCGCAGGGCCGGTATGGTCTTCTTGGGGCCTGACTTATGGCTACCCCGCTGACTTCTACCCAGAACTCAAGCAGCTTATAGTGGATAAGAGCGGAGGCACCATCTCCGGAACATCTGGCACAGATGGATTGCCCACTGGTGTATCTATACCTTGGGAAAGGTGGTCAACGGGAGCGGACGGCTGGAACATGAACCTACGCTACACCCTAACCGTGCCTTTGGTAAGAAAGGTTTCTTGGCTGGCCACCGTGTCTGTCGGCAATCCTTTTAACCACCGCGGCAAGTCGGGCTGGGCGCCTCCAGGGTTCTCTGGCAGTGCCACGCCCTTTGACTGGAGCGGAAATGTTAGTAGGCCGGCAAATCTTCCATACGGCGGCATCGGCGATGACTTGTCCACATACGTTCCTAGGAGCTCGGGCGACTTAAATGGTCTTTACCAAGGGCGCCAAGGCGGCCGATCTATGTCTTTTCAAACCGGTCTAAGGTTCTAGTTGGAGAAAAACATGAAAATGACACGATTTCTTGCAGCAGCGTTTTTAGTCTCCTTTGCATCTTCGGGGGGCCTCTTAGCCCAAGACAATGACCTTGGGTTCAAATTGAACCTCTCCGGCGGATTCAACTTCGCCCAAGGCCACGCTCACGACATGACGCAGACCACATGGGGGGGGCTTGGTGCCTTCACTGGCGAATTTGGAGTTGAATTCAAGCACCCATACGCCCCAAGGGTGAGCATCCGCCCGAACGTCGGCGTTGCCAAAATTTTGTCCAACAGCACCACCGAGCAAAACCCAAATCTCTATGATTTGATGAGGCTCTATTTTGGCTTCGATCTGGCGTATTCGCCGATTGATCTGTTGCCCGTCACATTTTCCATTGGGCCATCTTTTCAGGTCTGGAACGTTGACAAAGTGGATGTGGAAACAGACCCAAACATGGGCAACAAGCAGATAAAGTTTGGCTGGCGCTTTGGCATCGACTATAAAATCAGCACCCAGTGGAGGGCAGGGCTGGACTATACGTTTGCCGAGTGGCGCACACTCAGAAATAGCGGTCCCAGTGCCGTTCCGGGTGCGAGCGTGATAACGCCTGGCTTTAACCCCAGTCGACCAGCGTACTTCTGCCTAAAGGCGACCTATATTTTCTGAGGCCAGCCTTTTTCTTGGACAACTGCGTTCGAACGCCAATTGAACGCAAACCAGCATGAGCCTTGGTGTTGCGTAGGCGATACCAAGGCTTGTGTAGGGTTGCAATCAAACAAACCTCTTGCAAAACTTTGGTTACGCAAGAGGCTCGATATTTATTAACCGCGTGGCTTAGCGCGATGGTTTATCGCCGCTGCATCCGTGCAATTGGTTTTATGCGGAACACTACCGCATCGTGCTGGGCCAATTTGCCGGAGTTCAGCATGCGGCCATGTTTTTGATATTGGCTGCTTGGGTTCCATAAGTCTTTGACCATGTACTCGCCAGCAGAAGCCATAGCCACGCGGCCATCATAGTTGTGCAGGTCAGACAGGTCAATAGTCGCAGAGACGCCAGGGCCGCCCTCTCTGTTGAAAAAACAAATGGCGGCCTCGCCCCTTGCCAGCGGCTTTATAAGCACGTCAATGCCGCCAGCAGTTGAGACGCGCTTGGCCTGAAGCATTATGTCGTCCTGGTTTAGGGCTATGATTTCACTGTTTTTGATGATGGAGCCAATGGTTGGATCGTCAAATTTGTCTGGGGGCATTGCGAGGATGAGCGGGGAACTCATCATGGCCCAAAGCGCAAAGTGGGCGCGGTTCTGCGCCGCAGTCAGGCTGCCATTGCCAACTTCCAGCATGTCGGGGTCATTGTACGAGCCAGGCGCTTGGTACTCCCACAACTCAACTGCCCTGCCATAGCACCTTTCACCAACGATGGTTGACCAATTGGCGTTGATGTCGCCGCCTATGCGCCAAGACGAGCCGATGCCCTTGGCCCAAGTCCAAGGCTGGGAGCGACCATGCTCGCAGACAGAAAAAAAGATGGGCTTTGCGCCAGGCGTTTCACTGACAGCCTCTATCAGCGCATTGCCCATGCGGGAGTAGCGGATTATCGTGTCGGCAGTTTGGCCCGTGATCGGGTTGCGAAGGGCTATGTCGTTTGGGCCTGCTTCTAGCAACACGTCAACGTCCACTCTAGCTATTGTCCCAGTCTGGTCCGCGGAGCGGGGGAACCAGATTTCATAATCCAAGCCATTCATCTTTGCCATAGCAAATCTTTGCACATCGGACGCAGTCTTTTCGTAGCCGATTGACAGCACGTATCTGCCCTTCGATGGTGCGTCTATGGTGAACACCGCCGTGCCGCCATTGTTGCCAAGGCCCGTGAGCATGCCTTTGAAAATTTTTGCGGAACCCTTGAGGGATATGGCCCTGTCGGCGGCTGCATAGCTGGTTTCAAGTGCATTCCCGTTCAGTGGGGCGATGCCCAAATATAGGATGGGCGGTGTGTCTATGGCCCAACGACCACCATAATTGGCGTCTGTTCTTATGTCGGCAACGTGGCACCAGTCGTATTTTAGGTACTCCACGCCCCACTTGGCAAAGGTCAGCGCGTCCAGTTTTTCAAAGCCAAGGCTGCCGGGCATGTCCTCACAGGTCAGCTCGCCAGCCGAGCTATAGAGCCCCAGCTTCATGCCAAGCGAGTTTATTTTTTGGACGATGGCCTCTTTGCTTGGAAAGGTACCTGCATCAAATTGCAAATGTCCGTCCTCGGTGCGGTTTGATGCCTGCCAGCAATCGTCCAAGTTGAGATACACATATCCAGCAGCCACCAGCCCAGAGTTTTTCATGCCTTGGGCAACGGCCATGATTTTTTGTTCATCAATCAACTGCTTAAAGTAGTTCCAGCTAGACCAACCCATCTGCGGCTTTAGCTTCCCAGCCGCTTCGTTGATCTGTTTTTGCATCAGGTCGTCTATCTGTTTTTGGGTTTGGGCAACGCGGGCGGCTGGCGGCGGAACTTTGATTGGCTCTTGGCAATGTGCGGCAAGGAACATGGCTACTGAGATTAGTGACATGGCGCGGGCAATTTTCATCTCATTCAGTCCTTTTTAGTGGCCGCGAGTAGTTGAGGCTTTGAGGATATATAGCGCGGCACCGTTGGCGGGAATCTGTGGCACGGGAAAGGCCTTGGCCACCTTTTCTGTACGGCCGCTCCATACGTCCTTCACTTCGTAGTACCTGGCCTTGGAAAGTTCAATGCGGCTATCTTTGCCTAGAATATCGTCAATGTTAATATTGATCGGCACAGCAGAAGCTGCCGCACCTTTGTTGTATATCAACAGTGCAACTCTATTGCCGCTGAGTGGCCTAGCCACTACATCCACGCCGTTGAGCACTAAAACCAACTTGCATCGGATGCGTGGGCTGTCGTTAAGAATGTCCAGCATGTATTCGTTGCCAAAGAGGTTAGCGTGTTCGCCAAGTTTTTCTGAATTAGCGTCCAAAATGATCGGCGAAGCCAAGACGCTCCAAATTGACAACTGGGCCTTGATGTCTTCTTCTGCCAGCAACGAATTGATGGAGCCCAGATCCGTAATGACACTTGGGTTCTGGCTGGCTATGGCACTATCGTATGTAACTTTAACAGAAGCCATGTCTGTTGGGTCGGCGGCAACCCTAGCCGAGTACGCGAAAGAATCCTCGCCATTTACCCAAGCAAGAGAACCTGCCTTGCCCCAGTCGTTTATGGCAAAGAGAACGCTTGGGCAGTGCTTTTGAAAAAACGCGGCCATAGCACTGTAGCGCACTGCCGCGTCTGATTCGCGGCCTGTCACAGGGTTCCGCAACGTAATTGTGTTTGTCCCCTCTCGCAGATCAATTACGCATGTTGCGCGGGACTCGTTGTTCCACATACTGCTGCGAGGAAACACAAAATTGTAGGTTTCATTGTAAATACCAGATGCCTTGTTGCTGACGATGGCCTGTATGATGCGCTCGCGGCTGGCGTCGCCATTGCGCTGTTTGTTGTACCCAAATGCGATCATGTATTTGCCAACGTCATCTGCTGCCACATTAATAGTGAATGTGGCCGCGCCCCCGTTGGCGCTCAGTCCAGTCAAGCGGTTGCCTGAAATGCTTGCGCCGCCGCTAAGTGTGAAATATGTCCATGGGATGCGCGTTTCAAATGCTGTGGCCCCATTTAGCTTGTTGTAGCCGACATAGTTTAAATTTGGCGTGGCGGTCGGCCAAGCTCCGTCACCGATGCCATTTTTGTCCTTTGCAACGTCTGTGACGTGGCTGTAGTCCACACGCACGTAATCCACGCCCCATTCGGCAAAGGTGCGGGCATCGAGTGCCTCAAAATGCATGCTCCCAGGCTTTCCGCCACTTGTCAGGTCGCTGATCGAGGTGTTGAGGCCAACTTTGATGCCATGCTCCCCTTTCAGCTTTTTAAGCAACGCAATGCCGTCGCTAAAGAGTCCGTTGTCGAAGCATAGCCTGTTGTCAACAGAGCGCCTAGATGACTGCCAATCGCTCAAAACGATGTAGTTGTACCCTTTGTCTTTGAGCCCTGTTTCCTTGAGGGCTTGGGCCATTTCCAATATTTCATTTTCGCTCGCGCCTTTCAGCGACACGCCCATGATTGGCGATTTGGCATAGGCCTTCGGCGCGTCGTGTACTTGCGACTGGATAGGTGCTTCCTGGCAGGCGGGCCTATTGGCGAAAGGCCCTAAGATTATGGCAAGAACGGCAAACTCTTTAACAGCAACAGATCGTGTCATCATAGATTCATTTTATCCGACATTCTTTGGATGCAGTATCCCGCTGTCATTGCCACAAACTAAAATACCCCCTACGCATGGCGTAAGAATTTTGTGTGTTGGGAATTGGGACACGGGAGAAATATTGGCTGTTAGGTTGAAATAAAAGCCACGAAAATGAACTAGAATATTTATAATGTCGCTGCAACTTCAGGGAACAATGGAGGATTGTAATAATGATGGCTGTATGTTTCTTTTACTGATTGTTCAAGTGGAAAGTTCGTTATTAGAGCTTCAAGCATTGGTACGCGATTTTGTTCTTTTGCGCCTACATGATAAAAATGTTGTTGTGTAACTATATAAAATTCGCCCCAAAATGATTTTAAAGAGTCATTCGTACGGTATTGATTGCTATGCCAAGTAGAGAGAATAAATTTTGCTTTTGTTGTGGAAAGAACTTTAAAAAGACGAAATTCGTCATTTTTCGACCATGAATCAAAATAATCAACATGTCTTCCAAGATATGGTGGGTCGCAGTAGATTAAATCTGTTGCATTTGCTTGTTCAATAATTTTTTCAAAATCTTGACAATGGAAGTCCCAACAATTTACATTTATGGCTTTTTGGAAATTAGCAATTTGATTGATAATCTTTGTGATATATGATCTTGCAAAACGATTCGGTTTTTTGCAAAAAGGTACATTGAATTTGCCTTTGCTATTGAACCTAATCATGCCATTGAAGCAAGAACGAGATAAAAAAAGAAAATCTAGTGGTGAGCCAGATTGATTGAAACGTTCACGTATTTCATAATAATGATCTTCACCAACGGCTTCTAATTTGTTCCCTTCTTGCTCCAAAAATCCTTTGGCGATTTCTGGCGTAATGTATCTGTGTTTCAATGCGAGATAAAAATTTATCACATGTGGATTTAAATCAGAAAAAAGTGAACATTTACTTAGCACATTAAGACCAACAACACCAGACCCCATGAATGGTTCAAGCCAACGGCCATATTTAAGATTGGCAACGTGTGATAATATCAATGGCACAATTTTAGTTTTAATTCCTTGACATTTAATAGGTGGAATGAATACTTTATCCATGTAGCTTCCTGCTTTTTTTCGGTTTATTGATAGCGAGAGCAAGATTTGGATCACAGGATTTGAATTCTAAGAATTCTTTTAACTTTTTTATTTTATGTTGTTTGTTTCCTTCTGAAATCAAAATCATTCCATAATTCATCCAATATTCATCGAACCACTTTTCACCGAGATTCTTAAAAACACCATTGCCATTCAATAGGTCTTGTATAGAAACAATGCTTCCAATATTTGCAGTATTACCACTTCCCTGTAAATCACTTGCAATTTCCCATTTTTCACAGGCGAAAAATTGGATGTTTTTGATTACTGAAGCAATTGATTTTAATTTTTCTATGCCATGCACTTCTACTTCGTTTTCTTTGTGGAGTTCTGCACGTGTGTAAATTGCCCCAAGACAGAAATGACCCATATATTCATTGTACGGGAACTGGATGTTTTTTCTTTTTGATCTTTCTTTAAAATAACTTCCATGTGAACCAAGAGTAAATCCATTACAAAATGCTGGAAATTCTGGAAGGCGATAAGTGGTTTTCAAATCAACGGCAAACTTAATAGTTTCGTCAGTTTCAGAAATGAATGTAATGTCTGGATAATAATTTTGATGATCGGCCAGTAAAATCCCATATCCATTTCGCCTTGCGAATTCAAATATTTTTGGGAATAAATGAATTTCGAGAATTTTTGAAATGACCTTCGTGTCTGCTGAAATGGTATAAACATTGTGAAAAACATCAATAAATCCCTTAACTGTCCACTGATCATCTACATCAGCAACATATTTATCTAAAGTGGCTGCAAATATTTTGAGATTATTTTTGAATTTTTGTTTTTCAGTCATTCGCATCGGGCCATCTTTCCACAAAAAAACATTCTGAATGGCGGACACATGCAATGCACCCTATATCTATGTTGCCGCCCATTGAAAAAAATGCAAGAACTTTTTTGAGGTTAGATGATTTCACATTTGCCCCAGCACTTCAGCCATGTCATCAAGGCAGTTCGCCACGGCGGTGTTCTTTTCGGGTTTCGCAAAGTCCAGCCTAGATGCTTCGTCAGCCATCAGGCCATTTAGGGTACGAAACAGTGTGTCTTCAAAGCCAGGGCCCTGCTCCACCATTGCGCCTCTGCCCTCTTGAACGAAAGCTAATGCGTTGGATTTTTGATGCCCTCCGGCACTGGCGGGAAAGGGAACCAGTACAACGGGCCTGCCAACGGCCTTCAGCTCGGCGCAGGTGCTTGCTCCGGCCCTAGAAATGATTAAGCTCGCGGCCTCCATTTCCTCGTCCATGTTTTCTAAAAAGGGTTCAACACTGTGACGCTGGTGGTGCTGAACTTGGCTCAGGCGCTCAATTTCACGGTTGCCAGTTTGGTGCAGTATTTCCCAATCGGCGTGCGCGTCTAGCAGTGCTGGCGCAATGGATAATAGAGCTTCGTTGATGGCCCTGGCCCCGCCACTGCCACCCAGAACCAATAGCCTGAACGGAGCGGCAAGCGTGGAAACAGGCTTGAATGGCCGCAAAAAAGCCTCGCGGATTGGCGTACCCACATAAAGGCAATCGGCCTTTTGCAAGCGCCTTTTTGCCGCTTCCATCCCAAGCCAGACGCGCGCGGCCCTTTTGGCCGCCAGCTTTGTCACCAGCCCTGGCTCGGCGTTGGACTCATGGATGAAATACGGCACTTTTAGCTTTTTTGCCGCCAAGAGCGCAGGGGCGGCGGCATACCCACCAGTCCCCACCACCGCCAATGGCCTCTCGGTCTCCCAAACTGTTCGCAGATAATGGCGCGATTCAACCATGCGCCTAATTGCATGAAATGCCTTCACTGGCGATCTCAGCGAAAGCCCCTCAACGTCGAGTAGCAAGTGCTGCCATCTGGTTTCGGGCAATTTCCCAGCCTCGATGCCCCTTTTGGCCCCAACAAAAATTATCTGGCGGTCGGGCATGCGCTCCGCCGCAGCCTCGGCAAGCGCAATTGCTGGGTAATAGTGGCCGCCCGTCCCACCGCCGGTGATCACCAACGCGTCTTTGAAACATAGATCCATGCCGCCCCCTATCTTCTTGCTTTTGCCGCATCAATCAACCCTGAAATGGCAGCCGCGGCTCTGCGGGTTCTGCAGCGCGGCCTTTAAGACCATCCTGGCGCAGGCTGCCCCATTTCTGAGCTCCAGCAGCGGCCTAGACACCGGGGCGCTGCGGTAAAACGTCTCTATTCTGTGGTAAAGGTAACCGATGTCGCTATAGCCCCTCTCCAAGCGATCCTTTGTCCTCACTGTTCCCGCATAGTTCCACATCGTAGTGCGGATGCTGTTCCAGTCCTGCTCTATCAACAATGGGTCTGGCACAACTGGGTTTGCTACTGGCTGCCAGGGCCTGATGGCGGAAACATCGGGCAGATTGACCACTTTGCACTCATCTGCAATGGCCTTGGCTGCCCTGTACCCCCACAGGAGCCCTTCCAGCAGGCTGGTGCTGGCCAAGCGATTGGCACCGTGCAGGCCAGTGCAGGCAACTTCCCCAACTGCGTACAGGCCATCAAGGCTGGCCCTCCCGTCCAAGTCAACCGACACACCGCCGCAAAAATAGTGGGC
>JAITFL010000190.1 GCA_031281385.1 Holophagales bacterium
CAAAAAACTGACCTTGCCGATCACCTGCTTGGAGCACGCGCTTATACAGTCCCAACATGCTTTGCAGTTGCGGTTGTTGGCCCAAACATGGCCTGTGTAGACTTTTTTGAATCGCTCGCCTAGCCTGTTGTCCAATTTCATTCCTTCATCGCCGTACAGCCAATCCGCCAACTAAAAACTGGCGCGGCGCTTGCGCCGCATCAATTTCCAGTATTATCAATGTTAACATGATAATTCCCCAAAAACTTCTTGCCGCCGAATGGCAATTCCATCGCGCTGCTGGCCGCTTTCGCGGCGGTACTGATGCGGGCTGCGCCCGCGATGATGTTTATGCCGAATGATGACGCAGCGCGGTCATGCGCTGCTTGAACTCGGGAGGAAGGCGTTGCGGCCTTGGACGTTTAGTGCCGGGTATTGGAAAAACTTCCTGAATGCTCACTGGGGATTCGCTCGGGCCCGCCGCGCATGCGCGTCGAACCCTCTTTTTAAGCCGCCCAAGTGCTGCTGGCATTTTAGGCTGCACTGCAGCCTAAAACGCTCTTTGCACTAGGGCGTCTTCCCCAGACCCCTAGCCCCTCTTCATCACAGTCACGCAATTGGTGACGGAGCTGCCGCCGATGTTTAGTGTGACGGCGATTTCGGGTTGTTTGTTAGTAGGTGCTGCTCCATTGGGCTGGCCGACAAGCTGTTTGTAGGCCAAGGCATGCATGGAGACTCCTGTGGCACCGATGGGGTGTCCATTGGCTTTTAGGCCGCCGCTTAAATTGATGGCGCACTTGTCGGCTCGTGTAAAGCGGCCTTCAAGGTAGTCCATGCCGGAGCGGCCATCCTTTGAGAGGCCAAGTGCCTCTGTAGCCAGCAATTGCGTTATGGTGAAGCAGTCATGCACTTCGGCTACGTCAATGTCAGACGCGTCTATGCCCGCCTCTGCAAACGCCAGCCTAACAGCTTCCTTGCCCGCTTGGGCTTCGTACATGTTTGGGCGCTGGGAGATGGGCATGCGCTCGTTGGCGTGGCCAATGCCCGCAATCTGCACTCTTCTCTCAAACGATTTTGCGTCATCGGCCCGCATAAGCACCACTGCCGCCGCGCCGTCCGTAACTAGGGAGCAGTCGTGCAGCTTCAGTGGGTCGGCTATGATGGGGTTCTTTTCTGGCGGCAGGTTCAATATTGCATCGGCTGTGGTCAGATTCAGTTTGTCCGATGGCCCCCCTTTGCCAAAGTGGGCCGTTGGGTTGTCTAGGCCGTTGGTGTAGCAAAGCGCCGCAACAGTTGCCAGATAGCGTTCCATGTCTGCGTCGCTGATATTGTAATGTGCCTTATAGCCCTTTGCGTATTCGGCAAATAGTGCGGGGAAGGTCATTCCGCTGCCGCCCTCTTCTGGCCAATATGAACACGTCGCTATGGCGTGTGTCACGCCCTTTGTGTCCAGCAGGTTCATTTTTTCAACGCCGACCACCAGCGCGGCCTTTGCCCTGCCAGACTCTATGGCATATAGCGCGTTGTAAATAGCTACGGAGCCAGAGGCGCATGCGTCCTCGCAGCGCGTCATGGGCTTGAATCGCAGCCCCGCAGGATCAATTTCCGTTGCGAAGGCCGCTAAATGTTCTTGGTGGGCAAATAGGCCGGGGGCGCAGGACGCCACCCATACGCCATCAACGTCTTTGGCCGCAATCCCCGCGTTCTCCAAGGCACCGCGCCCCGCCTGCAGCAGCAGGTCGTAAAGGGAACATGTGTCCGTAACCTCGCCCGTTTCTTTGTTCTTTTTGACGAAGTTGCCAAACTTTGTGTTATGCGCTCCGATAATGCACACTTTGCTCATATAACCTCCACTGTTTTGCAATCGTTGGCTATCATTACGTCTGCCTCTGTTTTTTCGCAGACCCACTCTGGCGTGTATGGCGCAAACGCTTCTTTTAGAATGAATTTGCCGCCCTTTATCTCGAAAAAGCCCAAATCCGTCACGACATAGTCAACCTCGCCCTTGGCGGTGAGGGGAAGGTCGCATTTTTTTCGTAGTCGGCTATTGCCCTTTGGGTCAAAGTGCTGAGTCGCGGCTATCACTACCTTGGCGCCGATGGTCAGATCCATCGCCCCGCCCATGCCAGGCACCATTTTGCCGGGGATTTTATAGTTGGCTAGGTTGCCCTCTTGGTCAACCTCCAGCACTCCAAGGACAGTGTAGTCAACATGCCCTCCACGGATTATGCAGAAGCTCATCGCGCTATCGAAAAAGCTGCCCCCCTTTAGAATTGTTGCGGGAACCGCTCCAGCGTTGAGCAAGTCGCGGTTCTCTTCCCCTGGTTTTGGCGGCGGCCCTAGGCCCATCATGCCGTTTTCACTTTGAAGCAAAAATGTGACATCTATGGGGACAAAGTTTCCGACCAGCGTCGGCAGCCCGATGCCCAAATTAACGACGTCCCCGTGCTTGAAGAACTTTGCGATGCGCTTAGCGATAGTTTCTTTGTTGGGTGTGTATTCCATGTTGGCCCTCATGCTTCCAGTTGCTCGGCTTTGACGAGAAAGTCCACAAAGATGGATGGGGTGTGAATGTCGTTGGGGTCTAACTCGCCGATTTCGACTATCTCTTCCGCCTCGGCGATGACCAAATCCGCAGCCGTGGCCATTATCGGGTTGAAATTTCTCGCTGTTGCCGAATAGATCAAATTCCCGGCCTTGTCGGCTGTCTTGGCCTTTATCAGGGCCACATTTCCTCGCAGCGGCAATTCCAACAGATAGGGCCGACCTTCGACGGAGATAACCTGTTTGCCATGCTCCACTTCGGTGCCTACCCCGGTTGGCGTCAAAATGCCGCCCAGTCCGGCGCCCCCTGCGCGTATCTGCTCTACCAGCGTTCCTTGGGGTACCAATTCCACCACCGTTTCACCCTCGTTCATCTGG
>JAITFL010000031.1 GCA_031281385.1 Holophagales bacterium
GAAATACCCAACTTGGCATTCATGGGTACCAACGTAGTCAGCGGCAGCGCGTCGGGCGTGGTTGTGGCCGTGGGGGACGACACCATTTTTGGCGAAATGGCCAAGCATGTCACCGACAAGCCCGTGCAGACCAGCTTTGAAAAAGGCGTCAACTCTGTCTCTTGGCTGCTCATCAGGTTCATGCTGGTGATGGTTCCCATCGTGCTATTCGCCAACGGCTTTACAAAAGGCGATTGGACTCAGGCCGCGCTCTTCGCTCTATCAGTGGCAGTTGGGCTAACTCCAGAGATGCTCCCCATGATCGTCAGCACCTGCCTAGCCAAGGGCGCAGTGGCTATGTCAAAGCAAAAGACCATCATCAAGAACCTGAACTCAATCCAAAACCTTGGTTCGATGAATATCTTGTGTACAGACAAGACTGGCACCCTCACCCAAGACAAGGTCGTCCTCCAGTACCACCTCAACATTCATGGAGAAGAAGATCTGCGGGTACTGCGCCATGCCTTTTTGAATAGCTGGTACCAGACGGGGCTAAAAAATTTGATGGACGTGGCCATCATAGACAGAACCCAACTAGAGCAAGAGACCCATGCAGAGATGCGCGACCTGGCAAACAAATACACGAAATTGGACGAAATACCATTCGACTTTGTGCGACGCCGCATGAGCGTTGTGGTAACAGATGGCAAGACGCAGATGATAACCAAGGGTGCTGTGGAAGAAATGCTGGCCGTTAGCAGCTTTGCGGAGTACGATGGCAAGGTTCACCCCCTGACAGATGAAATAAGGGCCTACATCCTTCGCAAGGTTGACGACCTCAACGATGACGGTATGAGGGTAATAGCGGTGGCCCAAAAGACAAACCCATCCCCCGTAGGGGCGTTTTCGGTGGCTGACGAATCGGACATGGTGCTGATGGGCTATTTGGCTTTCTTGGACCCCCCAAAGGAATCCACGTCCAAGGCTGTAAAAGCACTGGGCGAACTGGGCGTGGGCATCAAAATCCTCACTGGCGACAACGACAAAGTGACGCGCTGCGTGTGTCGCCAAGTGGGAATACCAGTTGACAGCATATTGCTGGGCCCCGACCTAGACAACCTGTCAGACGAAGATTTGAAAAAAACCGCCGAAAGCACAAGCGTATTCGCCAAGCTGTCGCCAGAGCAAAAGGGCAGGGTCATCGCGGCGCTCCGCGACAATGGGCACAGCGTTGGCTACATGGGTGACGGAATAAATGACGCAGCCGCCATCAAAGCCTCTGACGTCGGCATCTCCGTTGACAACGCTGTTGACATAGCCAAAGAATCCGCAGACGTCATCCTTTTGGAAAAAGACCTGATGGTACTGGAAAGGGGAATAATAGAAGGCCGTAAGACGTACGCCAACATGATCAAGTACATCAAAATGACAGCCAGCTCCAACTTTGGCAACATGCTATCCGTGCTTGCCGCAAGCGCGTTTTTGCCCTTCCTGCCCATGATGCCCATACACCTGATCTTGCTCAACTTGATCTACGACCTGTCCTGCACTGCCATCCCTTGGGACAACGTTGACAAAGAGTATCTAGCTGTTCCGCGCAAATGGGATGCGACGTCCATTGGCAAGTTCATGATATGGATAGGGCCTACCAGCTCGGTCTTTGACATCACGACATACCTTTTGATGTTCTTTGTCATCTGCCCAGCAGTCTGCGGCGGCATGTACCACCAAATAGAAGCTGACACCGCAACGCGGGTGTTGTTCATAGCGGTCTTCCAAGCGGGCTGGTTCATCGAGTCAATGTGGAGCCAAACCTTGGTTATCCACATGATACGCACCCCCAAGATACCCTTCATCCAAAGCCACGCCTCAGCCGCCGTTACATTCATATCGTTCACCGGCATCGCCGTTTTGACCACGATACCATTCACCCGTTTCGGCAAATCCATCGGGCTTGCCGAATTGCCGACGGAGTTTTTCGCCTACCTGGCTGCAACTGTATTCCTGTACATGGTGCTAGTAACTTTCTTTAAGAGGATATTCATCCGCAGGTACGGGGAGCTTCTGTGAGTCAATAGAGCCCACTGGCAAAATTCTTTTCGCGTTCATCGAAGTCATGCCCATGTATCAGCCCCTACATCGAAGCCATCTCCATGTATCAGCCCCTACATAGGGCAGTAGGCGAGGCGAGTACCCGGGGTCTGGGGTGCAAGCGGGGCAGTGCGAAAACGACGCCGAACAAGCTAAAAACGCCCGTGGCAGCACTGGCGGCCAATGTGCCGCAGAGACCAACGGAGGATGTCTCGCGTATCCGGAGCGGAAGCGCAGGATACCGAGAACCTGCGAGCAATGCAACAAGCGAGTTCCCCAGTTTAGCATCCGGGCGGGCTCCATGAACCGGAGCATGACAAGCCAAATTGCCGGGCCACCACCCCGAGCACGTAAGATAAGTGCCGGGCAAATACCCCAGCCGTGCGCCATTCCGCCCGATGCCACTGCCGGGCGAATGGTTAAGCATCCGGGCGGGCTCCATGAACCGGCGGTTGGCAATGCAGGTTGTTTGGCGGCAGACCCGAGCACGAAAGATACGTGTCATGCAAATAATCGCACCGGGCATCCATTCTGCCCAATGAATCTGCCGGGCGAATGGTTCAGCATCCGGGCATCCGGCCGTGCTCCACGACCCGGCGCGAAACGAATCAAGTCACCGGGCCACCACCACGAGCACGAAAGATACGTGCCGGGCAAATACCCTAACCGGGTGTCCATTCTGCCCAATGAATCCGCCGAGCTGCACAACCGAGATGCATGCTCCATATCCGCTCTCTGCTGGCGCAGCCGCATCCTTATCGCCGCGAAGCGGCCAACGACCACATTTTAGAGTCCAGTCCTGCATCCGGGCGGACTCCATGAACCGGCACTAAACGAATCGAGCAACGGGAACGCCGCTTCCCGAACACGAAAGATATGGGTTTGGCGCATGACTGCATTGCGTGTTCGGTCGGCGCGTTTGAATTGTCATAAATGAGATGTCGTGGTCAGTGTCTTAAAATAGGTCATGGGTTAGTATCAGGTGTAAGCGGCCCTACAAACGCCTGTATTTTTTTGACGATCTCTTCGCTGTCCAGCCCTTCATTGTTCAGCAGAGTGTCAGTGGGGCCGTGCTGCACAATGTGGTCGGGGATGCCAAGGCGCAGCAGGGAAGCCTTTATGCCGCTGTCCAGCAAACATTCTGCCACTGCCGAGCCGAAGCCGCCTGGCAGGCAGCCCTCTTCAATGGTTACCACGCGCCCCGTGGTTTTTGCCCATTTGTTTATTAGTTCTTTGTCTATCGGCTTTGCGAATCTGGCGTTTATGACCGCGCATGAAATGCCGCTGGATTCTAGTATTGAAGCGGCTTCCATGGCCTTTGGCACCATCGTTCCAAGGGCGGCGATAGCGACGTCTTCCCCTTCTCTCAAAAGTTCGCCCTTGCCGATTAGGATGGGGACAAAATAGTCTTGGAGCGTAGCTCCTTGCGCGGCACCGCGTGGGTAGCGGATTGCCGTTGGCCCCTCGCAGTAGATGGCGGTGAACAGCATTTGCCTAAATTCGTTTTCGTCCTTTGGGGCCATGAGTATGATGTTGGGCAGGCATCGCAGAAAGGCGATGTCGTACAGCCCGTGGTGCGTGGGGCCGTCCGCCCCCACTACTCCGGCCCTGTCCATGGCGAAGGTAACGGATAGGTTTTGCAGGCAGACGTCGTGGAATATCTGGTCGAAGCCGCGCTGCAAAAAGGTCGAGTAAATAGCGCACACCGGCCTAAAGCCCTGGACGGCAAGCCCCGCAGCAAAGGTGACGGCATGCTGTTCGGCTATGCCTACGTCGAAGCAGCGCTCGGGGTGGGCCTCCTGAAAAATATTTAAGCCCGTGCCTTCCAGCATCGCGGCAGAGATCGCCACAATTTTTTCGTCCTTGTTTGCCAATTCTGTCAATGTTTCGCCAAAAACTTTTGTGTAGGTGGGCGGCTTGGGCGTGGCGGTGGCAAGTTCGCGGTGCGTTGACTCCCCCGACGCTGCATCGAAAGAGTCTATGCCGTGCCACTTTAGCGGGTCTTTTTCGGAATGTTCGTACCCATAGCCCTTCTTGGTTTGCACGTGCAGGAGCACGGGGCCCTCCTGCATCTTTTCTTTGGCCTCGGCTATGTAGTGGTTGATGGATTTCATGTTGTGGCCATTGACGGGCCCAATGTACCTAAAGCCCAAGTCTTCAAACAATAGGCCTGGCACCGCAATTCGCTTAACCGCTTCTTGGCCGCCCTCTGCAAACCTTGTGAGGACGCGCCGCAGCGTACCCAAGGGGATGGCGTTGATGGCCTTTTCTATTCTGTCCTGCCACTTGTGGTAGTACTGGCCGGAGATGATCTGGTTCAGGTACCCTTGCAGGCTGCCTACGTTGGGGTTGATGCTCATGTCGTTGTCGTTGAGTATCACCAAGAATCGCTTTGTCTTTAGGTACCCCGCTTGGTTCAGCGATTCAAACGCTAGGCCCGAAGTCATGCTCCCATCGCCGATGACGGCAATGCAGGTATAGTCCAATTTTTGCAAGTCTCTTGCTTTGGCCATGCCAAGGGCCGCAGCGATGCTTGTGCTGGAGTGCCCCGCCCCAAAGTGGTCGTACTGGCTCTCTTCCCGCTTCAAGAAGCCAGAAATCCCATTGTGCTTGCGTAGCGTGGAAAATTTTTTCCACCTCCCAGTAAGGACTTTGTGCGAATATGCTTGGTGCCCAACGTCCCAGACTATCCTATCTTCCAAAAAGTCAAAGGCGTGGAATAGCGCGACGGTCAGCTCCACGGTTCCCATGTTAGAGGCGAAGTGCCCCCCCGTTTCGCTGACAGAGTCAATGAGAAACTGCCTCACCTCGTCGGCAAGGCTCTCCAGTTGGCTCAGCGTGAACATGCGGATGTGCTGGGGGGCCGTCAGCGATTCTAGTAGAGGGTACTGGCTCAATTTGCCCTCGCGGATAAATAACGCGCCCAAACTATTAGTGATTGCGGATTCGGTGTTTGCTGCAGCTTGCATATCGCTCTTTCCGTAGCGTCCAAAAGCGCTTTTTTGGCCCCGTCTAGGCCAAGCAGCTTTGGATATGTGATTTTGTCATTTTTGTCGTCTTTTCCAACATTTTTGCCCATGGCGTCGGCAGTGGAAGTAGCATCTAGGATGTCGTCCATTATCTGAAACGCCAGCCCAAGCGCGTCTCCGGCTTCCCCAAGTATCTTGCGCCCTGCGTTGTCCGCCCCTGCAGCTATGCCGCCCAGTTCCAGCGAGGCCCTTAGGAGTGCGCCCGTTTTTAGGCGGTGGATTAGCTGCAGATGCTCTTGGCCGTATGGTTTTCCTGACCTCACTAGGCCCTCGCCCTCTAAGTCTAGGCTCTGCCCCCCGACCATGCCCCGCCAGCCAGCGGCCTCGGCCAGCGTCCCTATAGCCTCCACTCTTTGCTGCGGCGAAAGCGAACCGTCCCGCGCCAGCATGTCAAACGCTTCTGTCAAAAGGCCATCGCCCGCAAGTATGGCCTGCCCCTCGCCGAACACCTTGTGGTTGGTCGGCTTGCCCCGCCGCAGGTAGTCGTTGTCCATCGCCGGCAGGTCATCGTGGATAAGGCTGTACGTGTGGATATATTCCAACGCAACGGCGCAGGGCAGGGCGGATTTTGCGTTTGCGCCAAATGATTCCGCGGCCAAAAGGCATAGCACGGGCCTCACCCGCTTGCCCCCTGCCTCTAGGCTGTAGCGCATGGACTCTCGGATTGTAGATGCTTCGTCGCCAGACAGGGGCGCCAAAAGAGCCGCTTCCACCATTGGCAAAAGACGCTCAACGTCCGCCTTTACAGCGGCTTCAAATTGAGCCGTCACTCCTCGTCCCCTTCAAGCGGCTCGGCGCTGTACTCGCCGCCCAGGCCCTGCCTAAGGACTTCCACCCTGCGCTGCGCCTCTGTCAGTTGCAGTTGCAGCGACTCGGACAGCTTTACGCCATCCTCGTAGCATTTAAGGGCATCTTCTAGGCCCAAGCCCCCGCCCTCCAGCTTCTGCACTAGGGCCTCCAGCTTGTCCAGCCCCTTGTCGAATGAAAGTCCGTCATCGCCCATAGTTAATATTATAGAGCCAATTGCAAAACCAAGGGTTTTGCAATTGGCTCAGATGAAATTGCTACCGTTGTTTATTTCTTTTTCGCCGATTTTTGAAGCTCTTCCACCATTTTTTTGCCAGCGTCCTCCATTTTGTAGCCCTTGGGCAGTTCAAACATGGATGCAGGAATGGACCCTGTTTCTATTTTGGTGGCCTCCAGCAGCGTCTTTGTGGTAATGCCCATCATTGACATTTCTGTTTCTGTTTTCAGTTGGACGCCTTTGATTTTGGCCATCTCCGGCAAGAGCTTTGCAATCATATCTCCCATGCCGGGCGCTGCAATGGACATGGCGTCTTTTAGCTGGCTCCCCTTTTCCCAAGCGCTCTTTGGTATTGGCACATCTAGGCTGGGGTCTGCGCTGATGACGTACGCGGTTTTCCCCATCGTGATCTTCCACTTGTCGCAGGTTCTTCCGGCTACGGTTGCTTTTCCGAGCTTTTCAGTTTTGACCGTGCCGCCGCTCCCGAACATGGCTTCCATCATTTTTTTAGTTTGCGGGTCAACGTTCTGCGCTTGGGCCGAGACCAATTTCATGGCTTTCAGCATATCGTCCAGCGTGAACTTGGAAATCGTTTTTTTCTTGTGGTCAATCTGGTACGTGGTAAGGTCCTTGTAGTCGGTCAGGGAGTCCAATTTTTCTTGGTTGTTGTTGACTCGCTGGAACCGGGAGGAATAGTAGTGAACCGACTCGCTCTTTTGCGTTGTTGACATGGCTTTTGTTTCTTGCTTGTAGGTGATCTTCAGGTCTCCCGCAAACAGTTGGCCGGCCAGCGCGGCTATGGCGAGCGCGGCAAGGATGTGTTTTTTCATGTTGGGCCTCCCCATAAAAATATGCCTAACTATTAGGATAGCATGCCCTTTTCACAGAGGCTGAAACAGGGGAGAATACAAATAAAGGATAGTAATGGCCAAATCCCAAGAGGCAGCCTACAGTGTGCTGGTCGTGGACGACAGCGGGGAAACCTGCGACCTGTTGGAGATACTTCTGAACCAGATAGACCTGCCAAAAAAGCTGGACGTAGCCAAGGCCACGCGGCCAGAGGACGCCATCGCCCTGCTCAACTCAAAGCCATTCGACCTAATGCTGTCGGACATCAACCTAGAGGCAGTCAAGGATGGCGTGGACTTGCTGCGGGCCGCAAAGCCGATGGGAGTGGAGACCATACTGTTGACGGGCTTTGGCACCATCGAAAAAGCGCTAGAGGCGGTCAAAGAAGGCGCCTTCGACTTTGTCTCTAAGCCTTGGGACAACGAAGAACTCAAATCGCTGGTCAAGCGGGCACTGCTCATGCGGGCGGACAGAGGCAAAGCCCCAAAGGCCAAGCCAAGGGCGGCACACAGCGCGATAATCGGCTCTAGCCCCCAGATGATGGAAGTGTACAAAAAGATAGCCTCACTGCAGGATAGCCGCAGCACGGTGCTGATAATCGGGGAGAGCGGGACCGGCAAAGAGCTTGTCGCCCGCGCCATATACCAAAGCAGCTCTAGGCGTGATCGCCCATTTGTCGCAACCAACTGCGGCTCCCTTACCGAATCCCTGCTTGAATCCGAGCTATTCGGCCACGCCAAGGGCGCCTTCACCGGGGCCATCGGCGAGAAAGTGGGCCTGTTTGAAGAGGCCAATGGCGGCACGATCTTTTTGGACGAGATAGGCGAAATAAGCCCCAGCTTCCAAGTCCGCCTATTGAGGGTGCTGCAAGAGGGCGAGCTTAGAAGAGTGGGCAGCAGCAAGAACATAATCGTGGACATCCGCGTGATAGCCGCCACCAATAGGAATTTGTTTGATATGGTGGCCGAAGGCAAGTTTAGGGAAGACCTTTACTATCGCCTTAGCGTTGTGGAGATTGCGCTGCCCCCCGTGCGCGAGCGCTATTCCATTGACCCAAGCACTAAAAAAAAGCTATCGGACATCACCCTGCTGATAGATTACTTTTTGGAAGAAGCCCAAAGGAAGGACGGCCACCATAGCCACATTCGCGCCGATGCGATGGAACTGCTAAAAAATTACGCCTGGCCCGGCAACGTCAGGGAAATTGCAAACGTGGTGGAACACCTGACGCAGATGAGCAGGGGCCGCCAGATAGCTCCGGAAGACCTGCCCGAAAAAATTAGAAATGGGTCGTTGGCCGACGCGCCCCCACACCACAGAGCCGCAAAAATTAAAAGCGACAGCGTAGTCCAGGCCCCCCTCTTGGATCTAATAGAAGGCTGGGACGGCCTGCCGACCTTGGAAGAGCTAGAAAAGAAATACATCCAAGCCCTGCTCAAACACTACCCCCGCAAAGCCAAGGTAGCCGAAATATTGGGCAAAGACCGCACAACGCTATACAGGAAGCTGCGGGATCTGGGCCTCGAATAGATGCATTACGTAGGGATTAAGGGCCGCTGCGCGGCAGCAATTATCCCTACGCCTGGCAATAGCATCGGGCAGAATGGGAGTCCGGCGGGGGTATTTGCCCGGTGCTTACCTTACGTGCTCGGGTTCACAACCCGGCAACTTGGTTCGTTTCACGCCGGTTCATGGAGCTCGCCCGGATGCCAAACTGGGGGAAATACTCTAAAAGCGCGAATGCGCTAAGAGGCGCAGCAGAAATGGAGCGAGCCGCGCCAGCGGTGAGCGGATATGAAAGGCTGCGCCTCATTGTCCAGCGCCGCCCAGCTTTAAGCCGTCCAAGTGCTGCTGGCATTTGAGGCTGCACTGCAGCCTCAAACGCTCATTGCACTAGGGCGTCTTCCCCAGACCCCGGGTACTCGCCTCGCCTACTGCCCTATGTAGGGGCAGATACATGGGCATGGCTTCGATGGGCGGGTGGATGCTCGGGGTGGCTTCGATGAATGGGCAGATACATGGACATGGCTTCGATGGGCGGATACATGGAGGTGACTTCGATGAGCGCGAAAAGAGTTTTGCAAGAAGCTCAAACTACATGGCATCCATTATGTAGCTAATTATTGCATTGTCGCTTTTTTTCCTTGCAACGACCAGTGTGCATTGTTCGCTATTAGCGGCCTCTGCGCCGACGCGGATTTGGATGCTGCCATCGGACGCGCTATGCGCCATGCTCTTCACGCCATTTTTGGGGATGAGGTACAGGCCAATTATTTGAAGGTTTTTGACGTTTTCCCCCGTCTCCTTGACTAGGTGCATGGTGTAGCGCATCCAAATAGACTTTGGGACGCTTGCAAGGTCTTTGGACTTAACACTGATTGGCGCCATGAAAGCCCTCTCGATGGACGCAACGCAGCTTGGGGCGGCAAAAAATGCGGTACATCTATGCGCTTCGCCCGCAAGGATCTCAAATTCGGCGATGCCCCTTGTCCCTGTTTGAAAACCGAATGTAGATGGGTCAATTGTGTTTGCGCTAGGAGAGTCTATCTTGGGGATGTCCGCAGACCTTGCGGCGCACGGCCATGAGAGCGCGGTTCCGAGCGACGCGGTGCTGGCGCTGAATGGCTCGCCCATGCCATTTAGTGAGCGGGTGTCGAATTTTATGTTTGTTGCGGTGGCAACGGGCAACGCCAAAAGCACGGCGGAATGGGCCTCTGGCTGTGACAGCAGGGTCGCGGTGGACACCGACGCGGATGGCTGTTCCATTGATGTGATATTAGGCTCTTCCAAAAAACATTGAGACGCACGATAAACCTTTGGCCCCACAAAGGCGCGCACAGTGGTTTCCGCTATATCGCCCGCTGCGTTTTTGATCCGCGTCAGCATTTTTTTGCCCAGACGTTGGCGGCGCTCAGACATTGCGGCTTCCCCGAAAATTGCTCATTGCTGCATCAGCGCGTGCAATGCCCCCAACACTCGCTCCATAGGCTCGGCAAGGTCAATCTGGTAGCCGGCCTCCGCCACGCTTTTAATGACGGATTCTTGGACGCCCTCTTCCACTCCTTGTGGGAATAGCACTCTCAGCGGGTGTCCGCTTTCTCCAATCTGGACTGACAGCTCTCTCGGCGAATGTCGCAAAAACGCGCCATGCGAATCCATAGGCGGGTCTTGGGTGCGCTGGATGGACAATATCGGGCATTGTGCGTTGGCAAAGTCGCTAGCCAAGTCCGACGCTTGGACGAACATCAGGTCGGGGGGCGACTTCACCTCTTTCATCAGCGCCTTTTGTATGACCTCTCCTTTGATGTGCGGCTCCAGTGCCCTGCCGTATAGCAGCGATTGCAGCTTGGTCGGGGTGATGGGTTCGGTGTACCTGAAGTCCAACGGGATGCCGATGGAATTGGTTATCAGCAGCCCGCCCAAATAGCTTGCGCCCTCCTTTATAGCGACAAAATACGCCAGCCTCTTTCCATCGTCCATGCCTGCCCCCAAGTTTGATAATCCAAGCATACATTGCGGTCGTTATTCCAAAAAGGCGCCTTGCATTTTTTCTGAAAAGCGCCTATCCTAATGATGTGAAGCGCCGCGCTTTGAGGGGCTGGGCACTTTGAAGAGAACCATTGAGTTTTATGACAATTGGGGAGTGGTCTAATGGTAGGACAACGGATTCTGATTCCGTCAGGTGAGGGTTCAAATCCTTCCTCCCCAACCAAGTGCTGTCCGTGAGAATCCACAGAAGTGCAAAAATCCCCGCAACAGCGGGGTTTTTTATTGGTTGCCTGTTTGTCCACGTCCACCGCCGTACACAAGAATACCCCCTATTTTAAGGGCGAGCCAGCGGGTAATATTTGCGCGTGAACAAATCACCCAGTTTGACAATGAACTCAAAGCGTAGCAAAATGATAAATATTGATAGCGCAATGAGGTGTTACGATGTCAGTCCAAGTTTCAGCACGAATAGACGAAGCCACCAAGCAGAAATTCGATAAGGTCTGCGAGGCGATAGGGGTGTCGCCGTCCAATGCAATAAGCATGTTCATCAGCGGCGTAATCAACTATAACGGCATTCCATTCAGTGCAGTCGCCCAGCCCCACAAGTCCCCCAAAATGACAATGGCAGAGGCTTTTGGCTGTATGCGTGGACAAATCAAGATGTCAGAGGATTTTGATGCCCCGCTGGATGATTTCAAGGAGTATATGGAGTGAAGCTGCTTCTCGACACCCACACAGCCCTTTGGTGGGCCAACGAGCAAGAAAAGTTCTCTCCGCAAGTCAAGGCCATAATGTTGAATGAAGAACACAGATTCTTTTTCAGCATCGCTTCGGCATGGGAGATAGCCATCAAGGTAAGCGTTGGTAAGCTGGCGATAGTTGGCGGCATCAGGGCATTTTTTGCCAAAATGGGGAACTCGCCAATCTCATTGCTCCAAGTGACCCAGCAACATTTGGAGATTGTAGAAGCCTTGCCCTTCATCCACCGCGACCCCTTTGACCGCCTTCTCGTTGCCGCCGCGAAAGCGGAGGGCATGACTATCTTGACGGCAGACGGAAACATCCACAAGTATGATGTGCCTACTGTGTGGTAGGCTGCAATACCGATTTGCAATCAAAGATTGCATAATCGGTATGAACTTCCTGTCCGCTTCCGTTCCGCGCTCCCCAACCAAGTAGCCCTAATCGCTGGGGCACAGTTTCTCCCCATATTCTGCGGCCACCAAGGTTCTAATCCCGCCCCTTATTTGAAAGTCGCCCTCTACCCTCATCCAAGTTGGGTGAACCGCCGCCACTAAGTCATCCAATATCTGGTTTGTGGCCGCTTCGTGGAACGCGCCCGTGTCGCGGTAGCTCCAGAGGTACAGTTTGAGGGACTTGGATTCCACGCAGAGCTGGTCTGGCTGGTAGCTTATCCTTAGATGCGCGAAGTCAGGCTGGCCCGTCATGGGGCAGAGGCAGGTGAACTCTTCTGTTTCGAAGACAACTTCAAAGGGCCTTCCGGGGCGCGGGCTGGCAAAGGTCTCCAGCTTTCTTGCTGGCTTGGTGGAAGCGCGTTTTGGAATTGGGTTCAGCGTTGGTGCTATTTTATTGGTCTTTGCCATTTAGTGTTACCTTTCTTTGGGCCACTTGCACCCCCAGGCCATCGCCAATAATCCCACATTCAACTCATGGGCTCCCGCAAAGTGAGTGCTCCCCAAATTAAGAAAATCAGCGCGGCCGTAAGCCGCATCCACCATTGTCAATTGTCCATTGTCAATTGTCAATTTGCCAAACGTAGCATTGCAGTCCCAACCAGCTGGGTTTTCAAGAGATTTCTTCGTCTGGCGCGGTCTGTGGCAGGTTCTCGGCCATGAACTTGGCCATGCCCTCGCCGCTAGTGCCATCCAACAGGGATATTTCGCCGTGTCCCACGCCCCGCAGGAGAAGCAGCGTCTTTTTGCCCTTGGCCAGCGAGTAGATTTTCATTCCGCAGACGCTTGGTATTTCTGTGTCGTCCTCGCCGTGGATTACCAGCAGTGGCGCGGCCACTTTTGGGATTTGGTACATGGGCTCGACCTTTGCCGGGATTTCAAAGGCTGGTTTCATGGTTGCCCGCCCACTGAAGGGCTTGTGGTATAAAGGCACCAATCTGCGGGTTTGGTCTTTGGGGTACATGTTTTGGTCTTCAAAGCTGGTTATCGGGGCTATAAGCACCAGCCCGTTGCATTGGCGGTTTACGGCCACAAACGTTGCTGGCAGCGAGCCTATTGCATAGCCAACCACGACGGTGGGAAGCCCCTTTCTCATCTCCGATGTTTGGTCATAGACGCACAGCGCGTCGCTGGCTAGGTGCTTTACGGCGGGGCTGCCGCTGCTGGCCCCATAGCCCCTATAGTCCACACAGATGGCGTTGACGTTGTATCGCTCTGCCCACTTGGTCATTTCCAGCGTCCTTGCCTGGGCCATCTCTGCGTTGCCGCAAAAATACAGTATGTTTGCCCTTGCCCCTATTTTGATGATTGCTATGCCCCTAAGAATGTTCCCATCGGGCAGGGCCACTTCTATGTTGCGGCGGTTGAATGTTTCTGGGCGGACAGGCGTCGTTTGAGGCTGGAACACGTCCCTCTCTTCTACCTGATAGACCATTGACTTGTCTAGGTTTGCGCCCACTGACTTCATCGTTTTGCAAGCCACGCAAAGGACGGCTAGGCATACCATCAGGGCAATTCTCGCGCTCATGCGCCCCCCAATTAAAAAACCAGCGCGGCCCAAGGCCGCATCCACCATTGTCAATTGTCCATTGTCCATTGTCAAATTCTCTAAAAGGGCGAATGCCCTAAGAGGCGCAGCAGGAATGAAGCGAGCCGCGTCAGCGGTGAGCGAATATGGAAGGCTGCGCCTCACTGGGCCTCACGACCCAAAAATGTCAGAGTATTGCATCAGGCCCATCATCTTGCACATACTCTATCGGGTCGCTGATTCCCGCTTGGCTGAACCCTCTTAGGCGCAGCAAGCAGGAGTCGCAAACTCCGCAAGCGCGCGTTTCAGACTTATAGCACGACCAAGTTAGGCGCAGCGGTGCGCCTATGGACATGCCTATTTTCACAATCTCGGCCTTGGTCTTGTCAATAAGAGGCGCGTGTATTTTGATGCTGGTGCTTCGTTTTGTGCCACTGTTGGCCGCCGCTTCAAATGCTTTAAGAAACTCCGCGCTGCAATCGGGGTACCCGCTGGAATCTGCCTCTACGAATCCGACAAAAATATTTGCCGCGCCGATGGTCTCTGCCCAGCTTACGCATGCGGCAAGCAGGTGCGCGTTTCTGAAAGGCACGTAGGTAGAGGGCACTTCCGCCTTGTCTAAGTTGCCATGCTCCATCTGCACCGTTGCGTCCGTCAGGGATGAGCCGCCAATCATTTTAAGTGCCTGCATGGGGACTACCAGGCGCCTTTTGGGCGGCACCTCATAGTAATCGGCTATTTGCTGGAAAGCCAGTCTTTCCCGTGCCTCGGTCAACTGCCCATAGCTTGCGTGCAACAGGCATAGATCGAAGCCGTCTCGCTTGGCAATAGCGGCGGCCACGCAGGAATCCATGCCCCCTGACAGGGCCATGACGGCGAGGCTCATTTGAAAAACTCATCTGCGTCGTGTTCCAGCGCCACCAATTTATCCTGTAGTTCTAGGGCAAGCGGGGCTTCATCCTCTATCTGCTCTGGCACTTGGTAGGGGTGGCCAAAAAGCACGGCCACCTTGGAAAAAGGCTTTGGGATAAGCATCTTGTCCCAGGTCTTCAACTGCCAAGGGTTGTTATAGGCCACGCAGACTGGCACAATCCACGCCCTAGTTTTTTTTGCCACGGCAATGGCGCCCGGCTTGACTTTGCAGCTTGGCCCCCTTGGGCCGTCGGGGGTTATGCCCAAGTCCCAGCCCTGACGCACCACTTGGATCATCTTGACCAGCCCTTGGGCCCCGCCCCCGTGGGACGAGGTGCCGCGGACTGCATGGATGCCCAAGTGCCGCCATATCGCCGCGCTGATTTCGCCATCCTTGCTGTCGCTGGAGAGAATGGCCACCCCCCGCTTTTCACCATCAGGGTTGCGCCTTATGTATGGATAGCTTAGGGGCATCATTACGAGGCGCCTGTGGAAAAAGGCCAGTATGAAGCGCTGGTCGTTTGCCACCAGCGCGTCTATCGCATCGGCTCCCCTGTGGCTCTTTCTAAGCGTAATTTTTAGAGCTTTCCAAATGATTGACGCCACCCACGTCGCAAAGCGGAACTTGAGCCAAACGGATATAGGGTTGCCCAAGGGCCGCCCGCGCTGCGTTATCTGGATGTCTTGCTTGGGTGCTTTCATGGGGTGCTTCCAATTAAAGAGCCAGATGAGTTACCCGCGTCTGGCATCTCTTCCTGGGCGATCTCATAGCTCTTGCCGCAATATTCGCAATCGACAACTGCCTTCCCGTCGGCAAAAATATTTTCGCGCTCGCTGCGCGGCATGGCCCCCAAGATGCCAATTAGGGATTCCTTGGAGCATCGGCAGCGATATTCTATCGTCTGCATGGAAAGAATTTCTGCCCCGCTTCCTTGGTTGATCCAGCTCACCAGAAATTCGGGCGTTCTCTCCCATAGCTGGGTCACCTCTAGCCCCTCAACGGCGGCAACCATGCGCTGCAAGCGGTTTTGCGGGCAGTCTGGCAGCGGCTCGACCAAGATGCCCCCAGCCGCACCTGTGGCAATGTCGCACCAAAGCGACGCGCAGGCTTGTATCTG
>JAITFL010000034.1 GCA_031281385.1 Holophagales bacterium
TCTGGTTCTAAGCCCACGCGGGAGACAAGAGGCTGGGATTCCAGCAAGGGCGAAACGCGCTCGCAGAGGGAAAAGGCCGAAGAGATGGACTATCGCTACTTCCCCGAGCCCGACCTGCCGCCGCTGACCATATCGCAAAAAGAAATAGACACCGCCAGAGCATCCATGCCAGAACTGCCTTGGGCCCAAAAAAAGCGATTCAAAGACAATTACGGCCTAAGCGACTACGAAGCCGAAATGCTGACGCAGGACAAATCGTTTGCCGATTACTTTGAGAATGTGACGAAGATATCAAATAGCCCCAAACAGGTTTGCAACTGGATGCTTGGCGAGATGAGCCGCGCCATCAACGAGCGCGGCGGCGACATATATTCGCTGGGCATCTCCGAAGCGCATCTGGCCGAACTCATCGCCCTGATAGAAAAAAAGACGATCAACCTTGGCACTGCGAAGGACGCCATTTTCCCAGCGCTGCTTGCCAAAGAGGGCAGCCCCGAAGAAATAATCCAAAAGAAGGGCCTGGCGCAAATATCAGACGCGAGTGCAATAGAAGCCATCGTAGATGAAGTGCTGGCATCGCACAAGGCGCAATTTGAAGAACTCAAGGCGGGCGCCACTAAATTGCGCGGCTTTTTAATCGGGCAGATAATGAAGGCGGGGAAAGGCAAGCTGAACCCAGCGGTGGCGGCTGAGATACTGGAAAGGAAAATGCAGTGAACACAGAAAAAATTGAAGAGCAGAATGAAGCCAGCAATGGGATAAATGGAATCAACACCGACAATGGCGAAACGCTTGATGGCACCCGCGATGAAATCAGCGACTTCTTAGCTAAAAAGGATGGCTATCGCAACGTCATGTTTGGCCAAATTGCGGATGGCCTCTTGCCACCGCATCCGGGGGAGCCAGAATCCCCTGAGAGCGACCTGAGCCAAGCCGCGCTGTCTGACCCCGCAGCATCGGAGTTGGAGAGACAGAACATAAATCCCACGCCCTGGAGGGCCATAGTGGTGATCACGCTGGCCGCCATAGCACTTGCAATAGTTTTTTGGAAAAAGTGAATAGAGTCAGGCATGCAGCTTATCATCAACGGCCAAACAGTGTCCGCCCCCCAACTAGACACGGTGGCCGACCTAGCCAACTGGATGGCCCTGCCCCCCTTCGGTTCCGCAATTGAACTAAACGGAATAGTGATAAAGAAGGCCGACCACGCCAGCACTCCGCTAAAGGAAGGCGATAGTCTAGAGATTGTGAGACTGGTGGGGGGAGGATAGATGCTAGGGGTCAGAGGTAAGGGATCAGGGGGCAGGGATCAGGATTGATGCGGCGCAAGCACCGCGCCGAATTGCCGCGCAAAGCGCGGCTCCTAGCCCCTACAATCTATCCCCTGACCCCTTTTTTTTATCCCAGTTCCGCAGCAACCAGCTTCAGGTGCTTGATAATAGGCAGGTGCTGGGGGCAGAGGCTTTCGCATTTTTCGCATTGGTCGCACTCGGAGGCCTTTCCGTGGCTTAAGGCTAGGTTGCCGTAGTAGCCCATAGCCAGTGGCTTTTGGGATGGCCCACCGCGCATCAAATTGTTGAAAATCGAAAAATATTCTGGGATGGCTATCTTTTTGCGGCAGTCCGCCACGCAGTAGCGACATTCGGAACATTGAATAGCAACGGACTCTTTCATCATCTTGGTCGCTTGTTGGATGATGGCTTGCTCATCGTTGGTTATGGGGTCGAAATGATCAATCAGGGTAGTGTTTTCTGTCAGTTGCCCCATGCTGTTCATGCCGCTGAGCACCATCACAACGTTGTCAAAAGACGCGGCGTACCTCATAGCCCATGAGGCAGGTGAGGCATCGGGGCTATGGGACTTAAACAGGACGGCCACCTCACTGGGCACATTTGCCAGCGCACCGCCCTTCACGGGCTCCATGACGATAATATCCTTGTCGTGTTTTTTGGCCACCTCATAGCACTTGCCCGATTCGATGTTGATGTCATCTATGTCCAAATAATTAATTTGCAACTGCACAAACTCCATCTCTGGATGTTCGGTCAATATCTTGTCCAGCAATTCGGCGTTGTCGTGAAAAGAAAAGCCTATGTGCCTGATCTTGCCTTCCTTCTTTTTTTGCCTCACAAACTCAAACGCCTTCAAGTTAACGGCGGTCTTATAGTGCTGGCGGTTCAGGCAGTGCAAAAGGTAAAAGTCAAAGTACTCGACGCCGCACCTAGCCAACTGCTCATCGAATATCTGCGGAAGCTGCTCCTGCGACTGGACGCTGAACATCGGCATCTTGTCGGCAATTTTATAGCTGGCCCTTGGATAGCGCTTAACCACCGCCTCGCGGAATGCCGTTTCGCTGTTCCCGCCATGATATGGGTAGGCCGTGTCAAAGTACGTAAAACCCCGCTTCAAAAATTCATCCGCCAACGCCTTGACCGCCTCAACGTCAATGTTGTTGTAGTCACCGATGTGCGGCAGGCGCATCAAGCCAAAGCCCAGCATCTTCATGTCACCACTCCCCTTGTAGATACATTATACCAAAATCTCTATTGCCAATGCGATAATTGCCAAAGACAAAACCGCATGCAGCAAGGGTTTTCATCTTGTAAACTGCAACCGGCCTTACTTGGCTGAGCCGCTGGAACCCACGCGCACTTGAATGGGTACGCTCCTGTTCGTTTTTGTGCCATCGCCAAGCTGGCCGCAATTAGTTTGATTCCAAGGCCCGGATCAAGCCCAGATTATGGTGTCCTTCCCAAGGGTCGGCCGCGTTGCAGTTGCCGTGTGTGGACAGTGCTGTCCTGTTCTTGGGCCTTGCCCACCTGGACTGGGGTGTTTCTGTCTGTCTCTGTGCCGTCGCCCAGCAGGCCGGCATTAGCACCCCAGGCCCAGGCCGTGCCATCTTTTTTAAGGGCCACGGTGTGTACGGCACTAGCCATTGCAGCCACCCAGTCCTTTGAATTCCCCACTTGGGTCGGGGTGCTTCTGTTTGTGCTTTC
>JAITFL010000065.1 GCA_031281385.1 Holophagales bacterium
ATCGAGAGCCTGCCGAACAACTACTACTACGACGACAAGTTCAACCGCTCCGTCAGCGTGGACATTAGGGCAGTCTTAGAATCCCTTAACAATATCTATGACGCAGCCCACATAGTGGAGCAGATGGGTAGATGAAACAAACGATGTTGGCTGCGGGGGGCAACCGTTAGGCTGACGAACTACACCCTACTAACCACCCGCAATTCCCACAACAACCCTATACACCCCAAAGACCATCAGCGCGGAGGCCAGTGCCAAAACCGAAGCGGTCAAAACTTTTGCTGGGGCGCGCTCAAATATGGCCGGTAATAGTAGCGTGAGGACAGCCAAGGCATAGAACAGGTAGGCGAATGGGTTGAACCCCCAGGCAAGCACGAACTGGCCGTGGGATATGGCGCAAAAGGCCCTTGTGATGCCGCAGCCGGGACACTGGAGGCCAGTCGCGGCGTGGAATAAGCACATGTCAATGCCCGGCAGGGAGTCGGGCCCAAAGATGAAACTGAGCCCCAAGGCAACCAAGGCGATGCCCCTTAATACCAAATTGCGTTCAAATTGCATTTGGACACTCACACTAAACCTTTTGAAAGACACGTGGAGCATTCGTTGTCAATTGAGGCAATTGTAATCCACTCCAAATCATTTCTTGCCGTCCAACGACTACCCCATCCCGCCGAATGGACACGCAGCGAGGTCATTCGCCCGACACATATCTTTCGTGTTCGGGTTCATGGCTAGGCAGCATGGTTCATTCATCACCGGATCATGGAACCCGCCAGGATGCTGAACCATACGCCCGATAGCTTCATCGTGCCGATTGAGTACGCAGCGAGGTCATTCGCTGCTTGGACTCGAGACGGGCATCTTTCGGCCTGTTACGTTCAGCACCGGATCTTGGAAAAACTTCCTGAATGCTAACTGGGGATTCATTCAGGGCGGCCTCGCATGCGAGTCCACCCTTCATTACTCCCCAGACCCCTTATACTCGTTTCGCTAATTGCTTCATGTAAGAACAGATACATGGGCATGGCTCCGATGGGCGAGCGGGCGCATGGCTGCCCAGAAGGTCATGCCTTGCCGCAAGTGGCGGTTTTGTCAATGACTTTGACTATCTGGTACAGCAGGTTGAAGGAGTACTCATTTTCGGGGATGGATTCGCCCTTCTCCAGCCTCTCGGCAATTTGGTATGAGTCTATGACGCTTAGGACGTGGATGAAAAGGCCAGGCAGGATGCATAAGAGGTACCCGACCCCCTGGATGGCCATCACGACCGCCCACTTGGACACCTGTCCGTTGTAGGCGTGCCCAGTGCCAAAGAAAATGCCAGTGAACAGGGCCAAGATCGGACTCGCCCCGGGCTTGCTGATTTTTGCGCTTCCGGACATTGCGGTATCTCCTATTGTGTTGTTTGCCTAGCTATCTTTGGCTATCAGCGGCCGCGCCTAGCCATCTTGTCGAAGATGCGGACGATGCTATAGAGCAGCGGCAGGGAATATTCGTCTTCGTGGAGGGTTCTGCCGTATCTGAGGCTCTTGCCAGTCATAAATGCGTCAATTGAGTACAGGACATGAATAATGATCATCGGCAGCAGCCAAATCAGCAGGACGGCGTAAATGCCCGCATTGGAACCCCCAAAGGCCGTCGGGGGAAGAAGGTGCGCCAAGATGCAGCTTACTATCGAAGCTAAAAAGAGAGCCAGCACGTTGAATGCCCACTTTCGCTGTTGGCCGTTAACTATCATGTGACCCGCGCCCAAGAGGAACAAAGTGAGTATGCACGCCGAGGCGGCATCGGCCCCTGGCCTGAAAACCATCCTTGGAGTGTCCGAGATGCCGCCACTTTGGACCGTTATGGTGTGCGGCTCATTGCCGGGTTGGCGCTGTTGGTGGGCCTTTTCAACGCGGGGAGCACTATCCGCCGCCCCACCGCTTGGAACGCTGGCTTTCGTGCTGGCTCCGTTTTTATCTTGGAAAATAATCTTGACCTGCCCAAGGTTGAACTGTGCGCCATCGGAGAGCGCCGCCATAGCCACTTTTCTGCCCATGACGGTTATCCCGTTGACGCTCTCTAGGTCAACTATGGTGTAGTTTCGCCCTTCCCGCCGCACGGCGGCGTGATAGCGGCTGACGCTGGCATCGGCTATCCTTAGGTTGTTGTCGAACTCTCGGCCAATCCGTACATCATCGTCCACCAGCTCGAATTCGCGGATGCCTGTACTTTCATGGATCAACAGCTTGGCCATCTTGACCTCTTTCAGCAAAGACAAATTATAGCAGCTACAAGGTACAAGTTACAAGAGGCCGCATCCGAACCTAGTCTTGTACTTTGTAGCTAACTACATAATCCCTCAACTATCTCCCATACTTCTCATATAGCTTCGTCACTTCTGCCTCTATGTTCTTCCAGCGGGGGGATTCCTTCCAGACGGCCACCCACTCTTTTAGCGCGGCGTCCCTGCCAAGGTTCAGATACGCCTCAATGAGGGGCAGCGTGGAACCGCTCCAACTGTATGAGTTTCCTAAGTGAAAGTTCAGGTTGCCCAGCTCGCCGCGGCTTCTCAGGCCCTCCCAGAAAGGCTCTAGGGCGTTCACCACTCCGCTCCAGTTTTCGTTCAATTTGTATTTTTCGGCGGCTTGCATCCTCAGAGCCACTCCGACGTCCATCCTAGAAAGATTGGAGTACTTTTCTTGCAGGGGCGATTGCACAATGGAATCCAAAAAATCGGAAAATTGCGTGTCCCGGCTTGGATCAAACAGCATAATCCATAAATCCCAGTAATAGTCCTCATCGGACGGCAGTTTTTGGACTTTTGCCGAGGCGAGGGGAAGCAGCTCTTTACAGAGAGCTTTCATGGTGGGGCTATATTTAAGCGTTTCGTACGTATCAATGTGTATGGGTTCCCAATGGATGTACAGCCAGAAATTGTTTGCCAAAAAGTCTATCAGCTTCCTGTAGTATTGCGCGTACTCGCCCCATATCAGCGCGTCGTCATCGTCGGACAGCTCGCTCGCCTTGGTCTGAGCGATCTTAGCCTCGGTCTTGGCAGTGGCGGCGTCAAGAAGGATAGGCACCAATTCTTCCAATGCCCCATAGTAGTTGGGGGTTTCCTTAAATGCCCTCTTTAACCTGTCAACCGGCTTTTCGGCCCTTGCGTGCTCCAGTGCCGCAACCAAGTCCTTCACCGATGGCATGCCAAGGCCAGACGATGTGACTTTTAGCTCGCCATCGGTGTCCATCAGCATCGCCCATCTAGTCTCGCTGCCAAACCAGCCCTCCCTTTGCTGCATTAGGGCGGACAGCTCTTTGTTCAGCGCCGCGCCCTCCAATTGCCATTCGACAAGTTCCTTCGACTTCAGCAGTTGGCTTAGTTGTTTGTTTTCCATGGCGACGATTCCCAACGAAGCGAGGAGGGGATGGAGGGGTTCCACTTCTCCATTGACCAGCACGACAAGGGGAAAGTTGTCACGTGGCAGTATGGCCTCTAGGTATTCCACGTCATTTTTCCCAGGTGTTGCCTCTATCTGCATGTCGCGCCACTTTGTGGCCAAGTCCTGTCTGCCGCATTTAATTGCCAAGTCTGCGGCCTTTTGGGTAAAGTTGGGGTTGTGGGGAAATTTTGCGAAGGTCTTTACCACGTATTCTGCGTCGCCAGCGCGAGAGGTTCTGATCAAAGCCTCCAACATCTCCAACATTTCGCCACTCTCATTTTCTGCCCTCTTCTTGAGGTCGGCCACGGCTATCATTTTGCTGCTTGCGGTCAACTGGGAATGGATAGAATATTGGGAAGCCAGCATGGATTTGCGCCGCGCCCAAAGCCTTTCGGCCAAGGAGCCCCACCTGTTGTTCTCGCGGTCTTCCTTGCCCAGCATTTCCCTTGCAAAGTAGGATTCCGCCGGCAGCGTGGCCAAGAGGGCTTGGATAGAACTCTTATCCCTAGCGATCCCTCTCATCCAAGCGTATGTCTGCCAAAGATACTCGTAACTGGGCCTCTCCCGCAGGGCTTCCGCCACCTTTGGAAGGTGCAGCCTGTAAAGCCCCGCCATAATGCGGCTGCAGGCCTCCAGCGGGATCTGCCGCTCTGGCCGTATGAAATTCCTTATCATGCGCCATTCGCCTGTATTGAACACTAAGTCCATTTCCTGCGCGTAGCCCCCCCAAATTTCGATGTCGTCCTTTGCCGCAAGCGTCTTGTCGGCATACTTGGCGATTTCGGAGTTAATGTTCAGCCAAGTGTATGTATATTCTGTGATTGCGTGCTGCCCTGGGGGCAATTCGTCTGCGGTTATGGCATTGAGCTTCAGCGTCCTGATGGTGCGCTTTTCGGCTATGACCCTTAGCCTGGTCAATAGGTCTATTCTGGCGGACAGGTGGCCGGGATGTTGCTTCAGGAATTCTCTAAGAACTTTTATTGGGCTTCGCAGTCCCGCTTTTTGCAGCGCGGCACTTATCGCTTCGGCACTTGGCAACGCGCCCCCTTGGACGATGGCAAAGCCATTTGAATCCACCAAGGCCCAGTTGGAGCCCAAGGTCATCTTGAGCTGTTGCTTAATTTCAGTGGCGTCTTTCGACTGGGGGGCCAGTGCGAGCTGCCGCAGGCCCAAGTCTATCAGCTCGTCCGAGCGCAGGATGGCCCGCATCTTGGCTGCGGCGGTATCGTCATCCCCAAAATACACCAGCATCGCCCCATTGCCCCTTAACTCCGCCTTGATCCTGTCGGACTGGCCAAAGGCCGGAGCCGCCATAAGAAAACAGAGCGAGATGATGGCGGCTTGTATGGGTTTCATTGTGTTCTTATTTTCTTAACTCCGTCCAGCGTTGCGCTACCACCTGAGCGAGACTCCAACACCAAACCGATTGTTGTCAATCCTTGCTTCCAGATCGTCTTGCACTGAGCCAAAGGGTACATCGAACCGCTGGTTTTCAATAAAGGCCCTAGCACCCAGCCATGGCAAGAAGTAGTAGCGGGCTTCGGCGGCAAAGAGCGTGTATGTTGCCCCGCTGTACGCCAGTAGATGAACCCTGCCCCTAAACTCCAGCGCATCGCCGAGAGCCTTGGCGCCGCACGAAAGGCCTATCTGCGGGATGGGCAAGGGCAGGGAGTAGCTGACTGGGCCATCGTCGTCTTCTCTGTTGGCAGCCGAAGTATTTTTGGCTTCGGCCTCAACCTGCATCACCCAAGCCTGCAGGCCAAGGTCAATGCCAAGCCAGAAATGCTCGAACCTCAAAACCTTGATTGTGCCGGTAAAGTCAACCATCGTGTTTTTGAGGCTACTCGTCACCTCTGTGCCTTCCTCGAATGTGTGCCCACCAACATCGGTAGGCTCGGTCATCCGTCTTTGGCCAGCGAAATCATGGAAGCCGATGTCTAGCTGGAATCCGCCCCTAGGACCAAGGTAGTCAATGCGGGCACCAAGGCCCAAGCCGTTGCTGTTTAGCCCCAGATCCTTTTTGGCGTCAAAATTCGTCTGAGAGCCGTCTTCTAACTGGTGCAGATACAGTCCCAGCCCGGGGGCGTCGCCATAGAGCCCGAATGACCATTTTTTCCCAGATGGGGCCTGCCCAACGAGCGAGGCCGTAGCCATGAAGCAGGCGAAAGCGGTGATTGCAAATTTCATATCATGTCTCCTTGGTTGTTGAGTGGGGGAATCCTCCAGTCAAAATACTGCATCAAGCAGCTCTAAAAGGACGGACACCTAAAGGCGCAGCGAGAATGTAGCGAGCCGCGTCAGCGGTGGCGGATATGGAAAGCTGCGCCCCGATGACCCCTAATCCCTATCTTCACTCTAGGCTGTCTTCCGTGATCTGTTCCCTGAACTTGAAATAGACCCAAGTCTGGTAGGCGATGACTATTGGCAGGAAACACACCACAACGCCGAGCATGATCTTGAGCGTCAGGGGGCTGGACGCGGCGTTGAACGCCGTCACCGAATATGCTGGGTCAATGCTGGAGGGCATGATGTTCGGGTACAGGCCCGCCACGCCAAACAGCGTGACGCCCAATATCAGTGCCGAAGAACTGAACCAGGCCTTCCATGCGCAGCCTTTGGCGATAAACAGCAACTGCCCGAACAGTCCCAAAACGGCCAGCAGCGGCAGGACAAGCCAGTACGGCCTGGCAAACACGTTTTGCCACAACTGTGTGTAAAAATATGTCATGATCAAGAAAACGACGGCCAGCAAGGCTTCGACCATCCACAGCGTTTTTGCGTAACCAATGGCCTTGTCCTTTAGCTCGCCAGTGGCGCGGGTGCAAAGCCAGATGGCTCCGTGCACGCAGAAGACCGCCACAAAGGTCAGGCCGCCCACCAAACCGTAAGGGTTCAGCAATGTGAGCAGGTTCCCCTTGAAGATGCCGTCGCCGTCCAGCGGAAGACCCATGAAGATGTTGGCGAAGGCCACGCCAAGCAGCAGCGCCGGCAGGAATGAGCCAATGGCCAAGCACACATCCCAGACCTTCCTCCAGGCGCAGCTATCAACATTGTCCCTAAACTCAAATACTACGCCGCGCAGTATCAGCGCGAAGAGCAGCAGCATGAGCGGGGTGTACAGGCCCGAAAACATTATGGCGTAGGCCAAAGGGAAAGCGGCGAATGTCACGCCCCCTGCCGTTATCAGCCACACTTCGTTTCCGTCCCAGAACGGCCCCATTGCGCGAAGAAGTGCCTTTTTTTCAAACTCCGACTTGGCCAAAAATGGCGACAGCGTGCCAAGCCCAAGGTCGAAGCCGTCCAGCATGAAATAGACGGCCCAGGCGATGCCCCAGATAGCGAACCAAATAGTTTCAAGCATGATTGGCCCCTTTCGGCCCTTTGCGGGCGAATTTGAACAGAAGGTAGAAATCTATGATCCCCAGCAAGGCATAAACGGCAAAGAACGCAAACAGCGAAGTGGCCACCTGGCTCAACGCGATGGGGCTGACGGATTCTGACGTCCTCATCAGGCCAGTGACGATCCAAGGCTGGCGACCAATTTCGGCCACAGTCCAACCAAATTGGTTGGTCAAGTATGGCAGCGGGATCATGAATGGCAGCAGACTCAAGAGCAGCTTCTGGCCTTCGATGTGGCCGCGCTTCCACCAAGACCATGCGGCCATCAGCACGAACAGGCAGCCAAAGGCCACCATTATCCTGAAGGTCAGAAAGACCGGCAGCACGGGCGGGCGATCCTTGGGGTCGAAGTCTTTCAGCCCGATGACCTCGGTGCTGGGATTGAACCCGGCGAGGATGCTCATTCCGCTTGGCACCTTGATGGCCTCGAAGTGGTTCTTTTCATTTTCCGTATCCGGCCATGTCAGCAGGGCCAAGGGTACATTCTTCCCGGTTTCCCACTGCGACTCCATCGCGGCCAGCTTGGCGGGCTGCTCTTTGTGCAGGTTAACGGCACTGAGGTGCCCAGTGACAATCGAGCTCAGCGCAAAGATGAGAGTCCATGCGGCGGCTACCTTGAAGCTTTTGGTGAAAAATTCTGTTTCGTTCTTTCGCGCAATGTGCCAAGCGGAGATGCCAAGGACAAAGAAGCCAGCCAGGATGTATGCCCCGCCCAGAGTGTGGCAAAATTCAAATAACGCGTGACTTTGCGTGATTATTTCAAAGAAATTGGCCAGCTCGGCGCGGCCATTGCGAAGCACATAGCCCACCGGGTGCTGCATCCATGCGTTGGCGCACAGAATCCAAAACGCGCTTAGATTAGTGGCAAAGGCGACAAACCAGATCGTCGCGCAGTGCGCCTTTGGCGACAGCTTGTTCCACCCAAAATACCAAACGGCGATGAAAGTGGATTCGAGGAAAAATGCTGCCGTGGCCTCTATCGCCAGCAGCGAGCCAAATATGTCGCCCACGAATTTGGAGTACGTGCTCCAGTTGGTGCCAAACTGGAACTCCAGCGTTATCCCCGTCACTAGGCCGACCGCAAAGTTTATGAGGAACAGCTTGCCCCAAAACTTGGCCATGCGCTTGTAGTCCTCTATGCGCTTGACTACATACATGGTCTCCATGATGGCCACCAGCATGCTCAGACCCAAGGTCAGCGGGACAAACAAAAAGTGAAAGTACGCGGCCATGGCGAACTGTAGCCGCGAGAGAATCAGGACATCCATAGTAGGCCCCCTTATGATTACCACAATTGTAACCAATTTTTGTTTCGCAAAGGCAACATGTTTTTTTGAAAAAGAGGGAAATTTTATGTCGCTCTGGAAAATTATGAATTAACAATATGGGCAACCCATGGTGTCGCTGGTTATGAATATATATTCATTTTTCGTGAATTAATATTCATATTATAGACCGCTTACTGCCATTATCTGAGCCTTTTGCAAAACTCTTCGGCAAGGGTAATTGTTCGGAATTGAATACCAAGTTCCGAACTGAAATACGACCCCCAATCTCTACCCTTTACGCTTTCAGTCAAATAGCAATAGCTCCACTACGCCGCCCTTGGGTATCTCGGCCACGTCCTCCGGCACCATCGCCAATGCGTTGGCGGCTTTCATGGGGAATAGCTGGGCACTGCCTTGGGGGCCGCTCAGGTTTGCCTCCCATCCGCTTCCCTTTTCTTGGGCGACTACGCGGATAAAGTGCCTTTTGCCGTCCATGCCAGACTTGCGGAAGCCTTCCACAAACTTGGCTTTGACGCGTCTTTGCCAATGTGTCCCGTTGCCGGGGCCTCCCATCATCCTGCCCATCATCTTGGCCAGTGCTGGCCTCAAGTAAAGCTCTGCCATGACCATCGCCGAAACGGGGTTGCCCGGCAGGCCAAATACGGGCCGCCCCTCATAGTCCCAAAAACCAAAGGGGCCGCCAGGTCTTTGGGCAACGCGCCAGAAGTGCTGCTTCGCCCCGATATCGGCAAGGGCTCCTTTTACGCAGTCGTAGTCACCGACGGAAACGCCGCCTGTGGTAACTATGACGTCGCACATGTCGGCGGCGCGCCTGATGGCCGCCGCCACTTTGTCGGGCGAGTCGGCTATGCGGGGGAAGTGGATGGGCCAAGCCCCCCAACAGCTCACCAGAGCGGATAGGCTGTGCATGTTGGAGTCCCTTATCTGGCCTGGGCCAGGTCGCTTCGAAATGTCAACCAGTTCGCCGCCTGTGGTGATTATGCCCACCTTAGCAGGCGGAATGGCCGAGATGCGCTCGATGCCAAGTGCCGCCAAAAGGCCAATGGCCGCCGCGTTTATCACATCAAAGGCCAATATCGCCCTCTGGCCATCTTTCACGTCTTCCCCCTTGGCGCGCACATTGCCATTTGGCTTGGGTGCCTTTAGAATCTCCACTGTGCTGCCCGATGAGCGCGTGTCCTCCACTGGGACTACGCTGTCGGAGCCTCGTGGCATCATGGCCCCCGTCATTATCCTCATGGCCGCGCCCTTTGGCAGGTCTTGGCTGGCCACGCTTCCGGCTGGCAAATCCTCGATAACGCTCAGGGATATAGGGCTGCTTTCGGACGCGCCCTCGCAGTCGGAATGGGAAACCGCAAAGCCGTCCATGGCCGAATTGCTGAATGGAGGCAGGTTTTCAGTGGCCATCACGTCCTCTGCCGCGACTAGCCCAAAGACTTTGTCAATTGGGATTCTTGCCGCGCCAAGCGGCCTAATGGCTCCAAGGATGACTTCCAGCGCCTCCTGCCACTTGATCATGCCGCCCCCCTTTGTTTACAGCACTTTTGCCGCCGTGTGTCCATCTGAAATTAATAATACCAAGTTGGTTGAGGTTAGGGGCCAGATAGGGTATAGAGTAAGTATCGAGAGATTTTGCAATGGGCCTAAATATCCTCCAGTTTTTTCAAAAAACTACTTTACCCTAGCGCCCATTTTGCCGATTAAATGATATGTGTGGTTCTGCCCACATTTTTCCGATCCATTTTCGGAGGTGTCTCATGCTCTCCAGATTAACGCTCGCAATTCTGTGCTTGGCCATCCCGTCCTGCCTGTTTGCGAATAATCCCGATAGGGACAAACTCCCATACAAAATCGAATTTCAGCTTTCGGCCGACCAATTCCCCAAGAACATCGAGTTCCGCGTGGAGCTGAGGGCCATAGTCTGCATCCGCGACCAGCGCATCATACAAGTGGCCGAGCGCCCTGTCTTTGGATTCCGCCGCCGCCAGACAGACCCCAATGCAGGACCCATCGTATTTGACAGGCACACGCTGGCCACGCGCTCAACGGAGCCTCTTGTGTGGAACGTTACTTTCGACGACGATGGAAACCCCAAGTTCGACGAGTCGGACGAATGGGGCGAATTCATCCTGCCCTTTGACCGCGCCATCGAAAAAATGGGTTCGGACACGGCCGTTGTGTTCACGGGACACGCCACTATGCTGATTGATGGAGTGGGGATGCACACCATGAACCTACGCTCGCCCATGATGCCTTGGCACCCCGCTAGGTCGGGCGGCTGGGGGCTGAAGGTGGAAAACATGGGTACCGTTTCGGTGATGGACGCCAAAGGCAATGTGCTGGACTCCAACACCACAATGCAAACCAAGTTCTTTTCTCCACCCAACTACGACTTTGAGATCATAGTGCTGCCAAAGTGGGCCACCGACCCGAGAAACCAAGACCAAGATGGACAATAAGCAAGGGTTGGTTAGGGATCAGGGGTTCTACCAAGTTGCGTTCAGTCGAACGCAACTTGGCATAAGGCGACAGGAACCAACGCACGCCAGTTTTTGAAAATGTTGGGTTCACCAGCTTTTTCAAAAACTTTGGCGTACAGCGTTCAATGCCAATTGAATGCGATTTGGTATTAGGTTTCGTCAAAATCCATTTCGCTCAAACCGTGCGTCTCTTCGTGTTGGGCGGCCATGCGGCTGTATTCGTCGTCTATGTCCTCGTCGCCGTCTGTCGGCTCGGCGATGGTTTCTGGGTACTGGCCCTCTTCTATTTGGACGTTGCGGTACTTGGCCATGCCGGTGCCAGCGGGTATGAGGCGGCCCAAGATGACGTTTTCTTTCAGCCCGCGAAGGTAGTCCACGCGGCCCTCCAGAGCGGCCTCGGTCAGCACTCTGGCTGTCTCTTGGAACGAAGCGGCGGAGATGAATGACTCGGATGTGAGGGAGGCCTTGGTGATGCCAAGAAGCAGGGGCTCGCAGGTGGCGTGCTTCTGCTTCTCATCGTCTTGAGAGGTCTTTTCGTTTATCTCTTTGACTCTTTCGTTTATCTCTTTGAATCGGTGCTTGTCAATTTTTTCCTCGATTATGAGCGGTGTGTCGCCAACATCGGTGATCTGCACCCAACGCATCATTTGGCGGATGATGGTTTCGATGTGCTTGTCGTTGATGGTCACGCCCTGTGCGCGGTACACTTCCTGCACTTCGTTGAGCAAGAATGCTTGCAGCGCCTTTTCGCCGTGTATTTCGAGGATGTCGTGGGGGCTCACCGCGCCCTCGGTCAGCTTTTCGCCTGCGGTGATGTCATCGCCGTCCCGAAACAGTATCTGCTTTCCTTGTGGCACATGGTACTCTTCGCTCTCGCCGTTTGGACTCTCGACGATGACCTTTTGGTTGTCGCGCACCTTGTTGCCGTACTTGACCACGCCCGTCACCTTGCTGATGATGGCTGGGTCTTTTGGCCTACGCCCCTCGAATAGCTCGGACACTCTTGGCAGACCACCCGTGATGTCAACGGTTTTGGCCAGCTGGCGCGGTATCTTAGCCAATACATCGCCAGGCAGCAGATGCACCTTTTTTCTGTTCTTGTCTTTCTCATAGGGCGGCAGATCAACTTCCAAGTAGGCGCCCGTCGGTATGGTGTATTGCTGCACCTCGCCGTTGCCGCCCTCGATGTTGATGTGGGCAACCAACTTCTTTCTCTTGGGTTCGTCTTTCTTGCCTTCCTTGTTTTTCTCGTCTTTCTTGTTTTTCTCGTCTTTCTTGTTTTCGCTGGAGAGGGGGTCTTCTATGATGCGTTCGCGGAAGCGGCCCGTGTTCGGGTCTTTTTCGCCTTGGTAGGTGAAGTTCCGCTCGAACTCTTTGAAGTCGGCCATGCCTTCCTTTTCGTTTATCAGGTAGTCGTTGTATGGATCCCACTCGGCCAAAAGTGTCTTGGGCTCCACATTTTCACCGTCTTTGACGCGGATGGTGGCTCCTGGCGGCACTTTGTAGCGCTCGCGTTCCTTGCCGCTGGCGTCCAGGACTAGGATGCTGCCCGTGCGGCTGAGAGCTACGGTCTCGCCGTTCCGGTTCTCGACGGACCTGATGCCGTCCAGCTTGACGACGCCCTTTACCTGAGCCTCGTGCTGGTTCTTCTCGGTGGCGCGGCTGGCCGCCCCGCCGACGTGGAAGGTGCGCATGGTGAGCTGGGTGCCGGGCTCGCCGATGCTCTGGGCGGCGATGGTACCCACCGCTTCGCCTATGTCAACTAGGCGGCCAGTTGAGAGGTTGAGTCCGTAGCACTTGGCGCACACGCCCCTGCGCGATTCGCAGGTGAGCAGCGAACGTATCTTGACGCTCTTTATGCCGCTGGTTTCAATGCTGAAGGCCAGTTCCTCTGTGATGAGTGTGCCGGCCTTGGCAAACACCTTTGTCTCGTCGTACGGATCCATGGCATCCTCTGCCACGACGCGGCCCATGATGCGGTCGCGCAGTCGGGCGCGGATGGTGCCATCGGTGTTGACGATGGCGGCCACTTCTATCCAGTCCAGCGTTCCGCAGTCGTCTTCGTTGATTATCACGTCCTGCGCCACGTCCACCAGTTTCCTAGTAAGATATCCAGAGTCGGCTGTCTTGAGGGCTGTGTCGGCCAGCCCCTTGCGGGCGCCGTGCGTTGAGGTGAAGTACTCCGAAACGGTGAGGCCCTCTTTGAAGTTGGATCTAATGGGCGTCTCAATGATGTCGCCGCTGGGCTTGGCCATGAGGCCGCGCATGCCGGCGACCTGGCGGATCTGTGTCTTGGAGCCTCGGGCTCCGGAGTCCGCCATGATATAGATGGAATTGAGGTTGGTGCCCTTGTCGTTTTGGTCTTCCAACTCTTTCATCATGTCGGCGGCCACTTGGTCGGCGGTCTTGGACCACACTTCCAGTATGCGGTTGGTGCGCGTGGCGGCGTCCAGCTTGCCCTCGTAGTAATCTATCTCGATCTTCTTCACTTCGTCTGTTGCCATCTTTAGCAGCTTGGACTTGGTCTCGGGCACCACTAGGTCGTCTATGCCAACGCTGACGCCCGCCTTCATGGCCCACAGGAAGCCCACGTCCTTCATCTGATCCAGCATCTGTATGGTGGTTTCGGGCCCATAGATTTTGTAAGCGCGGTTGACCAAAGAGAGAAGGCCCTCTTTTTTGAGCAGGCCGTTGACGAATGGGATGCCTATGGGAAGAGACCGGTTGAAAATTATCCGGCCCACCGTGGTAGTGATGATCTCGTCTTTGACCTGCCGGGCTGGACACTCGAAGACTTCCTGCTCGCTGCGCTTGCGCGGGTCGCTCTGGTGCCATGCCTCGGTGTCAACCAAGTCGCCGGTGAAGCGCAGTCTGATTATGGCGTGAGTGTCCACCACGCCAGCATCGTGGGCGGCTATCACTTGGTCTATGCTGCCGAAAGCCATGCCCTCGCCTTTGCGGCCCTGCCTCTTCTTGGTGAGGTAATACGCTCCCAGCACGATGTCTTGGCTGGGAACGACGTTTGGCCTGCCGTTGGCGGGGTTGAGGATGTTCTGGGTGGACATCATCAGCACCTTGGCCTCTATCTGGGCCATAGGGCTTAAGGGGATATGGACTGCCATCTGGTCGCCATCGAAGTCGGCGTTGAACGCAGTGCAGACCAAGGGGTGCAGGCGTATGGCCTTGCCCTCCACTAGGATGGGCTGGAAGGCCTGTATGCCGAGGCGGTGCAACGTGGGCGCGCGGTTGAGCAGCACGGGGTGGTTCTTGATGACGTCATCCAACACATCCCACACCTCGGGTACGCCCTGCTCCACCATCTCCTTTGCCTGACGAATGGTGGCGGCGTGGCCCTTGTGCTCGAGGCGATTGAAGATGAATGGCTTGAAAAGCTCAAGCGCCATCTTTTTGGGCAGGCCGCACTGGTGCAGCTTTAATTCGGGGCCCACAACGATGACGGAGCGGCCAGAGTAGTCCACGCGCTTGCCCAGCAGGTTTTGCCGAAAGCGGCCCTGCTTGCCCTTGAGTGCATCGGACAGGGACTTTAGGGGCCTGTTGCTGACCCCTCGGAGCAGCCTGCCCCTCTTGCCATTCTCGAACAGCGCGTCTGCGGCCTCTTGCAGCATACGCTTTTCGTTGCGGACAATCACATCGGGGGCCCTTAGCTCCAGCAGCTTCTTGAGACGGTTGTTGCGGTTGATGACGCGGCGGTACAGGTCGTTCAGGTCGGAGGTGGCGAAGCGGCCACCGTCCAGCGGCACCAGTGGCCGCAGTTCGGGCGGCAGCACCGGAATTACCTCCAGTATCATCCACTCCGCTTTGTTGTTGGACTTTTGGAAAGCCTCGGCTATCTTTAGGCGCTTTGCTATCTTGACGCGCTTTTGGGCTGACGACTCCTTCTTCATCTGGGCGCGCAGGTCTATTGCCGTTGCTTCTACGTCAACCCTTTTTAGCAGCTCTTTGATGGCCTCGGCGCCCATCATAGCCTCGAAGACATCAGGAGCTGTTTCTTTTAATTCCCTGTACCTGTCCTCGGTTAGAATATCTTTTTCCTCTAGTTTTAGGTCGGGGTCTTTCTTCTCTTTATCTACTTTTGTGACAATGTATGCTTCAAAATAAAGCACTTTTTCTAGGTCTTTGAGTGGGATGTCCAGCAGGTACCCGATGCGGCTGGGGACGCCCTTGAAGAACCACACGTGGCTGACGGGGCAGGCAAGCTGGATGTGCCCCATCCTTTCGCGCCTGACTGCTTTTTTGGTCACTTCAACGCCGCACTTGTCGCAGGTAACGCCCTTGAATTTTTGCCTCTTGAACTTGCCGCACAGGCACTCCCAGTCGTTCACGGGGCCGAAAATCCTAGCGCAGAAGAGGCCGTCCCGCTCCGGCTTGAGGCTGCGGTAGTTGATGGTCTCGGGCTTGGTAACTTCCCCGAACGACCATGATCGGATTACATCTGGGGACGCCAGGGAGACCCTGATGCACTCGTATGCGTTTATGTTCTGCTGCTCACCAAACTTGTTTTGCATCATCGTTCTAGCTCCAAAAACTTCAAGTGTCAATTTATGAATGGTTACCTGCAACGAATGCCTAGACCTCGATGGTGAACGCCGGCTCTTCTTCTGTTTCCGGGGCGGACAGCTCTTCGCGGGTGAGCATCTCGACGTCTATGCACAGCGCGTTGAGCTCTTTCTTGACAACGTTCCAACTCTCGGGGAGGCTTGGCTCCTTGATGGCCTCGCCCTTGATGATGGCTTGGTATATCTGGGTGCGGCCGTGCATGTCGTCCGACTTGTAGGTCAAAAGCTCTTGCAGCACGTGGGCCGCGCCGTATGCCTCCAGCGCCCAAACTTCCATTTCGCCGAACCGCTGGCCGCCGAACTGCGCTTTGCCGCCCAAGGGCTGCTGGGTGATGAGACTGTAGGGCCCTATGCTCCTTGCGTGTATCTTGTTGTCAACAAGGTGGTGCAGTTTCATCATGTAGCTGCACCCGACCACCACGGGCTGCTCAAAGGCCTCGCCCGTCATTCCGTCGTACAGCTTGGTCTTGCCCGATGCGTTGGGGCCGCTGCGGCCATTCTTTTCGTACGCCTTTTCGAGCCATTCCTTGATTTCGGATTCCCTTGCGCCGTCAAAAACCGGCGTGGTGAAGTGCACGCCCATCACTCTGCCTGCCCACCCAAGGTGGGTTTCAAGAATCTGGCCGATGTTCATGCGGGAGGGCACGCCCAGAGGGTTCAGAACGATGTCCACGGGGGTGCCGTCTGGAAGGTATGGCATATCCTCTATGGGGAGTATGCGGCTGACCACGCCCTTGTTGCCGTGCCTGCCCGCCATTTTGTCGCCCACTTGCAGCTTGCGCTTGACGGCTACGTACACCTTGACGTTTTTGAGGACGCCAGGCAGAAGCTCGTCGCCCTTGAGTAGGCGCTCAACCCTCTCGGCCAATACGTTGCTGAGGACATGGAGTTGGCTGTCGGTCTTATCCATGATGTCCAGCACCTGGGCCTCCAGCCTTTCCTTGCCGGCGGCCACGCTTATCTGGCGGAAGCGGCGGTATGGCACCGCCTCCAGCATGTTCTGCGTCAGCTTTTTGCCGTGGGGCAGCAGTGTGTTGCCGGATTCATCGTCCAAAGGCTCGGACAGCTCCTTGCCCTTGAGCAGCGCTATTATTTTCTTTTTGCTTTCGGCGCGGATGATGCGCTCTTGGTCTTTCAGGTCTTTTTCCCATTTGGCAATTTGGTCGCGCTCTATCTGCTGGGTGCGGAGATCCTTCTCGTGGCCCTTCCTGGTGAATACCTTGACGTCCACCACCGTGCCCTCGATGCCGGGCGGGACGTTGAGGCTGGCGTCCTTCACGTCGGACGCTTTTTCGCCGAATATGGCGCGCAGCAGCTTTTCTTCGGGCGAAAGCACAGTTTCGCCCTTGGGCGTAACCTTGCCCACCAGTATGTCGCCGTGCTTGATGGTGGCCCCTATCCTGATGATGCCCGACTCGTCTAAGTTTTTAAGCATCTCTTCGCGAACTTGGGGGATGTCGCGGGTGATCTCTTCTGGGCCAAGCTTGGTGTCTCTGGCCTGCACTTCAAATTCTTCTATGTGGATGGTGGTGTACATATCTTCTTTTACAACGCGCTCGCTGATGAGTATGGCGTCTTCAAAGTTGTAGCCGCGCCAGGGCATGTAGGCGACTACAAGGTTGCGCCCCAAGGACAGCTCGCCGTGGTCGCAGCAGGAGCCATCGGCCAGTATCTGCCCGGTGGCGACGTACTCGCCCCTGCCGACCAAGGGCACCTGGTTGTAGCAGGTGTTCTGGTTGGATCTGACATATTTGACCAGCGTGTAGATGTCCACGCCGCTTTCCACGCCCTCGGTGTCCGGGTCGTCCTCAACGCGCACCACTATGCGGTTGGCGTCAACGGCCTCCACAATGCCAGACCTGCGGCAGAGCACGCAGTTCCCCGAATCCCTAGCGGCGTAGTACTCCATCCCCGTACCCACTATCGGGGCCTCGGTGCGAACCAAAGGCACAGCCTGACGCTGCATGTTGGCCCCCATAAGGGCGCGGTTGGCGTCATCGTTTTCGAGGAAGGGGATGAGGCTGGCGGCCACCGAGATTATCTGCTTGGGGCTGACGTCCACCATCGTAACTTTTTGGGCCTCGACCACCTTGGTCTCACCGGCCACCCTAGCCACTACGGACTCATCTTTGATGTAGCCGTTTTCGTCAGTCTCAACATTGGCTTGGGATATGATGTGGTCGTCCTCTTCCCAAGCCGATAGGTACCATGCGTGCATCTGGAATTTTGCGGGCCTCTTGCCGGCTTTGGCCAGTTTATTGTTTTCCGCCTGCACTTCCTCCAGCTTCACAACGTCCATGTAGCCAAACTTGGAGTCGCCGACGTGGGTGATTTCTGCGTAGTCAATGATGCGCCCGTTTTCTACCTTTAGGTATGGGCTTTCGATGAAGCCGAACTCGTTGATGCGGGCGTAGCACGAGAGCGAGCTTATGAGGCCGATGTTTGGGCCCTCGGGCGTCTCAATGGGACAGATGCGGCCATAGTGCGATGTGTGGACATCGCGGACATCAAACGTGGCCCTATCCCTGCTGAGCCCGCCAGGTCCAAGGGCCGAAAGCCTTCGCTTGTGGGTGATCTCGGATAGGGGGTTTGTCTGATCCATGAACTGCGACAACTGGCTGGAGCCAAAAAATTCTTTCATTGAGGCAATGACTGGCTTGCTGTTGATGAGGTCGTGCGCCTGCAGCGGGTTGTTGGGATCCTGGGCAAGGGAGAACTTTTCCTTGATGGATCTGAGTACCCTGTGGAGCCCCACGCGGAAGCCGTTTTCAAGCAGCTCGCCAACGCAGCGGACGCGGCGGTTGCCAAGGTGGTCTATGTCGTCCCTGCGGACGGGGGCTATCTCATCGCTCCTGTCTTGGCGCGTGGTGTCGTATTTTTTCAGGCGCAACAGGTAGTGGATGGTGTTGATAAAGTCATCTATAGTCAGCGTACGCTCATCGGGGGCTATGCTTTGGCCTAGCTTGGCGTTAATCTTGTGGCGGCCAACCTTTGAGAGGTCGTACTTCTGCGGGTCGAAGAACATGGAGTGCAGCAGCTTGCGGCTAGAATCGGCCGTGGCCGGCTCGCCGGGGCGGATTTTCTTGAACAGCTCTTTTGCGGCCTCTTCTGTATCCTCGGTGTGGTCTTTGCTTAGGGTTTCGGAGAATATCTTGCCTGTAGGGTCGTCCTCGGGGTAGCAGAGGACAAAGCGCTTTACATTGTTGGCCAAAAACATTTCGAGATGCGTCTGGACAAAGGCATCATTTGCCTCCATCAGCACTTCGCCGGTGTCCATTTTCACAATGTCTTCCATGAGTATCCCATTGTCGAGGATGCCGCGCTCGACTTGGACGCCCTTTACGCCGGCGTTCTGAATGGCATCCAAGAGGCGGCGGGAGATCACCTTGCCCTTTGCCACTATCGGCTCGCCACCCTTTGGGCCCACCACGTCCTCCAGCGCCTTGACGCCCACAAGAATATCCGATGGCTCGGCGAATATTTTTCCGCCCTTCAGCGTGAAAACGTGCGGCGCATAAAACAGGCCCAGCATGGACTGGTTGTCCGCCAGTTTTTCGTGGAACATGCCCAGGGCGCGCAGGAAGGTGGCCCCCAGGAACTTGCGCTTGCGGTCTATCCTGGCGTAGAGCAGGCCCTTGGTGTCCAGCTCGAACTCGACCCAAGACCCTCGGTAGGGTATTATTTGGGCGGTGTACTGGCTCTTGTCGGGGGCTATGTCGAAAAAAGCCCCTGGGCTGCGGTGTAGCTGGCTGACGATGACCCTCTCGGTGCCATTTATTACGAAAGTGCCTCTGTCCGTCATCATCGGGAGATCGCCGAAGTAAACTTCAGAATCCTGGCTCTGCTTGTAGCGGCGGTTGCCCTTTTCGTCTCTGTCGAACTGGTTTAGCCTGATGCGTATCTTGAGCGGGGCCGCCATCGTGGTGCCCCTCTCGACGCACTCCTCTATGGTCATTTTTTGGTGCAGGCCCACTGGCTCGTTGCATATTTCGCATATCGTAGCGGCGTTTTTGTTGCGCGTTCCGCACTTGGGGCAGTCAACGGTGGGATCCTTTGGGTGGTCGGTGACTATGTTGTGCCCGCATTTTTTGCACGATGTGCGTAGGTGCTGCAAACCCTCATGCTTACCGCATTTGCAGGCCCAGTGCCCAACGGTGTAGTCCACGAACTCCACTTCCAAGGTAGCGTCCGAGCCGTCGGGGCTCTTGCCGTTGTTGATGGGGAACATCGAGTCAAAGACAGACTTTAGCCCCCTGGATTCCCTCTCGCTGTGGAGCAGGTTCATCTGCAAAAATTCGGCGTAGCTCCGCTTTTGGATGTCAATCAGGTTCGGGATCGGCACCAGCGAGCGGATTTTCGAGAACGAAATGCGATTCGTGTAAATGTTCTCCTGAACAGCCATAGTCAACTCCTGCAACGGCCAAAGGCCCCCGTGCGGGGAGCCATGGGACAGCCTTTTCTTTGTTTGGATTCGCCCACAACGGCACCAACGCTTGCCGCATGGCAAGCCAAGGAGCCAAATTCACTTGTGCGGTAAAGGTCTTGCAACCTGAGCCTTTTGCTAAAGCGAGCGCGGGGCCTGAAAAAAATCAGGCGTAAGAAAAAATCGTACCAGTTTTTCAACAAATTGTCCAGTACTAATTTCAGAGCAGCATCAAAGCCGCTTTCAGGCCCAGGCCCAACTGCACGGATGCGCGGGCCTTGGGCTTTGTGCTTTGGGGGGCGGGGGCCTTACTTGATCTCGACCTTGGCCCCTGCGGCCTCCAGTTTTTCTTTTAGCTTGGCTGCTTCGTCTTTGCTCACGCCCTCTTTGACGGTTTTGGGGGCGCCGTCCACCAAGTCTTTGGCCTCCTTGAGGCCAAGCCCGGCGACCACTTCGCGGACCGCCTTGATGACGTTCAGCTTGTTGGCCCCGGCTTCTGCCAGCACAACGTCGAACTCGGT
>JAITFL010000112.1 GCA_031281385.1 Holophagales bacterium
CACCACCATCCCCACTCGCAAAAGCGAAATATACACCACCGCCGTGGACAACCAGCCTGGCGTTGACATAGAAGTGTTCCAAGGCGAAAGGCCGCTGGTAGAAGGCAACAAGCTGCTAGGCCAGTTCCACCTTGGCGGAATCCCGCCAGCGCCAAGGGGCATGCCGCAGATAGAAGTCACCTTTGACATAGACGCAAACGGCATAGTTCACGTCACGGCCAAGGACAAAGCCACGGGCAAGGATTCCAGCATCACCCTCACAGGCTCCACCGGGCTGTCCAAAGACGAAATAGACGCAAAGGTGAGGGAGGCCGAAAGCCACAAGGCCGACGATGAAAAGCGCAAAAAATTGCTGGAAGACAAAAACATCCTAGACCAGACGATCTACCAGCTGGAAAAACTGCTAAAAGAGAATGGCGACAAAATACCCGAGGCCGACAAAAAAGAAGTGGAAGAGGCCATACAGCAGGGCAAAGAGGCCCTTAGCAGCCTAGACGCAGACAAGATAAAGAGCGCCCTAGAAAACCTGAACAGCAAAAGCCACAAGATGGCCGAACACCTATACAAGCCAGGCACCCCCGAAGGAGCGGCCGCGCCGCAACCCGACGGCGGCGGGAAAAAGGACGACGGCGTGATTGACGCGGAGGTTGTGGACTAATATTTAGGTACAAGTTACAAGATACAAGACTAAGTACTGATGCGGCTGCGCCGCGCTGATTATTAATGCTGATTGAGCATCAAGTGCTGAACCGAGCCTTGTTGCCGCATGGAAAGCGTTCCTCTGAGCCACCCACCAACCATCCGCCCGCCCATCGAAGCCATAACCGGGTATCAGCCCCTACATAGGGCAGTAAGCGAGGCGAGTACCCGGGGTCTGGGGAAGACGCCCTAGTGCAATGAGCGTTTGAGGCTGCGGTGCAGCCTCAAATGCCAGCAGCACTTGGGCGGCTTAAAAAGGGGCATTGCGAAAACGACGTTGAACAAGCTGTAAACGCCCATGGTGGCGTTGACGACCAATGTGCTGCAGAGACCAACGGAGGAAGTCTCGCGTATCCGGAGCGCAAATAGGTGACGGCACCTCCAAAACCCATGCATGCGGGGCGGTGGGCGGAAACAGCCAAGGCGATGCGCGTGGGGGTCTCGCGTATCCGGAGCGTCAGCGCAGGATACCGAGAAGTTGCGAGCGATGCAACAAGCGAGTTCCCCACTTTAGCATCAGGGCGGGCTCCATGCCCCAACGATGAGCAGACCAAGTTGTCAGGTTACGCATCCCTACGAGTGAGGTGTTCAGCAGTGCAACGAAACTTCGTAGTCCAGAAATGATTGGAAATTTTGCAAGTGCCTCTATATTTCAGAACCGGAATTTGATCGACGCCTGCGCCCAATCAAGCGAGTAAGGCTTTAAAGCCCCGGAAGGTTTGAGATTGGCTGAAGTGTATGACGCCTCCAACCCAAACTGTCCTTTGAAGTTGTACCCAAAGCCGGCCGAAAAGCCAATCCCAAAGCCAGTTTCTCTATATAGCTTGTAATTTTGCAATGGTTCGCCGCAATTTTGCAAATTTTTAAAGTCTATGTCGCCGCCGATGCCAAGGACGCCGCCAAAGACATAGAAGCCGCCGTCAAGGGCACCAAATCGGTACACACCCTCTGCGCCCAAAGTGTAGGAATACAGCGCGGACGGCCTCTTGTCCATATCTCTCGTCTTTGGGTTTGCGCGGAAGTAAGTCATCCCCGCCCTTGCGCGGAAATATTGCAGCTCGAATGAGCAAGAGGCTCCAAAGCCAATGTTAAATGCATCTGCAGTGTCCCCGGTTGGGCCAGCGATGGAAAATCCCACCACCCACATAGCGTCAAACTCATGGATGTCGTCATCCAACAGCGGCTTGGCGGCAGGCGCGGCCGTCCTTGGTGCAACCTTTTCAGGGGTTGCGGCTTTGTTGGCCGCTGCGTGGTCGTTGGCAGTCGCAGCTTTGTTCGCTGCGGCTTGGTCTGTCGCCGCTGGCCTGTCTCTAAGAAAAACGCTTTCGGGGGCAGTCACGTTTTTGGCCATCAGCCTTCTCACCACAGTTTCGCTGGCTTTTTTGATCTCTGTGTTTGTGACGCCCGATACTATCTCGCTCTTCGACCTTGCCAGGCCGGTCTCCACGACTATCAGTTTGCACTCTATCAGGAAATCGTTTTCCTCTCTCGTTAGGTCTATTATGCAGACAAGCTGCACCCCAAGCTTTTTCCCAACGTCCTTTGCTGTCTTTTCGTCGTACAGTGGGCTTGTCCTGCCGCTAGGCTCCATGACCGCCTGATCGGTGTGATTCCTGTCGTGCGCGATGTAGCCCGAACTAGGCTCGGATAGGAAGTCAAGGAACGCGCTCCTGACAGTCTTTTTGTTTATCTCCGACACGCTTCTCCCTCCCTGCGGTGGCAAAACAGCGACCTTTTCTTGGGCGTAGAGCGCGGAAGCCGCGAGGGCCATGAAGGCAAGCGCACGAAACAGCATTCCTCGTATTTTCATCGGACGACTCCTTTTTGGTTTGGGGTGGGAACACGGCGGACAAATGACGGGCCTCTTGCGAACCCCCCTCGTGTCAATTTTCATTTCTCTGACTAAAACTGTCAAATGAAGCAATTTCCCTGCCACCTGCCCTCTGGCTCATAATCATTACCCGCTACGCTCTGATCCCTGATATAGTGGGGAATGCCAACAGGCGCATGGCGCCCAAGGCTGGGAAGGCGCCAGCGGAAGATGGACGGAAGAAAAAAAACATTGGCCGAAGTGGTGGGCCCTGGGGGTCAGTGGGGCGAATTCTGCCACGATGGCCAATCATTTCCAACGGTGTGCAGGGAATTTTGGACTTCGCGCCAAAGGCAGGCTTCCAGCTTGCACGAAATCAGCTACAGGGCCTGTTTCAAGCCGCAGCTCCCTCGCTTTTTCATCGAAAAGCTGACAAAGCCGCTGGAATCCGTATATGATCCCTTTGGGGGGCGGGGCACCACCGCCATCGAGGCGGCCATCATGGGCAGGCTGCCCATATCAAACGACATCAGCCCCCTAAGCCGGATGCTGGCCCAGCCGCGCATGGCCCTGCCCAGCCATGAAGCCGCGTCGAAGCGCATGTTGCAGATTCCCCGCGAGACGGACGAAGAATGTGACTTGGGGATGTTCTACCACCCAAAGACCGAGGCCGAAATTAGGGGCATGAGGCGCTGGTTCATCGAGCGCGAAAAAAATGGCTCCTTTGACGAAATTGACGCTTGGCTTAGGATGGTGGCCACAAGCAGGCTGACGGGGCACAGTGCCGGTTTTTTTAGCGTCTATACGCTTCCGCCTAACCAAGCTGTGTCCGCAGAAAAGCAGGCGAAGCTGAACAAAAAGGGGGGGCAGAGCCCGGAGTACCGGGACGCCCACGCCCTGACGCTAAAAAAGAGTAAGCAGCTTCTGGACGGCGTATCAAGGCAGGAGCGCGAGAACATAGCCGCCATGTGCAAGTACGCCACCTTTTTGACGCGGGACGCTAGGAGCACGCCCAAAATTAAGTCGGGGGCCATCTCGCTGACGGTGACCTCCCCGCCGTTTCTGGACGTGGTCAGCTACAGAGACGACAACTGGCTGAGGTGCTGGTTCTGCGGCCTGGACGCAGACGCCATAGGGGGAAAAATAACCATCTGCCACAAAATCGAGGACTGGGCCCAAGCCATGGGCGAAGTGCTTAAAGAGCTGTTCCGCGTGACCAAGCCATGGGGCCACGTCGCCTTTGAAGTGGGTGAGGTCAAAAAGGGGACGGTAAACCTAGAAGAAATAATACTCCCCCTTGGGCTGGGCGTGGGATTTGAACCTATGGGGATAATGATAAACGAGCAGACCTTCACAAAGACGGCAAACATCTGGGGCGTTGACAACAACGCCAAAGGCACCAACAGCAACAGGATAGTGCTGTTCAAAAAGATGCCCGCCAGAGGGCCTGTGGGTAGCGAGGGGCCAAGTATAAAAAAGGGTCAGAGACTGGGGTAAAGGGGCAACTGCACCGCTACATTTCCTCTGGCGCCTTGATCCCCAACAGCCAAAGGCCTTGGCGGAGTGCCCTGGCTGTTGCGGCGCAGAGAGATAGCCTGGCGTTGCGCACGGATTTTGTGTTTTCTTCCCAAAGTATCGGGCAGTTTGTGTAAAAGCCGCTAAAAGTTTTGGCGATTGCCAATAGCTGCCTGGCAAGCGCCGTTGCCATATTTTCGCGCTGCACGGTCAAAATGGCGTCGTGTAGCCCTGCGAGTTCGAACAAAAGCGACTGGGCATGCGGGTTTGCCAGCCCCGCTAGGTCGCTGGGGATTTTCATTTGTGCAAATTGCAGCCTGGCCTCATTCGGAGAGAGAGGCTCCGTGGGGATTGGAGAGGTTGGCCAATCCACTCCGGACTCGTCCTGCCCCGCTTTTCTTAGCACTGAGCATATCCTGGCGTGGGCGTACTGGACGTACGGGCCCGTGTCGCCGTCCAGGGCTATGGCCCTGTCCCAAGAAAAGGTTATTGGCTTCACCCTGTCGTTCATCGCATCGAAAAAGACGACTGCTCCCATCCCCAGCATTTCGGCAATTTCGCGCTTGTTTGCCAAATTGGGGTTCTTTTCCTCTATGATGGCGAGCACCCTTGATACGGCCTCGTCCAGCACGTCCTCCAAAAATATGACGTTGCCTTCGCGCGTACTCATCTTGCCGCTGGGCAGCTTGACCATGCCGAAGGGGGCATGGACCATTCTGCCTTCGAACCAAGGGTCAAGCTTGTCGAGGACTGCAAAGACTTGCTGGAAGTGCAGCACTTGGTCGCTGCCGACGACATATATGCAGGTTTGGAAGTTGTAGCGCGACTTGCGGTACAGGCCAGCCGCCAAGTCCCTAGTGGCGTAGATGCTTGCTCCATCGCCCTTTAGGACGATACAGGGGGCCTGTATGCCCACATCGTCCAGCCTGATTATTTTGGCGCCGCCTTCGCCTTCTTCCAGCAGGTCAGAGGCTTTGAGGGCTTCTACTGTGGCGCCCAGCTTGTCTTCGTAAAATGACTCGCCGTCCATGTCGTCGAAGCAGACGCCCAGCCTTTCATA
>JAITFL010000114.1 GCA_031281385.1 Holophagales bacterium
GCCGTCCCATCCCGATGGATCACTTGGTAGGCCGCCAATTTCCCATTGCCCCCACCAACCAGCAGGCTATTGTGTCCCAGTGCAAAGCCAAGTGCGGTTATGGGTTCGCCAAAGTCGGACGGCGGCAATTCATTGTCAGACCCAAACACTATTAGTTGGCCTTCTTTTGTGCCCACGTAAAGCATCGAGCCATCTGCAGACCATTCGGCCACAGATGGTGTGGCATTTGACGGCAGCGGCCACTTTTCCCACTCGATTCTGTTCTCTGGTTGGGCGGCGGCGAAGCGTATCGAATCAGAATCTAGCGCGGCGATTTTGAGAGACTGCCTGCCCATCGGCCCCCTGCCCCTTACGGGCCTCGCTGCTATCAGATTATCGTTTGGTGATGCAAGGTATGGCTCGCTCCATTCGGCGTGTGCGCTGATGTGTTCTTCTGCCTTTTCCCAGTGTATTTCCGCCGCATAAACCCAGCCGTTGGCACCTTGCACTACCACTAGGCCGCTGGCGTTTGCCATTCGTGCGCTCTTCCAAGGAAGCGCGGGCGCACCTGCATCGTGTGTTTCATCGAACTGCGCCCTTTGGTCATCTTGCAAAAGCGGCAATGCGCGGAATCCGTCTGTAAGGCTAAACGTGGCCGCGCATTTTCCAGATTCATGCAAAAAAACAACATCGCTGTTTTTTGCGCCAAGAGTGCTATGGTTGCCCAGCTCCCGAATCTTGGCACCCCTGAACAGTGGCAGGGCCTCCAATGCAATAAACACCATCATTCCCAGCACGGCGGCGATTATCAGTGCGCCGCCGGCCGAGACGAGCCAAGACATAAAGCGGTCTATGCGCTTGGCGGATCTGGAATTTTTTTGCAGGTCGGAATCCATTTGTTATTTAGTAATGCACTACTCTAGTTCCAACGGCTGACGATGCTTCCATCTTTCGGATTTCTGCGGCGGCCATCTGTGCCGTCAGGGGCATGTAGCCGTCCTTGACAACTATCTCTTGGCCGCTCTTGGAGAGGACGAACTTCAAAAATTCTCTGACAACCGGCGGCAGACCGTCCTTGGGGCTCTTGTTGACATAGATGTATAGATTGCGGGCGAGGGGGTACTTGCCGCTCATCGCGTTCTCGTAATTGGCCGCATTTGGCTGGCTGCCAGTTTTGTCGGCAATAGCTAGGGCCTTGACGCCAGAAGTCAAATAGCCGATGCCGCTGTAGCCGATTCCGAACCTATCGGAAGAGACGCTTTGTACTACAGAGGAAGAGCCTGGCTGCTCTTTGACTGTGTCTTTGTAGTCGCCCTTGAAAAGAGCGATTTCCTTGAAGTAGCCGTACGTGCCAGACGCGCTGTTGCGGCCGTAGATGGAAATCGGCCTAGCGGTCAAATCGCCAGTGGCGCCGGCTTCGCCCCAAGTCTTTATGTCGGCGTTTCCGCTCTTGAATGTCTTAGAAAAAATGCCGTCCAGTTGTTGAAGACTTAGAGAATTGACGGGGTTGTCTTTGTGGACAAATACAGCCAGGGCGTCAACGGCCACGGCCACCATGGTGGGCTTGTAGCCATATTTTTTCTCGAATTGGTCTATTTCTTCGCTCTTCATCTCGCGACTCATCGGGCCCAACTGGGCCGTGCCTTCGATGAGGGCGGGCGGGGCGGTGCCAGAACCCTTGCCTTCCACTTGGATGTTGACATTTGGGTATTCCTTGCGAAAGGCCTCTACCCATAGCGACATAAGGTTGTTGAGAGTGTCGCTGCCGATAGAGTTGAGGTTTCCCGTCACTCCGGCGACTTTTTTGTATTCGGGCAGCCCCCTGTCGGTTCGCAGGGCTTGTGCCGAAAGGCCAGCGGTGGCCACGATTGCAGTTAAAGATGCAATGATCAATTTCATGTATTGATCCTCCTTCGCCTTTCAGAATGGCTGGGCGGTGCTTCAATCTTGGTTCGCGCATGTAAAATCTGTGTAACCATGTAGGCAAGGGTACGTAAAATCCCGATTTGGCGCAAATATCGGATTTTTTATTGACAGATGAAACCCCGTGCAAAATAAATTGTTTATTTCAATCTAAAAAAAATTTCGCGGAACGAAAGGGAAAATTGACTCATTGACATATACGTATGATGTCGTACACTTATCGCTGTAGTTTGCAATGGGAGGACAAAAATGAAAACGCCACGACCCACAGACGCCGAATTGATGGTGCTGCGAATATTGTGGCAAGAGGGCCCTAGCACCGTTAGACGCGTCCACGAATTGCTGAGCCAAGAGAAAGAGCTGGGCTACACAACGGTGCTAAAGACGTTACAGGTGATGACAGAAAAGGGCATAGTTGTGCGCGATGTTTCGGCGAGGAGCCACATCTACGCCCCGGCGGCCACTGAAGTCCAGACGCAGCGCACGCTGGTTGATCATCTAATGTCGCTGGCCTTTGGGGGTTCCGCGCTGAAATTAGTGATGCAGGCACTTCGGGCGCGCCCAGCGTCAAAGGAAGAGTTGGAGCAGATCCGCGAACTGATTGACAAGGAAAAAGGGGCAAAGCAATGACCGCGATATGGCAGTCCGTTGAACTCCAACGCCTTGGCTGGGCGTTGCTGCACTCGCTTTGGCAGGGAGCAGCGATATGCGCCTTGGCGGCGGTTCTATTGCGCCTGATGCGCCACAAAAGCTCTCAATTTAGGTATTTGGTCGCCTGCAGTGCGCTGGGAGCCTTTGTCATAGTGGCCACAGGCACAGTCTTCTATCTAATGAGCGGGCCTGTTCAGCTATCAACAGAAATGGCGCTCAAGTCAATCGCGCAGCCAAGGGAGGGCGCAATGGTGTGGTTCATGGGCATCATCCCAAAGCTCCCTGTTATTTGGGCGGTGGGCGTGCTGGTGTTTTCGGTGCGCCTCTTTGGAGGCTGGTGCTGGTTCAAGCGTGACATCAGACTTTGGGCGAGCCCTGCTCCAGCAGAATGGAGGTGGCGCGCCGCCAGTCTGTCAAGAACACTGGGGATTCCAGGGCGCGTAAGAATATTGGTATCGCAAAAGCTGTGTTCACCGATGGCAATAGGCTGGATAAAGCCACTGGTGCTATTGCCTGCTTCTGCGTTGCTGCATCTGCCGCCAGACGCGCTGGAAGCCATATTGGCCCATGAGCTTGCCCACATCAGGCGGCGAGATTTTCTTGTCAACTTAGTCCAATCAGTTGTTGAGGTTCTATTTTTCTATCATCCCGCCGTTTGGTGGTTGTCCGGCCAGATATGCGAGCTGCGCGAACACTGTTGCGATGACGAGGCGGCAAAGCTTTGCGGCAGTGCGGTTGATTATGCGTCAGCCTTGGCCGAACTTGAAACCCTGCGTGGTAGCCACGCCACGCCACAACTGGCCCACGCGGCCAATGGAGCGTCTCTCATGAAAAGGATTCAGCGCATTCTAAGCATTTCTCAGCCAGTGTCGCTTGGCGTCCGGGCCGGCCTCATTGCGGCGGCATTTTTGTCCATGGTCGGCGCGGGAGCCCTCTGGGGCTTCAGCGTAGAGGCGCAGCAGAGGCTGGAGAGGCAGAGGATCATTATCAAGGACGGCAGCAAGTCCGTGCTTGTCAACATGCAGGGCGATGTCAAATTGGATTCGGGTTCCAAAAATGGGTTAGCCCTTGGCGAAGGGGCCTCGCTTGTAATAGCAGAAAAAGGAGACGGGATAACCCGTCGCTTGGATCTGCGGCAGGAAACCAGCGGCCTAAAAACGACGTATAGCGTAGATGGGCAGGAAAAGCCACTGGATGCCGAGGGTCAGGCTTGGCTGGATGTTCAAGTCAATGAAATTAAAGCAGTAGAGGCACACAAATCATCGCTGGCCCCCAAGGATGGTGGCACCGTCCAGTTTGAAATATCGGAAGACGGCAAAGATGGCGCGGGCAGCAAGGTAATCGTCTATTCAAATGGCCGATCTCCGATCATTTGGAATGGGCAGCCCATTTTAAGCGGTGATTTACCCTCGGTTGTTGAAGCAATCAATAAAATAAATCCAGAGGAACTACAAAAACGAATGGAACAGGCAGAGGAACTAGAAAAACGAGTGGAACAGGCAAGGAAATTTGCCGAGGAGTTGAGAAAGGAACAACTTGATAAATCCAAGGCTCAGTTTGAAGAATTAAGGAAGCGGATCGAAGAATCCAAGAAGAATCATGAAATCGCAAGGCTAAAGCTGAGGGAGTATATAAAAGAGCAAAGTGAAAAAAACAAGAAGAATCGTGAAAAGAAGCAAAATGAAAAAACCAAGGCTCAGTTTGAAGAATTAAGGAAGCGGATTGAAGAATCCAAGAAGAATCATGAAATCGCAAGGCTGAAGCTGAGGGAGTATGTAAAAGAACAAAGTGAAAAAAACAAGAAGAATCGTGAAATCGCAAGGCTGAAGCAGAGAGAGCAGATAAAGGAACCCAAAATCCAAGGCTCAGTGCGAACTGAAGAATTAAGGAAATGGTATGGATTGGACATTGAAGGATTGCCAGCACAGGATTGGAAGAACCTAGAATTGTTCCCCGGCATCATCAAAGTGTTCCCCGCAGAATTGAGAGAAGGCCCCTCATTAACTCCAGAGGCCAAAAAACAGCGCATCGAAGAAGAGTTAAAAAGACTGAAAGCCAGGGTTGAGCAGTTAGAAGAAGAGCTAAAAAAATCCGAGGCAAAGTAGGGGGCCTGGGGGGTAGCGAGGGGGGGCCGCTCGCATGCGAGTGGGACCGAGCGAACCCCCAGTGAGCATCCGGAAGTTTTTGCATGCCCCGGCGCGAAACGCCAAAGGCCGAAGAACCACAATCCCGAGGTCAAGCGGCAAATGACCTTGCCGCGTGTCCATTCGGCACGATGGAATCGCCGTTCGGCAGCAAGAAAAGATTTGGGATGGTTTTGCAAGAGACTCTTTTGATTGCAAATCGGTATGCAATCTTGAAAGGGAGTCAATCATCATTCATCATTAGGATATGTTGCCAATGGTTGAAGTACGATGATCGCCCGCAGTTGCCTGCTGGCCCTTTTTCTTGCGGTTTACCTTTGCCCCCAGGGGGTGATAGAACGCTCTCGCGCCGCCCTGCCAGAAGATGAAAAAAAGGCCATCGCCGAAGCTAGGGCAGGGGCAAAGCCTAGGCCATTCGTGGCCAGAAAAAAACCCTTGGCAGAGTCCGAGAGGGCACGCATCCAAGCGTTTGAGGCGGCAAAAAATAGCGTTGTCCAGATAATTTTGAAGGAGGCCATTCAGGGAGGCTCACAAGTACAGTCGCGGATACAAGGGTCGGGGGTCGTATGGGATCAGTTGGGACACATAGTCACCAACTATCACCTAGTGGCCAGCGGCAATGGGCAGCTTGGCGCGGAGCAAGCTGACTCAATCGCGCTGACGGTGCTGGCCGCAGATGGAGCGGAGTATGGAGCAAGGGTGGTCGGAGCAATTCCAAGATGCGACTTGGCGCTGTTGAAGGTGGACACCCCAATTAAAGGGGCGAAACCAATACTCCTTGGGCGCTCATCGGAGTTGGCTGTAGGCCGCTCGGTCTTGGCACTAGGCAACCCGTATGGCTACGACCACAGCCTGACCAGCGGTATTGTGTCGGCTCTCGACAGAGTGATACTCTCGCCTTCAGATACCCCCATTAATGGTGTAATCCAGACAGACGCTTCGGTGAATCCAGGCAATTCAGGGGGTCCGCTACTGGATTCCATGGGCCAAATGGTGGGGCTCAACACCGCTTTTGCTTCCCCCTCCGGGTGGAGCGCGGGCATCAACTTTGCAATTCCATCGCAAACAGTTATCGAGGAAATCGGCGCACTGCTTAGCACCAATAGGGAAGCGGCTCCGCTTTCGCCCATATCCCCCAAAGAAGCCGCCAGCGCAAAAGCCTTTGGTCAAGCAGTCCATTCGGTCGTGGGCATCCACGCAAGCGAAAGGCGCCAAGATTTCAGGTCGGGGAGTACATTGGTTGACCCCATAGGCAGCGGCACTGGCGTTGTATGGGATTCCCTTGGACACATCGTCACAAACTTTCATGTTGTGGCCGTGCGCGATCCAATGCGGGGTTCGCTGGTTCCTGCGGATCTCATCATAGTTACGACAAGCGATGGGGCAGAAGTTAGGGCGCATTTGGTGGGTGCGCGCCCAAGCATTGATGTTGCAGTACTCAAAATGGAAAATTTGCCAAACGGCATAAAACCGATGTCGCTTGGCAGCGCGTCCAGCGCGGCGGTGGGTCAGTCGGTGTTGGCACTGGGGAACCCATTTGGCGAAAACCAAAGCCTGACGGCTGGCATAATTTCCGCTTTGAACAGGACTATCGCATCTTCTCGTGGAGAGCCAATAGACGGGGCGCTGCAAACAGACGCAGCGATCAACCCAGGCAACTCAGGCGGTCCGCTGATGGATCTGGACGGACGGATGCTTGGGATCAACACAATGATAATAAGCACCTCTGGCGCAAATGCCAACATAGGTTTTGCCATCCCAGTTGATTTGATATGCAGGGAAATAGAACAAATCGTGGGCAAAAGCCAAACATCGGAAACCCCGCTGGCGGCGCCGTTGCAAGAAGACAAGGGCAGGGCGGAAGTATTTGCAAGGGCGCACGACTCTGTAGTGTACGTCCATGCCGAAACCGAAAAGTTTGATTTCCGCGACAATTGGTCGGGCCGCGTCTATAGCCTGCGCCCAGAATCTGGAACAGGGATAGTCTGGGACACAAAGGGGCACATCATAACCTCATATTCGGCGGTGCTGATCAAGGATCCCTTGTCCGACCAAGTGACAGAGGCCGACAAACTAAAAGTCACGCTGGCGGACGGAAACACATACCGCGCGCGCATAATCGGGCGCAGCATGGAGTATGGACTCGCAGTGCTGCGCGTGTTCGCGCCATTCAAAGACCTGCGTCCCTTGCCCCTTGCGCGGCCTGGGGATATAAAGGTGGGCCAAGACTTGTATGCCATCGGAAACCCATTTGGCTTGGACTACAGCCTTAGTTCAGGCATATTGTCGGCGCTCAGGGATTCGGATTCGGGGCCAAGGGGGGCGATACAGACGGACGCAGCCATTAACTATGGCAATATCGGCGGGCCGATGCTGGATAGTGAAGGGCGCCTTGTGGGAATGGGCTTTTTCATAGAAGGGCCCCAAATATCCCACGCGGGGATCAACCTTGGTCTCTCATCGGGAACGTTGAACCGGATAGTTCCATTGTTGCTGAAAAAAGGGCAAGTAGAACGACCGGTTTTGGGATTCGTCAGCCTGTCCGCCATCGTGGCTGGCAGCTATTTTGGTGTCCATAAGGGCGTGGTCATACAATACGTCGAAGCCGATTCACCGGCCTTCAAGGCGGGCTTAAAAGGACTGAAGCCATCCAAGGATGGCCGAGTGCCAGAAGTTGGCGATGTCATAGTTGGCCTGCGCGGCAAGAGCGTGGACAACCAAGAGGCACTGTGGGATCTTATTGAGCAGGAGCCTGCAGACGGGCCGCTGTCCTTTGACGTAATGCGTGACGGCAAGCGGATAAAGGTCATCGTTTCGCCCACACGCAAAAAAAATAAAGACATTTCCAAAGCATTATGAGATAATATTCGTTTGGGTTTGCGCGGCCATGCCTTTTTGGAAATACTACTATTGGGCGGGTCGGCCAAACAAATATTGCGAATGCCGACATTTCGCAAATTAAGCAAATGGTCGGCAAAGCGCAGACAGTGTGCAGGGAGCAAGCTTGGAAAATTCTACTTTTGAATCATTGGGGTGCGATGCGCCATACTTGGTCGCCCTAGAGAATAGGGGCTTTACATCTCCAACACCTGTACAGAGCGAGTGCTTTGCTCCTGGGTTGGAAGGAAGGGATTTATTGGTGCAAAGCCGCACGGGCAGCGGGAAAACGCTCGCCTTCGGATTGCCACTGATGCACAGGCTAAAAGAAGACAGGCACCCACAGGCGATCATCTTGACGCCAACAAGGGAACTGGCGCAGCAAGTAGCGCACGAACTGCGGAGCGTCAACCGCAGCCTTGACATGGCCCAGCTTGTCGGTGGCATGAGCTACACCCCACAACTGCGGTCTCTTTCGGAAGGAGCCAAGGTTATCGTGGGTACGCCAGGGCGCGTGATGGATCACATGGAGCGCGGCACTCTGGATTTGTCGCATATCCACATGGTAGTGCTGGACGAATGCGATGAAATGCTGAACATGGGCTTCATAGAAGACGTTGAAAGGATACTGTCAGAAGTGCCTTCGGGGCCGCAGACGTATTTGTTTTCAGCCACACTTCCAGCGCCAATAGCAAGCCTTGCAAAACGATTCCTTAAAAACCCTCACCGCGCTGAAATGACAGAATCGGGCGGCGTTGCCCAACACGCGGACATAAACCATACAGCATGCTTGATAGCAGACCATCTGCACACCAAGGCTCTGGCTAACTTACTGTTGCACGATGAGCCAAGCGCCGCGCTGATATTTACCAAGATGAAATTGCAGACGGAAGAAGTTGCCGAGGCCCTTCGCAATGCCGGCCTTGCAGCCGACTACCTGCATGGCGACCTCAACCAAGGTGCCAGAAACCGCATAATGGGCAGCTTCAAGTCTGGCCGTTTGCGCTACCTAGTCGCCACCGACGTTGCAGCGCGTGGCATAGACGTAGAAGGGCTGCCCCTAGTGGTCAACATTGGCATACCCACGCAGTTTGAAAACTACATACACCGCACTGGCCGCACTGGCCGCGCAGGCTCCAAGGGGACTTCGCTCTCGCTGGTTGGTCACAAGGAGAGCAGGATTTTGCTGGCATGGGCTAGGCGGGGCGGTTTGCAGCTTGAATGGCGAGCCGTGCCAAGCCCCGAAGAGATACGCAAAGAGCGGGTTCACCGCCTATCCGAGAGAGTCAGCAAGCAGGAGGCCCCTGCGTTTGAATCATTGGCGGCGGAGATGTTGCAGAATCGGCCAGCCGAACAGTTGGTGGCCGCGCTTTTGTCAATGATAGAAGACGACGCGCATCTTGGCTTTGACCTGCCAGATGCTCCCGAACTCAACAAGAGAAAGCCAAAAGATTTCGAGCCCAAACAGCGCCGCAGCTCATCGCGCCCGCAAGAAAAACGAGAAAAGCAAAGAGAAGCCTCGGCAGACAGGCCAGGCCGCGCCAGCAGGGCCGGATACCAACGGCGCGATGACAAAGGCAAAACAAAGGGTTTCTTCGAAGACTGGAAGGACAAAAGGGACAAAAACGCCAAAGAGGGCAAAAAGGAACAAAAGGATAGCAAGGACAAAAAAGCCAAAAGGGAAAAAGAGGACAAATACGACACCCCCAAAAAGTCCAAAAAGGTAAACACCATGCCCGAATGGGCCGCACAAAGGCAAAAAAAATCTTTTTCCCCAAGAGGCTCATCCAGCGACGGCTATTCGGCCAAGTCAAAAACCGGGGCAAAGAAGAAAGACAAGGACAAATCCTATAAATCGTCTTCCAGCTATGGCGCCAAGGCAAAAAAGAGAAAAGGCTAATAGCAGTTACAAGTTACAAGAGGCCGCGTGACGGCTCCTAGCCCCTAGTTTTTGAGTGTATTTTTTTGATTATGTACTTGGGCCTGTCGCGGACTTCGACATAGATGCGCCCTATGTACTCCCCCAGCAGGCCAAAGGCCACGAATTGGCAGCCCACAAAGAAAAAGAGTATGGCGAAAAGGGTAAATACGCCGCCAACGGTTCCCTCCGGGTCTAGGAAACGATAGATAATCAGACCTACGAACAGCAAAAAACCAAGCGAAGCTATTGCCACTCCAAGCACGGAGAGCATCTGCAACGGCAGAAGGCTGAAGCTGGTCAATAGGTCGAATTGCAGGTTGATCAGCCGCCAAAGGCCATACTTGGAATCCCCCGCTGCACGCTCGGCGTGGGCGACAGGGATTTCGGTTATTCGCTTGGCAAAGCTGTTGGCAAGGGCCGGGATGAAGCTACTGCGCTCTCTGCACTGCAACATAGAGTCAACCACCTCGCGGCTGTACGCGCGCAGCATGCACCCATAGTCGTTCAACCTAACGCCCGTTGTTTTTCGCGTCATAGCGTTCACTATTTTGCTGGGCAGAGTACGGAAAATGCTGTCGTTCCGCCCCCTCCCCTGCCTCCACCCGCCAACTACGTCGAAGCCCTCCTCCATCTTTGCGACAAGGTTTGGTATCTCCTCTGGCGGGTTTTGCAGGTCAGCGTCCATCGTGATGACTATTTTGCCCTCTACTTGGGCAAAAGCGGCAAAGATGGCCGAGTGCTGGCCGTAGTTCCTGTTGAACTCTACCACTTTGACCCTTGGCTCCGCTTTGGCAATTTCCAATATCATCTCTAGGCTCTTGTCGCGGCTCCCGTCATCGGTCATCACCACTTCCCAGCCCTTTTCGTCAAAGCCTTGTAGCACTTTGGAGAGCCGCGCCCAAAGCCGCTCTATGTTGGCTTCTTCATTGTAGATTGGGATCACGACGCTTACGTATGGGGCCATGGATTGTCCTTTGCTTTGATCATTGTACGAGATGCTTGCAACTCCCCAAATGTGCCGCATTTTGCACAGCATTCGGTGCGGGCGAAGCCCGCATCAATAGCTAAATTGTCAATTGTCAACTGTCAATTGTCAATTTTTTCCGAAAACCAAGCGAGCAGCAAGGTGATTAAATATCGCTTAAACTAGTATTTTAAAGAGGGAGACTAATTGAACGTACCACGCCACGTGGCCATAATCATGGACGGCAACGGGAGATGGGCCAATTCTAGGGGGCTGCCAAGGATCAAGGGCCACAAAGCGGGCGTGGCGCTGGTAGAGGACATCGTAGATGCTGCGGCAAAGGCTGGGGTTAAGCATCTGTCTCTGTATGCTTTCTCAACTGAAAACTGGCGCAGGTCGGATTCAGAAATCACAGTTATCATGAGCATTCTTAGGCAATACATGAGGATGGTCAAAAATAGGCTCTGCGAGAATGGCATCCGCTTTCACTTTTTGGGCGACCTAGAATCCATGTCCGAGGGCATCCAAGTGGATGCCCGTGATTTGGAGACCGCGACGGAGGGCAATTCAGCGATGACGTTCCACTTGGCTGTCAACTATGGCTCGCGCCTCGAATTAGCTAGGGCCACCAAGAAGTGCATAGCTGATGGATTGACCGCAGAGCAGATAGATGAAGCCGCCATAGAAGAAAGGCTTTGGACAAAAGGCGTACCGGACGTTGACCTGTTGATACGCACATCGGGCGAGCAGCGCATCTCAAATTTTTTGCTGTGGCAATGCGCGTACGCCGAATTTTATTTTGCCTCTTGCCATTGGCCGGATTTCACCCGTGAAGAGTTCAACAAAGCCCTGGAAGCGTTTTCGGTACGCGAAAGGCGATTTGGGGGAGTATAACAATTGACAGTTGACAATTGACAATTGACAATTGTGGATGCGGGCTTTACCCGCACCAATTATTTTGATTGGGGGTCACTAAATCTGCCGGAGGTTCTTCGATGGCCCAAGAAACAGCAAATAGGCTGGACAAAAAAAACCTAGCGGCGAGGTTGGCCAGCACGGTAGTTTATGCCGCCATCTTTTTGACCCTTCTCTGGTATGGATCAGAGGCTTGGGCCAAGCTGACCTACTTGGGTTTCCTCGCAGTCGCGGCCTATTTAGGGGCGCGGGAGGCCGCGATGATAGGCAGAAAAATGGGGCACTTCCCAAGTGCTTCGGCGGGTGCCATTTTGGCGTGGGGTATCTTGGCGCACTGCTATCTGTGGGGCCTTGGCATGGAAGACAAAATCCCACTATGGCTCGTGCTGTTTGTCGGCGCAGCGATTGTCCACTTTTCTGCCCTGTTTTACAAACACAATCTCGACAATGCGCTGCCCAGCCAAGGCATTACAATCCTTGCAGGGCTATATTTGGGCATTGGGCTGGGCTTCCAGCAAAAACTGTTCATGTTCAACGAGACAACGCTGACAAATACAGGAGCTCGGCTATTGCTGGCACTGTTTCTGATTGTGTGGCTGGGGGATGCGGGCGCGTACTTTTTGGGCAGCAAGTTCGGCAAACATAAGCTGGCGCCCAAGATAAGCCCCAAGAAAACTTGGGAAGGGGCTTTTGGCAACCTTGTAGGCAACATGGCTGGCGCATCCATAATCAAAAGCTTTGTATGCACCGATTGGACTTGGGTTGACGCAGTTGCAATAGCCATATTGTTGGGCATCTTTGGCCTTTTGGGCGACTTGGTGGAGAGCGCTTGGAAGCGCAGCGCGGGCATAAAGGACAGCAATTTTGGCATCGCCATACCTGGGCATGGGGGAATTTTGGATCGCATAGATAGCCTAGTTTTTGCCGCGCCGGTGCTATATCTGTACGTCCACCTAATTCATGGGCTGAATTGATCCAGCACCCGATGAGAAAACTGTCCATATTAGGCTCCACGGGTTCCATTGGCAAATCCGCACTGGACGTTGTTGAGGCGCACTCTGGCCGCTTGCAGGTTGTCGCATTGGCCGCAGGGCGAAACATAGAGTTGTTGCAGGCCCAATGCGAAAAATTTAGGCCCAAGCTGGTATCTATTGACAGGCAAGAAGACGCGGCAGTCCTAAAAAAAAGCCTTAGCTATGCACCAGAAATCATTAGCGGGGCGCAAGGACTGATGGAATGTGCCAATTATCCAGAATCCGACACTGTGTTATGCGCCGTGGTGGGCAGCGCCGGGCTGGCAAGTACCGAGGCCGCGCTTCTTTCGGGAAAGCGCGTATGCCAAGCCAACAAAGAGAGCCTTGTGGTGGGCGGGGCTCTGATGAGGGCGGCGCTTCAAAGTGGCGGCGGCGAACTGCTGCCAGTGGATTCCGAACATGCGGCCCTGCACCAACTACTGGCACAGCGCACACCCGACACTATCAGGGAAATAAGAATAACCGCAAGCGGCGGCCCATTCCGCGACTGGTCGCTGGAGCGCATGGTCAATTGCACCATAGAAGAAGCCCTCAACCATCCAACTTGGAAGATGGGCCCAAAGATCACCATTGATAGCGCGACGCTTATGAACAAGGGCCTAGAGGTCATAGAAGCTTCTGTCCTATTTGGCCTAGAGCCATCCCAAATAAAGGTGACGATCCATCCCCAGAGCCAAGTTCATGCAATGGTGGGATTCAGCGATGGAACGTATCAGCTTCAGGCAAGCGTAAACGACATGAAGCTGCCCATACAGTACGCCCTTTTGTACCCCGAGCGCATGGCAGGGCCAGTGCCATATTATGACTGGGACGTTGAAAGGACATGGACATTCGAGCCGCCCGACATGCAGCGCTTTCCATGCCTAGCGCTCGCGTATGGCGCGATGGAAGAAGGAGGCACCGCTCCCGCCATACTAAACGCCGCAAATGAAGAAGCTGTTAAAGCATTTCTTGATGGCAGAATGGGCCTGTGGGGCATCCATGCCACCATAAGCCACGCGCTGGAAACCCAGGCCAGCGTTCCCGCACTGAACTTGGACATAGTGATGGAGGCGGATAGAAAGGCTAGGGAGATAGCGAAAAAATGGATTAGGAGCAGAGATCAGGTATCAGGGGGCAGGGGCTAGGGCCTAACCCCGTTTGCAAATCGCCCCTACCCGTTTATTACTACAACAAAGCATCACTATCCAAAAACAGCTAGGTTTTGCAATAGGCTCAATTTACAATATTAATTTGTCGAGGATTTGCAATGACAGCAAAGCATCAATTAAACAAGGGGGCTAGGGGCGTTCCTGCGCCGCATCTGGCACTCTCTGTCTGCACTGCGGCGTGTGTCTCTCTGTTTGCCCTAGCAATCCCCGGCAGCGGCATATTGGGGCCAATCGTCATGCTGGCTGGTCTCATCATCGTGCATGAGCTGGGCCATTTTTTGGCGGCAATGTATATGGGCATGCCCGTTGAAAAATTCAACATAGGCTTTGGGCCGGGCGTAACCCTGTTCAAATGGCGCGAGGCAGACGTGCGCCTGTCCATCCTGCCATTGGGCGGCTACGTTAAGTTGGCGGGGTTCAACCCAGAAGAGCCAGGCGCGGAAGACCCCTACGGCTTTCTCAAACAGCCGGCCAGAAGGCGCATACTTTTTTATTCGGGCGGAATAATAGCCAATGTGATCGCATGCGCCGTGCTGCTGTATGCCGTGAATGTCGGCAGCGACAGGTACTCGGTTAGGTCAGTCAATGTGCAGGTTCAAGAGGGTTCTGCGGCCCAGGCCGGCGGGCTTGTCACGGGTGATGAGCTCATCCGCATTGGCGACTTGACGCTGCCGGGCAGTGACTGGAACACCCAAGTGGTGCCCTACATAAGGGAGCGCCCGGAACAGCCGCTGGAGGTTCAAATAAAACGGGATGGAGAATTAAAGGACATGACGCTAACGCCGAGGCTTCAAGGGGGCATAGGGTTCTTGGGCATCTCGGCCACGCAGGTTATGAACGAAAAACCAGACAGGCCATTAGTGTTCATGGACTTCCTGTACGCCGTCCCAAAGGCGATAAAGGAAACATTTACACTTGGAGCCTTGGTGGTGCAAGGGTTCTGGAAACTGATCAGCTTTCAGTCCAGCATCAAGGACATCGGCGGCCCAATAGCCATAGTCAAACTGGGCAGCGAAGCGGCAAAGGCCGGCTGGGAGGTCTATTGCTTTATGACCGCGTTCATTTCGATGAACTTGGCCGTGCTGAACGCCCTGCCCATACCATTTTTGGACGGTGGACACATATGCATCCTGCTCTTTGAAAAACTGCGCCGCAAAGACATAACCATCGAGACAAAAGAAAAAATATTGGCCATAGGCTTTTACCTTATGGCCGCAGTCATGATGCTTGTGGTTATCTTGGACTTGATGAGGCTCAAGAGCTGACCCCTGATGGTTGGTTGTTGCGATAGTTTCAACCCTTCACCGCGCCAGCGTTGTCTGCCATCTTGCGGCTAAGTTGTCGTGTTTCTTTGTTTTTGCCTGCTCAATTATCTTGAAAAACATAGAACTTGACGCTTAACCCCAAGCTGGGATTTAGCGAATTGCAATTTTTTGATCCAAAATAGCCATAAGCACAGATTTCTATTATGCGGTTACAATATCATTAGGTCATTAGGCCATGAGGGAGGGCCATGAGTACACCATTCAACCCATTTTTGCCGATTCTCCTGCTGCTGCTGTTGGCCATTGGCGTGGGCGCGTTCACGCTATTCGCCTCTGGCTGGCTGCTGCCTTTTTTGAGGTTCAAGCCTAGAAACCCTGACCCACACAAGACCACCACCTACGAATGTGGCGTGCCTCTGGTGCAGGAGGACGCTAGGCAGAGGTACAGCGTCAAGTTTTACCTGACCGCCGTGCTATTCATTTTGTTCGATGTGGACATTGCCTTTTTGCTGCCCTGGGCCGTGAACTTTAAGAACGCGCCCCACACCTTCATACCGATGCTTTTGTTCTTGGCCACTATTTTGGTCGGCTTCGTCTATGTATGGGGCAAGGGCGCGTTAGAGTGGGAGCGCTGAAATGAGCCAGACGGCATTGCAACCAATGGAAAAAACGCTAAGAGAGAATGTGGAATCTTGGATAACCACCAAGCTGGAAGTCGTTGTCAACTGGGGCCGAAAAAATAGCCTTTGGCCGCTGCCCTTTGGCACCGCCTGCTGCGCCATCGAGTTTATGAGCCTGATGACCAGCCGCTACGACTTCAGCCGATTTGGTGCGGAGGCCATGCGCTTTAGTCCGCGGCAGTCTGACTTGCTGCTGGTGCTTGGCACCATTACCAAAAAGCAGGCACCGGTGCTGCGAACAATTTTCGCGCAGATGTGTGAGCCTAAGTGGGTTGTATGCGTTGGGGCCTGCGCTTCTTCTGGCGGCGTGTATCGCACCTATGGCACGCTGCAGGGCATTGACCGCATCATCCCCGTTGACATCTACGTCCCTGGCTGCCCGCCTCGCCCCGAAGCCATCATCAAGGGCGTGGTGGAGCTGCAAGAAAAAATGATGCGCGAGACGTTCAAGGACAGAGGGCCAAATCTGGCGGCCTTTTACAAGAGCATGGAGAGACAGCAAGAACTCGAAGATTCGGGCCTGTCAGCCCAGGACGCGCTGCAGCGGATGTATGTCGAAGCGGCTGCTGCCGGGCAATCTAAGATTTGGTAGCGGAGGCAAGATGATCATCGAACGCATCAATGAAGCCATGCCCGGGGCCATAGAAGCCAGCCACGACTTTCGCGGCGACAAAACAATTGTGGTGTCGCTGCAGAAATACTTTGACGTGGTCAAGTTCATTTTTGGCGAAGGCTATCAAATGATGGTTGACCTTACCGCAGTTGATTGGCCGGACAGGCAGCCCAGATTCGACTTGGTGGTACACTTTCAAAACTTGGTTAGCCAAGAAAGGCTTAGGGTAAAGGCCCCAACTGCCAAGGGCCAGCCCGTGCCAAGCATCACGCCCATCCACAAGGGTGCTCTTTGGTTCGAGCGCGAAGTCTTTGACATGTTCGGCATCCCTTTTGAGGGGCACCCTGATCTAAAGAGATTGATGATGTGGGAGGGCTTTCAGGGCCATCCCTTGAGGAAGGACTTCCAGCTTGACGGTGGGGACGCATGGTGCGATTTGGACATGGGTGCGTCGTACTCTGCGGGTGCCAAATCCTTGGCCGAATGACAGCGAATGGCAAGAGCTAACTGCCTAATCTTTTTACCACATTGAACAGAGCCAAACATGCAAATGACACAAACACCTGCCGAAACTGAAGACTACATCGAGGCCAACGCGCAGAATGACCCTGCCCACGGCGGGCGGATGGTGCTCAATTTTGGGCCGAGCCACCCATCCACGCATGGCACACTGCGGATCATCTTGCACTTAGAGGGCGAAAACATCATCAAGGCCGAGCCAGAAATTGGGTACCTGCACAGGGGGGTTGAAAAACTTGGCGAAAACCTGTCGTATGCCCAATTCATGCCCCTGACCGACCGCCTGAACTATTGCTCTTCCGTGATGAACAACGTGGGTTACGCCCTTGCCGTTGAGAAGCTGCTGGGCATCGAGGATCCGCCGAGGAGCAAGGTCATCAGGGTGATAGTGTCTGAACTGGCGCGAATAGCCGACCACTTGGTTTGCATAGGCATCAACGGCGTTGACATCGGGGCCTTTTCTTCGTACCTGTACCTGTTCCACGAGCGAGAAACCATTTATGACCTGTTGGAGATGGCCGCTGGCCAGCGCCTGCACACCAGCTTTGCGCGTATTGGCGGCCTGATGCGGGACATTCCAAAAGACTTTGTGCCCCTGTGCCAAAAGTTCTTGGAAAGCTGCCCAAAGACCATTGACGAAATGGAAAGGCTTTTGTCACGCAACGCGATATGGGTTGACCGCACTAAGGGCGTTGGCGCCTTTACGCCGGAACAGGCCATCTCGTGGGGCTACACTGGCCCATGCCTGAGGGCCTGCGGAGTGGCACACGATCTGCGAAAGGCGCAGCCATACCTTGGCTATGAAACATACGACTTCGACATCCCCGTTGGCACCACTGGCGATGTGTTCGACCGCTATCTTGTGCGTGCCGAGGAAATGCGCCAGAGCCTAGTAATCGTCAAGCAGTGCCTAAAGCGCCTCGATGAGATAGGGCCAGGCCCTGTGCTGATTCAAGACTACAAAGTGGCCCTGCCGCCAAAGGAAAAAGTCTATTCCCGCTCCGAATGTCTGATGCACCACTTCAAGCTGGTGATGCACGGAATCCAAATGCCCGAGGGTGAAGTGTACAGCGCGACTGAAGCCGCAAATGGCGAGTTGGGCTTTTACATTGTCTCAACCGGCGGCAAGAGCCCATACCGCATACACGTGCGCCCGCCGTGCTACCCGATATTCAGCAGCCTAGACGAAAAAATCAAGGGCCGCCTCATAGCCGATGCACTTGCGGAATTGGGCTCGATGAACATCATAGCCGGGGAATTGGACAGGTAGCGTTCTCGCTAGTTTTATGTCAAGTTGCGTTCAAAACAAAGAACGCGGCTTAGCATGGTTGCCTCATGCGAAGCCCCAAAAATTCCATAGTTTCACAAAGAAAATTTAAGAGTGTTGCTTTTTGGGATTATGATCGTTCCAATAGCTGCCAATCAAGGTATCCTTAAAGAGAAATCAGCTTGGAGGTCTTTATGATCAAGCCCATTATTCTTTCTGCCTGCTTGGCGGCATCTGCATTTTCTGTGGCGCAGGAGGCCAAACCTTTCTCTGTCCACGACTTGCTGGCGATAGACAGGATTACCGAGTTTAGGGTCAGCCCCGATGGCGGCGCGGTTGTCTATTCGTGTTCGGTAACAGACTTGGCGGCCAACAGGAGGCGCAGCAGCCTTTGGCTGGTGGGCATGGATTCTAGGCCAAAAAAAATAACGCCGGAAGGCATGTCCGCATCCAGCCCGCGCTGGGCAAAGGATGGCAGCGTCTATTTTTTGTCTTCCAAATCTGGCAGTTCGCAAGTGTGGAAAATTAGCACAGCCGAACCTCACTTGGTCACCCAGGTGACTTACTTGCCGCTAGACGTAAATGCGGTGGAAATTAGCTCCACTGGTGACTTTTTGATACTTTCTATGGCCGTGTTCCCCGGCAAGTCGTTGGAAGAGACAAAAAAAATTCAAACCGCCAACGATGAGCGCAAGTCAACCGGCATGGTGTACGACCAATTGTTCGCGCGCCATTGGGACACCTGGAAGGATGGAACGCGCAACCATTTGTTTTATTTCAGCCTAAAAACTGGCGCGGCAAAGGATTTGACGCTTAAGCTAGAAGGCGATGCGCCTACGATGCCATACGGCGGCAGCGAAGAGTATGCCATCAGCGGGGACGGCAAGACGCTTATCTTTACAGCACGGGTGGAAGGCAAGAAAGAGGCTTGGAGTACCAACCTTGACCTCTGGGAGGTGCCAACGGATGGCAGCAAAGAGCCAGCGAGAATCACGTCCAACCCTGCGCTGGACAACTTAGCGCAATTTTCTCCAGATGGGAAACAATTGGCGTACGTGGCTATGACCAAGGCCGGCTATGAGGCGGACAGGCAAGATTTGATGATCCGCGACCTAACCACCAAGCGCGAGCGAAGGATTGTCCTTCGCTTCGACTCTGGCAAGTTCGGAGACCGCTCCATAAGCGAATTTGCGTGGACTCCCAACGGAAAAGAGATCATCTGCACCGCAGACCACTTGGGCCAAAAGGCCATTTTCGCCATTGATGCCACCAGTGGCGCAACGCGCACCATACTCGCCGATGGCTCCAACTCTTCTCCGCAGTTCTTGGCCAACGGAAAGATAATATTCAGCCGCAACACCATGAACTCCCCCGCCGAGCTTTTTACCATAGGCATGGACGGCAAGGGCCTGCAAGCCTTTACAAAGATCAACGAAGCCAAGGTCAAGGCCGCGCTGATGGGCCAGCCCGAACAGTTCACATTCACGGGCGCAAAAAATGAGACGGTCTATGGCTATTTGGTCAGGCCCTACAACTTTGACCCCGCCAAAAAATACCCCGTCACCTTTTTGATTCATGGTGGCCCGCAGGGCAGCTTTGGCAACAGCTTCCACTATCGCTGGAACCCGCAGACCTACGTGGGCGCCGGATACGCCGTTGTCATGGTTGATTTTCATGGCTCGGTCGGATATGGGCAGGACTTCACCGATGCAATCAACGGCGACTGGGGCGGCGCACCATTCGAGGATCTTATGAAGGGCTTGGACGCCGCGTTGAAAAAATACACATTCCTAGACGGCAAAAAAATCGGCGCGGCCGGCGCGTCTTATGGCGGCTACATGATCAACTGGATAGCCGGGCAGGCCCCCGACCGCTTCCGCGCACTGGTGTGCCACGATGGCAACCTAGATGAGCGCATGGCCTACTACAACACCGAGGAGCTGTGGTTCCCCGAATGGGAGCACAAGGGCACGCCTTGGGAAAACCCCGCCTACTACAATAAGCACAACCCCATAGACCACGTCACAAAGTGGAAGACCCCCACCTTGGTAATCCACGGGGGCAGGGACTACAGGGTGGTTGACACGCAGGGCATAGGCACCTTTACCGCGCTGCAGCGCAAGGGCGTACCCAGCCGCTTGCTGTACTTCCCCGATGAAAACCACTGGGTGCTAAAGCCCGCGAACAGCATACAGTGGCACAGCGAGGTCATCGCTTGGCTGGATAAGTGGGTGAAATAAGTGCGCGGGGCCCAGCGGTGCCTCTGGTTTCAGTGCTTTGTCTGTGACAGCATCTCACGGACCCATGCGGGAACAATCTTTGTAGCTGGGCCTTTGCGGCTTTCCAAAAACGCGCTATTCACCATGCTGGGTTCTAGGTTCAGCTCGATGGTGTGACATTCGGGCGGCACCCATTGGACAAAGCCCGCAGCAGGGTACACGTTGCCGCTGGTCCCTATGGCTGCAAAATAGTTACATTCCCTTAAAAATGCACCTATCCTGTCCAATTCCAGGGGCATTTCGCCAAACCATACTATGTGGGGGCGCAGCTTGCCAGCAGTTTCGCAAGCCGGGCATTTTGAATCGGGCAGCACGTCATCTTCCCATCTTGAAACCCGGCCGCAGGCTAAGCACTTAACCTTTTTCAATTCGCCGTGCATGTGCAGCAATGAAACACTGCCGGCCTTGTCGTGCAGGTCGTCCACGTTTTGCGTTATCAAAAGAAATGGCCCGGGCCATCCTTGTTCAAGCTCGGCAAGGGCCGTGTGCGCCGCATTGGGCGACACTTCTTGCAACTGTTTGCGCCGCTCGTTGTAGAAGCGCTGGACTAATTCGGGATTGCGGAAAAAGCCTTCCGGCGTGGCCACGTCTTCTATGCGGTGGTTCTCCCAAAGGCCATCTCCGTCCCTAAATGTCTTGATGCCAGATTCTGCGCTGATCCCCGCGCCAGTGAGGATCGCCATGCTTAGATTTTTGCTCATAGTCCATTGTCCATTAATACGTGTCTTATTTCTTCAATCATAGGCTGGGGCGCGTCTAGTTTTATCAAGCTTCGCCTCAGCCTTGCCCAATATCTTTTCAGCAGTCTCCATTTTATTGTCCACATGGCCTTGTCCCAATCCAGCGCCAGCATTTGGCCGTTGGCCCCCACTATGAAATTGCCCGCGTTTAGGTCTGGCGCCCAAAGCCCCCAAGAGGCCAGTGCCTTTATCAATGCTGCCACTTGAACGATGTGGCCGCCAGAGCCGGATCGCCCCCAGTGCAAGGGCCAAGGGTGGGCGTCCGCCGCCCTCGTAATGAATACGCCCTTATAACCCAGATAGTGTCTCCTGTAGGCATAGCCTATGGGTTCCACCGTTGGGAATCCAGCGTTCCATAACGCTTCGTGAACAACGAACTCAAACTCGAAGCGCAGCGGCGATGAATATGTGCCGCTGTTGATGCGTGCCATCAGGCCGCCCCTGCGGTAGGGGCGAAAAATATAGCTTCCCGCCTGAATTAGGCCGCCACGCCCAAATGGCGTGTTCAGGCTCATTCCCCCTCCAGCGCCCGAAATGTCTTCAACGCTGAATAGGCGCCATTTCCCATCGAAGCCCGGCAGCGATGCGCCCTTGACAGATTCCAGCTTGCGGTTCGCGCTTCCTTCTTTCCTAAGCTGAAATGGCCAATCATTGGGCAGCTTGGGAGGTTTTGGCGGCACTGGAACATGATGGACGTGGACGTACATAATTAATTCTATCCGCTTATTGGTGCTGCCCAACCAAGAACTCCAAATCGAACACGTTTTTGAAGGAACGAAATTGATTGCGGCTCTACATGAATTACAATTAGTACTATACAGGTAATGCCTATGGCTCGCAGCCAGTTTGGCGGGTGCTAGGCCATCTAAAGGAGAATGGGAATGTCAATGACAATCGTCTTTCTGACCATTTGTATCATAGCGCTCATGGCGTCCGTTGCTGCGCTGGTCTTGGCCATAGAGGCTAGGAAGATGGCTGGTGAGGCCAAAAAGACCGCAGACGAATCCATGAAACTATGTGAGCATAACGCCATGATGATAGCGCAGGTGCTAAAGGACACAAAAATAAAACCTGAAGAAGGTTGGCTGAATATGGCTAGTGGAATCTTGGGCGGGGCCGTCAGAGGCTTCCTTACGGGTGGCTTCTAGTCTGCCTTCAGATGATCTTGGCCCCTCTCCATTCTTTCGCATGGCTACAATCTTCTTGTCGAAAAAGGTAAACTGAAATAGAGGTAGTTGATGCAAGATGCCATTTTTTCGCGTGCCGTTTTCATGTGCCACGCGCCCATTGTGATTCCGCCCATCGGCGGCAGCAGGTCGGGGCAGTGCGCGGCCACAACCGAGGCGATGGCCAGTGCGGCCAAGGCGGTGGCAGACTCTAAGCCAGACAGGGTCATTTTGCTGGACCCCCATTTGAACCGCTACCCAAACGCATACGCCTGCGTTGGCATGTCGGGTGCCATCAAGGGCGGATTCAAGGCGTTTGGAAGGTCAGACTTGGAGCTGGAATTTCCCCCTTTAGACAGGAGCTTCTACGCCCATTTGGCCAGCATTGCCCAAGACAACGAGTTTTCGGTGGAATTGGTGGAACTGGAAGAATTGGATCATGGCGCCACGGTGCCCCTGTGGTTTTTGGCGGGCGCAGGCTACAAGGGCCCTGTATTCATTCTGGGGTTCCCTTGGAAAACTCCCCAGCACACCCACAACGAATTTGGCCGCTTCTTAAAGCTGGCCTGCGGGCAGTACGGGGGTAGCACGGCCATAATCGCATCGGGCGACATGAGCCATCGGCTACAATATGGCGCCCCGTCTGGTTACCATCCCAGTGCGCACATGTTTGACAAGTCATTCAGGGAACACGTTGAAGCGGGGGAGCTTGAAAAAGCCTCGCACATCCCACTGGATCTGCGCGACTTGGCCGCAGAAGATTCCAGCGAGTCAATGGCCATAGCCGCCGGAGCCCTTGGCGGCAAGTCGCCGGACGCCAAGGTGCTTTCATACGAGGCGCCCTTTGGCGTGGGCTACCTTGTAGCCATTCTAGCCTGATGACGCACCAAGCCAGATGGTGGGGGCCGCCAAGCGGCGGGGACGCAAGAATTACTTGCGGGCTGTGTCCGCACGAATGCATGATGCCCGATGGCGGCGTTGGCAAATGCGGGGCTAGGTTTGCTCACGATGGCCGTCTTTGGACTAAGGCATGGGGCCTTGGAACTTTGCCCGTGGCCGACCCGGTGGAAAAAAAGCCACTGTACCATTTTTTGCCCGGCACAAAAGTGCTGTCCTTTGGCCAGCCGGGCTGCAACCTAAGCTGCTCATTCTGCCAAAACTGGGGCCTTAGCGCGAGCCGAGACTATAGCGCTATGCAAAACCTTAGTGCCGAAAGGTGTACCCAGATGGCTTTAGAGCAAGGGTGCTCGGCGATAGCCTTTACCTACAACGAGCCAACAATTTCAGCGGAGTTTTGCATAGACGTTGCAAGCGTTGCCCATGGCGCGGGGATAAAAACCATTGCGGTTTCCAATGGCTATATCCAAGATGGGGCCAGGCAAGAGTTTTTTGGCGCCATGGACGCGGCCAACATTGACCTAAAGAGCATCAACCCTGGATTTTATTCCAATTATTGCGGCGGCAGGCTGGAGCCGGTGCTCGAGACGATAATACATCTAGCCCGCACAAAACGCACTTGGCTGGAAATAACAAATTTGCTTATCCCAAGCCTGAATGACTCTGAAAGGGATATATCCGCGCTGGCAAACTGGGTGGGCGAAAATGTTGGCCCGGACGTGCCACTGCATTTTTCTGCGTTCCATCCGTCCCATAAAATGCAAACTATTCCAAGCGCGTCAATCGAAACGCTGGAGAGGGCCAAGAGCATAGCGGCTGGCAAGGGCCTGCGCTATGTATATTTGGGAAATGTTCAAAAGCCTCAATGCACGTCATGCCCCACCTGTGCGAGCGAAGTTTTGCTCCGCGTGAATTACTTTGTGTCCAGAAGCGCGATAATCGGTGGAAAATGCTCAAATTGCGGCGAATCCATAGCGGGAGTTTTTGCGTAGGGTGGCAATGTGCATGGCATAGTTAGAAATTTGGGGCTGGCATGATAGCCTACATTGCGCTTGGCTCCAATCTTGGCGACCGCCAAAGCAACATCTCTGTGGGGATCAGCATGCTGTCGGCGTTGGGGCGAGTGACTGTTTCTCCTTTGACTGTTGAGACGGAAGACGAGGCGGGGATAGGCCCTGCCTATTTGAATACAGTCATCAAACTCGACGCCGAGACAGCCGACCCACGCACACTGTTGGAAGAGTGCCTAAGGATAGAGATTGCCGTTGGGCGCGACCGCGCTCTCCCCCGCAACGCGCCAAGGGTACTCGACCTAGACTTGATAATGGCAGGAGGTTGGCGCGGCCACTGGGAATGGGATTCGCCAAAAGACTTGAAAATTTTTCCACGGCTTGGGCCTCGGCTCGCGCTGGATTTGCCCCATCCACTGGCGGCTCGCAGGGATTTTGTTCTTGGGCCGCTGAAAGCACTTTCCCCTGATCAGTGGGAAGCGCTGACGGCTGATGCTAGGCCGCGTTCAATCGCTGTCGGTCCCACCTAGGTACAAAATGCCGTCTTCGTCGTCATCGGAAATAGTCACGTTGGGGCCGGATTCCAGCAGAACGGCGTCCTCATACAGGTTACGCAGCTTGGTGGCGTATTTGTCGTGCCTGTTCAGCTTTGGGTCTTGCCCCAAGCTCAGGCTCTGGCGCTGGAACGTGCCAAGCTGTTCGGCGTCTTGGTTCGTTGCGCCCATGAGGCTCGCGATTATTTTTTGCGGGTTGAGAGCTTGGCCCTGAATGATCTTCATCGAAAACCGCAGCGCTCCGGCCTCCCAACCGAGGTCGAATACGAGGTGCCTCACTTCTATGGATTTTTCGATTTTCTGGCCATCTACTTTGCCGACTTTGCTGATCTGGAAATTTTCGCTGTTGGCAAACTCTTCAATTTTGGCTTTGGCTTTTGCCAGCATTTCGGGTGGGCATAACCATAGCCAATGGGCCGCTTCGCATAGCTCAGAGACGGGGGAAGCGTGTAGCGGTATTTGCTCGATGCCCAAAATCTCCAGCCCGGGCGGGCAATGGGGTTCTAGCAGGTTTATCAATTCGCTCATGGACTGCGCGATTCCCGACGCCAAGGTTATGTCGGCCCATTCCTCAAGGCCTTCCGCGCCCTGCGGCAGCGGATAGGCCAACTGCGCGATTGGCCTTGGCCTTTTCTCCTGGCCCATCGCCAACGGGATCCCGGCATCCACAAAGACTTTGGTTAGCGCGTTCAAAAGTGCAGGGGGATGGCACTTTGCCATCTGACCAAGGACTGCAAACTTCAGCCTCAATGTGCGGTGCGACAAAGTATCAGACATGGGCCAAAAATACCATAAAAAATTGATAAGGGGGGCCTGTGGAAATCCACAATGACTGCTGAGAACCGCTGTTTAATTCAGAAGAAACCCTTGAATGACAGACCTGCACCAGAATGCAACACTTTGTGTGCAGACGATAAACCCAACGTTTTCAGACAAACCCATAAAACGCCAATGTTTGCATGGGTTTATCGTCACTGGTTGCATGTGCCAAAATTGCCGCTTGATTTTTTTTGCGGCGCAAACTATAGCTGCTTGGACAATGGAGCCACTTGCAAAACGGCAGTTTTGCAAGTCACCGGAGGTGTAGGCTGCGCCCGACCGGAGCAGACTCTGGCGTGAAACACTGTAGGCAGGCAAGTTATTAAATCCAGCCAGAGGCAGCGGAAGGTCGGGAGCAGACGTGCCGCCGAGTTTTGCAAGAAGCTCGACTGTGAACGCAGCATGGCCGCATAGTCCATAAAACTGGGTTTGCATGCCTGGGTTCACCATCCAAGCAAGTATGCAAACACGAGGGGGGCCACTATGGTGGCGTCGCTCTCGATGATGTGCTTTGGAGTGTCAACGCCCAACTTGCCCCAAGTGATCTTTTCATTTGGCACCGCTCCGCTGTAGGAACCGTAGCTCGTGGTGCTGTCGCTTATTTGGCAGAAATAGCCCCACAGCGGCACCCCCTCGCGCTCTAAGTCTTGGTGCAGCATCGGGACAACGCATATCGGGAAGTCGCCCGCTATGCCGCCGCCGATCTGAAACATGCCCAATGGATGTTTTTTTGTGGATTCCGTATAGTGTTCGGCAAGCCATGTCATGTATTCGATGCCAGAGCGCACTGTATGGACGTTTTTGACATCGCCGCGTATGACCGCAGCCGCATACATGTTGCCAAGGGTGCTGTCCTCCCAGCCCGGTACTACGATAGGTACATTTTTCTCCAGCGCGGCAAGCATCCAAGAGTGGCTTGGGTCTATTTGGTAATGCACTTTTAGCTCGCCCGATTTGAGTATCTGCTGAAAATATTCATGCGGGAAAAATCTTTTTCCGGCTTTGTCGGCCTTTGTCCATACCTTTAGCATGGCTTTTTCGATGCGCCTCATCGCCTCCATCTCTGGTATGCAGGTGTCCGTCACCCTGTTCATGTGGCGGTCTAGCAGGGCCTTTTCGTCTTTTGAGCTTAAATGGCGGTACTGCGGGACTCTTTCATAGAAATCGTGGGCGACCAAATTAAAAATGTCCTCTTCAAGGTTTGCGCCAGTGCAAGTTATGAGGTGGATTTTGTCGCGGCGGATCATTTCTGCAAGCGATAGGCCCATCTCTGCCGTACTCATTGCGCCTGCTATAGAAATCATCATCTTGCCGCCCTTGGCAAGAAAAACGCGGTAGTCCTCTGCGGCGTCTATCAGCGCGGCGGCATTGAAGTGGCGGTAGTGGTGCGATATGAACTTTCCCACGGGCCCAAGCGCGGGTTTTGGCACTTTGGCACAGCTTGCCTTTGTCTGTTTGGATTGCGGATTGTTTTTGGATTTAACCATGGTTGGCCTCAACTGTTTTTTTGCTGATGAGGTAATTGCAAAACCCCAATCGTTGCAGATAATGCCTCATTCAGCAGGAGAATCCACCTGCAAGGCGAGTAGTTCCAAAAATAAGAAAATCGGCACGGGCGAAGCCCGCTTCCACAATTGTCAATTGTCCATTGTCAATTGTCAATTTGGCAATCGGAGCCTTGGAACAATAAAATTGAGAGGTCTTGCAAGAAGTTCCAATAATAGCCCGAATGTCCCGCACGTGCAAAAGCGCGGAGAGGGAGTCTGTAAACGTGCATCACAGCTTGAGTATTCTGTGTATGGGGATCCATTTGTCGGGCCGATGGAAATCAGGTTCTCCGCCACCTAGGTCGGCCAGCGTGACGAATTGCTGTGGCCTGCCCAAGCAAAAAGTTATGTTAGCCAACGTATCGCCAGCGTTGAATGAAAGCCTTTCCGGCAGAGACTTTAGAGGGATTGACATTGTGGTGTCCCAGCCTTCTTCAAGGCAGATGGCCTTTGTCTGCACGCCCTCTATGCGCTTGGCCCCACCCGCGCAGCGCGAGCGGGGCGAATCGAAGGCGCAGCACCACCAAGCGCCTCGTGGGCCGAGGTTGAACTCTACATAGAAGCCCGTTCTTGGGTTGAAAAGGAACAACTCTACAACATCGGCTTCCCATAGACCCTCTAAAAAACTGCCTTCGCTGTCGTTTTCTGTGCAGATGGGCGGGGAGCCGACCATTCCGCGAAGTGCCAGAATGTCGCTGTCCATTGCCAACGCCCACAGCGGGGGGCCTGGCGGCATCGCGCCAAACCAGTCGCTCTCTATTGGGTGCAATTTATCTATGCTCATGCGCAAAAAGCTCCTTTTGGCAGCGTTGGCATGGGGAACTTTCGGGCAGTTGGCGGCACCAAACAATGCCCACGATGCCCCAGTTTGCCACACAAAAAATAGTTTGGGTCAAAATGGGCTGTCAATGGTACGATGTACTCTGGATTTGGCTGCGATGGAATTGCTCGAAATATCCAAAGTGGCCGTTTTTTTGTTGTCAACAACTGTTTTTTGAGGTGAACCCCTATGCCGCGACTCGCGCAACTCTCTTTGATCTCTCTTCCCATGGCGCTTTCAGCGCTCTCGGTGCTTTCGGCGCAGACCACTGCAACAGGCAAAAAGCAGACTCCCCCCCCTGCCGCTTCAAAGAAGGCCCCCGCAGCTACCCCTAAGCTGGCCCCAGCTCCGGCGCCAAAACCAACCATACCCGAAAATCCGGTTATCGCGCACATCGGGGACAATGTATATCGGCAAAGCGATGTGTTTGAATACTGGTCTATGTTCGCGCAGAAAGCGCAAATAGACCAGATGAGGAGCAACCCCGCAGTGTTCCAGCAGGCGCAGGCCAGCTTCCTTGAAACAATGCTCTTGCTAAATAAAGCAAAGAAAGACGGCTTGGACAAAACACAAGGCTTTAGGGACAAAGCCAATAGGGCCACGACAAATTTGACCAACAGTCTTTTGGCAAAAGAGTACGTTGAACTAAGAACTCCAGAATTGGACAGGCTCTCGACTCCTTCTGATGAGCAGATGGTGGAGTATTACGAAGAACACCAAGGCGAATATCAAACTCAGCCAGTGGCTTCCGCAAGGCACATCCTTGTTGCAGTCCAGAGCGAAGAAAACCCAAATGGCAAACTTTCTGACGCAGACGCGCTGGCAAAGATAACAAAGGTGGCCCAAGAGCTGGCGGCAGGCAAGAGCTGGCAAGATGCCGCCAAAGAGTACAGCGAAGACCCTGGCAGCGTGGACAAAGGTGGGCTATATGAAAATTTCAACCCCGCCCAAATGGTGCCTGAATTTGCCGAAGCCGTACAGACGCAAGAGATCGGAAAGATAGGAAAGCCAATCAAAACGCGATTTGGCTACCACATCATCATGGTCGAGAGCCGCCAGCCTGCACGGGCCCAGACATTTGACGAAGCCAAGGCGGCCATAAAGACAAAGCTTCAGGAAAAAATGCGCCTCGAAACTTGGAACAATTTCGTTAGCAACATAAAAAATGAGCTGGGGTACGCAGAAGGCGCGGATGCCGCAAAGGCAACCGGGGGAGCCAAGTGAAGACAACCGCCCTACTGTTCATCGCAGCCTCTTCTATTGTTTTTGGCCCGACGGCGTTCGCGCAGACCGCCGCCCAGGCCACGACTATCGAAGAAATCTTAGTGGTGGTGAACAACCACATCATAACTAGGCAGGGGCTGCAACAAGCCGTAGAGCAACAGTATGCCGAGCTGTATCGCCGCTTTTCTGGAAAAGAGCTGGACGAAAAACTCAAAGATGCCCGCGAAAAAACCCTGCAAGAGATGATAGACGAATTTGTGCTGCTGGACGTTGCCACCGAAAAAGAGTTGATGCTGTATGCGCCCAGTGATGCGGATATTTTAGAGAACCTAAAATCTTCATCGGGTCTGACTTCCGATTCTGAGCTGGAGACGGCCATTAAGTCAGAACTGGGCCTCTCTTTAAGCGAGTTCATTCGCCAGCGCAGGCAGAGTACCGTCATCTGGGAATTGCTTAGCATGGAAGTCTATCGAAAAGTGCCAGTCGAGGAGCAAGAAGCTAGGCTCTACTACAACGAGCACCAAGTCGAATACCAAAAGTCCGCCAGATTCAGGATAAGGGAGATGATCATCCCCAAAGGAGCCACCCCCCCTGAGCAGGCAACCGCCGAAGAAACAGTGGCCAAGGTGCAGGACGAAATAAAAAATGGCGCATCATTCGAATCGCTCGTGAGTACTTATTCCAATAGCCCAAGCAAGGGTACGGGGGGCGACCTCGGCTGGGTAGAGAAAGGGCTTTTGCTAAAGGCCATCGAAGACGCCGCCATTGCATTAAAGCCCGATGAAATCGGTGGCCCCATTGAGACCGACAAAGACTTCATTCTTATCCAGCTTATTGCCGCCGATTTGGATGGAGTAAAGCCATTTGAATCCGTGAAGGGCGACATTATCAGGAAATTGCAGGAGCCAAAGGCCGAAAACGCCAAAATGCACTATCTGCAGTCGCAGCGGCTCCGCGCCAACATCCGTTATATCGTCCCCAAGGAGCAGATTATCAAAGGGTAGGCATGAGGCTCGATCTATTTCTCAAAACCACGCACCTAGTCAAGCGCAGGGAATTGGCAAAAGAGCTGTGCGATGAGGGTATGGTGAGGGTCAATGGCGCACCAAAGAAGGCATCTGCCGAAGTGTCCCCAGGGGACGAACTTGTTTTCCCCATCTACAACAGAATGTTAAAGGTAAAAATATTGGACGTGCCAAAAGGCAACCTGCCAAAGGGCAGCCAGTGGTCGTTTATCGAAATATTGGAAGAAAAGCGCTTTGCCGTGGACGATGGCTTTGGCGAAGACACATTCAGGCCAGCGATCAAGCCGACTACGTTTCATTGAATCTTGATAATTTAGGCACTTGCAAAGTATCAGCGATAGAACAGCCGCGCAAAAACAAAAAATGACAATACTGTTACCAAATTTATTCGCTAGGCTAAAACTAATTTGGACGGATAATTGGAACTATATACTTTTTGCATCTTGCACTGCCGCTGGTTGCATAAAGTTGATCTAGGGGTTCTCAGGCTTCTCGAAAGCACTGGTACCCTTGCCTAGCCTTTGCCAACTGACCACTGACCACTACTCCCCACAAGAGGCCAGCCATGAACGTGAAAAAGACCCTCGTTTCCCTGACAGCCGCCGTCTTGGCGCTTGCATTGGGTGCTCTAACCTGCGGCGGGCCCAGCAAGACTCCAGAGCCAGTGCCTCCCGCACCGGTGGCCACCATCAAGCTCACCGTTTCCACAACATTCCCCGACGCCACCAAAATTGGCGTGGTGGATGTCTCCTACTAGGCCACCCCTGGGGAGGGAGCCGCCATAGCCACGGTGTCCTATGCCATCAACGACGGCCCAGACGAGTTCATCTACATCGGCAGCGGCAACGGAATGACCCCTAAAGGCTCGCTCGGCTACGCAAAGGTAATGCTGGCCCCAGGCGATAACCAAATAACCCTCAAGGCCACCGACACCGCTGGCGGCGTGGCCACATACAACGTCCCCAACTCCCCCATATTTGACTTCGGGGACACCCCCGACAACAGCAGCGCCCCGCTCGGCGAATGCAGCAATGGGGAGGGCGTCCAGTTCGTCATGGACCGCATAGTGGTCATAGCCAAGGACGGCATCCCTGAAACGCAGGTCGCCAGCGCCGCCAGCTCCATCTCCGCCACCATCATCGCCCAAGTGAACCCCATAAACATGTATTGGCTCCAGCTAGGCAGCCAGCGCACAGAGGCCCAGCTTAACGCCATCTGCGCACAGATATTGGCGGCATTCCCCAATGTCCTGTCCTCTGCCTCCCTCGACACAGTGAGCTCCATGAACGAGCCACAGGCCACCCCCGCCACCAACGACCCATGGTGGGGCAGCAACCAGTGGGGCCTAGACGCGATGCAAGTCCCAGAGGCTTGGGAGGCGTACAAAGGCAAGCTGCGCGACACAAAGGTGGGCGTAGTTGACACCCCGTTCCGCAATTCGCACGAGGATCTCCAAATCCCCGCCAAGAACATAAGCAACCGCAACAAATACGACAAAGACCACGGCACCCACGTCATGGGCACCATCGGGGCCACGCACGGCAACGGCAAGGGCATCGCTGGCGTCATAAACACGAGCAGGGCCTCCCTGTACGGCTACGACGCTTTCTCCGCCAACGGCGCATACGACTCCGACATACTCGCAGGGCTCAGTTGGGCCGTTGCGAACGGCGCAAAAGCCGTCAATTTCAGCATAGGCGGCTATGACTACTACGATGCATCTGTTGACAAGCGGTATTCAGACGCGATGCGCAGCCTCCTAGCCAAGGGCTACGACTTCGTAGTAGTCCACGCCGCAGGCAACTCCCAGTGCGACGCCATCCGCAACAGCATGTTTGCCCACGTCACAGACCCCTCCCTCCGCCAGAGGATCATCACGGTGGGCTCGATTGACAGCAGCTTTGAAATGGCATACAGCACCAGCTACGGCCCCCTAGTAGATGTCGTCGCCCCTGGCGTGGGCATCTACAGCACCACATCGAACACCGATTCATCCTATGGCTCAAAGAGCGGCACTTCCATGGCCGCGCCCCACGTCACGGGTCTGGCCGGCCTGCTGTGGTCCGCCGACCCAGGGCTCAGCGGCCCTGCGGTCAAGCAGGTCATAGTGCAGTCGGCGAGGGAGAGCGGAGCCGCAGTCTATGACTCCAGACCCACGACCCCCGCCAATGAGAGGCTGACCTACTACTGCGCCAACGCAAAGGCGGCGCTCGAAAAGGCCCTGGGCCCCGTCAGCGTCCCTGTCACCAGCGTGACACTGAACAAGGCCACTTCCGCCTTAAATGTGGGCGACATCGAGACCCTGACGGCCACAATAGCGCCCAGCAACGCCACCAACAAGAAAGTAACTTGGACAAGCAGCAATCCGTCCGTTGCCACCGTTACCAGCAGCGACCTGACTGCCACTGTCAACGCCGTTGCCGCTGGCACGGCCACCATCACCGTAAAGACCGAAGACGCCAACAAGACAGCCACCTGCACAGTCACAGTCACCAAGGTTGACACCACGGTGGCCGTGACCAACGTGACGCTTAACAAGGCCACTTCCAGCCTGACCGTGGGCGGCGCCGAGAGCCTGACAGCCGCCATAGCCCCAAGC
>JAITFL010000115.1 GCA_031281385.1 Holophagales bacterium
GCCATGCAAGGAACCTTAGCGACGAGATGCTTCGCGCCCTAAAGAAAAATGGCGGCGTGATTCAGCTTTGCATACTCTCGGACTATATCAAAGCAAGAAAGATTGACCCCGAGCAGAAAAAGCTACAGGACGACCTAAACGCCCGCATAGCAGAATTTGGCGGGTATGAAGCCCTGCGGGAAAAGCCGGGCGGAGAAGCACTTTTGGCAGAAGCTAGGGCGCTTAGGGCCAAGTTCGGCGGACTCGTTGCCACCGTAAAGGACGCGGTTGACCACATAGACCACATCGTAAAGCTGATCGGCATAGACCACGTTGGCATCGGCACAGACTTCGATGGCGGCGGGGCGCTGGTTGACTGCTTCGACGTGACCGAATTGCCCAATATCACGATAGAGCTTGTGCGGCGCGGCTATTCGGAAAAGGACATTAGAAAGATATGGGGCGAAAACGCGCTGCGGGTTTTTGAACAAGCGCAGAAGAACAGGGCGGCGGGAGCAGCCAAACCAGCGCCGCAAGGCGAAGGTTCCGATGTCGCCCAAAACTTCACATTCAACGACATGGAAGTAACATACAAGCCGCCAGCCCCCCCATACCCAAAAATGGCGATGGCGGCAAAAATCGGGGGCCCTGTAACGCTAGAAATGGTCATCGGGGCAGATGGAGTCCCCACGTCAGCGACGGCCATCAGCGGCCATGAACTGTTGCGAGGCACGGCAACGGAATGGGCGAAAAATTGGAGGTTCAAGCCGGCCGTGGTTGACGGGCGCACCGTTCCCGCTAGGTTTACGATGGGATTGAATTTCATGCTTCCGAAATGACATTAGTGCTTGTATAGCGCGGCTTCCTCAAAATAACAGATCATATAGCATCTGGAACAACAGCGACGGGCCGCTTTCTTCTGCGCGTTTCTTTATTTCTGCGCCCACTGAGTCAATTTCGGTCTGGGTCAGCGGTTGCGGCGCGGGCAGCGATTTGTCCGTAAAGTGTTGTAGCAGCATCTCTATAGGGGTTGCTTCCGGAGTGTCCATCAGTCGTTTTTTCCAGTCGCTATCCAGCCTGTCCAGTAGCACACAGGCAAACCCGCCGACCTCATATCCTTCGGTCACAAGCCCGTGGGAAGTGTAAATGTCATCCCGCTTTGCCAGTAAGGCAAGCGCACGATTCAGATCATCCGAATTCTTGACTTGATCTGGATAGGCGCAATACAAACTGGATACAAGCTCATAATAATACGCCGTGCCCTCCAGGCGATCCCAGTGAACGGAGTTTTTATAGTCTTCGGGGAATGATTTTTTCCAGTCCTCATAGGTCGCCAAAGCGTCCAGTATCAACTGCGTATCGCCCGGTTCGCTGACAGCTTTAAGCAGTTGTTTTTGCAGCAGCCAGCGTTTTGCGCGGGCGGGCGTATTGTCTTCAAAGTTTTCGCGCCCCCTGTTGGGAATGTCGCCCATCCTCTGCCATCTGGTTTGTTCCTTGCGGTGAAACCCCTCGTGTGTGAAAGTAATAAAAGCGTCGTATGTGCCAAGGTGAAGATATTGCTGGAACATAAGGTAGTTCCTCAAGTCTTCTTTGGAAACAGCCAGGTATCCGCCCTCATCGAAGAAGCTGTGTCCACCGAAATAAGGCTGACGTCCTATGCCGAAGCCCAAGGCATCTTTTTTTGACAGGATCGTTATCGCGCCGTCTGGCTCTATTTTCCAGAACTTATTTTTCCTGATTTCTTCCACGATTAGCGACTGGTTGACAAGCACGTTTTCAGGCCAAAGGCTTGGCGCAATTTCGTTATATCGCTTGAGCTGCCCCGCAAGAACCTTGATGTAGTCCGCAATTTCTTTTGGCTGCGATGCATGCGCCTGTACGCCCAAGGTGAGCCTGCCGTCCGTGACGGCCTCGATGGTCGGGACGCTGGACGTTTTGATAGGGAATATCAGCTTGTGTCCAAGAAAAACGCCGCCATATATGAGAATCACGAAAGAAACCACGACTATCAGAAGTGCTTTCAAAAATATTTTGATTTTTCTCATGGCCGCCTCGTACTTTCCAATTGTATTATAGCCACCAATGTCTATTGAACGCGAATTGGTATCGTAGCCGCCTACGTCAGTGGGTCTTCGCCGCCTTCGCTCCAGGGGTTGCACCTCATTATCCGCCAAGTTGTTAGGGCGCTGCCCTTCAGGGTGCCATATTTTCTTACGGCCTCTAGCCCGTAGTGGCTGCACGTGGGCTGGAACTTGCAGACGGTTGGATTGATTGGGCTAAGCGTCATTTGGTACAGGCGGATGCTGGCCCTAAGCGCCCATGCCGTTGGCTGGAGTGGCACTGGGAGCAGGCTCTCCAATAACAGGTAGCCTAAGATGCTGTACCATGGGTGGTGGCCGATCCAAGAAAAAATAGCCATTTTACGCGCCTTCCCCGTTGATTCCATTGACTTCATTGGCTCCATTCGCTAGATTCTGTGCCTCTTTTACAAATTCGTCAACAATGTCTTTTTCTTTAACCTTGCGAAGCAGTTGCCCCCGGCGGAACATCAGCCCCTCGCCCTTTCCGCCGGCGACGCCAAGGTCGGCCTCCCTCGCCTCGCCAGGGCCATTCACGGCGCAGCCCATCACGGCAAATGTGTAGCCGTCTGCATTGATCGAAGATAGCTTTTGCTCTATCTCATTTGCAAGGCGGTGCAAGTCAACTTGCAGCCTGCCGCAGCCGGGGCAGCTTATTAGCCTAAAGCCGCCCTGCCGCAAGCATAGGGAGCGCAGCAGTTCGTGTCCTACCCGGCATTCTTCTTCGCCAGGGCCAGTTAGGGAGACGCGGATGGTGTCGCCGATGCCCTCGGCCAGCAGGATGCCCAAGGCCGCGCTGCTGCGAATAGTGGCGCCCCAAACCGTGCCGGCCTCTGTTATCCCCAAGTGCAGGGGGCAGTCCACCTGTCTGGACAATAGACGATAGGCTTGGACAGTTCTAGTTACGTCAGACGCTTTTAGGCTGATCTTTATATTTCGGAAGCCCTCTTTTTCGAGCATGGCGACGTGGCGCATCGCGCTTTCCACCATGGCCTCTGGCGTGGCGTGGCCGTTGAATTTTTCCAGTAAGTCGCCCTCTAGGCTTCCGGCGTTTACGCCAATGCGTATTGGGATGCCCTTTGAACCTGCCTTGTCAGCGACGGCCCTCACCCTTTCCTGTCCACCAATGTTGCCGGGGTTGATCCTCAGACAGGCCGCGCCGCCATCTATGGCCGCAAGGGCCAACTTATAGTCAAAGTGTATGTCTGCCACCACAGGAATTGCCGAATTGGCGCATATCTCAGGAAAAACCTCGGCTGCTTCCTGCGTCGGGATGGCCACCCTCACTATCTCGCAGCCAGCGGCCACATAGTCGTTGATCTGTTTAATGGTCGCCGCCAAATCCCTTGTGTCGGTTTTTGTCATGGTTTGGACAGTAATCGGCGCACCGCCGCCAACAAGCACACCGCCAACGGATATTTGCCTAGTCGCCCTGCGCGGGGCAAGGGGCGAAGATGTTGGGGCGGTCGTTTGCAATTCTTCGGCGGCCATTAAATACCCGATGCGATAATGGAAAGGTGATTTGCGGCTATGGTCATACCTTGGCTATTATAGCAGTTCATTTTTTCATAGTTGAACCACCTGCAAAACTCTTTTCGTTTCGCGCCCATCGAAGCCCTTTCCAATGGACAATTATGTCGGCGGGCTGGCGCCCGCGTTGAATGTTTGATGGCGGATTGAGCGTTTAGCGCTGAACGGAGCCTTCTTCCCGCCTGTATCGCCCACATCGAAGCCATGTCCAAGTATCAACTCCTAACATAAGG
>JAITFL010000038.1 GCA_031281385.1 Holophagales bacterium
ATCCAGCTGCTCAAAGAAGTGGTTACCATCCCCCTCAACGTTGAATGTGCCCCATCCCCAGATACGATGCAATTGCTCACAACCATCCGCCCCCACTGGATAACCCTCGTCCCCGAGACCAGAGAAGAGCTCACCACGCAGGGCGGGCTTGACATTGTTTTCCTCCAGTCCCACCTAAGGCAGATCGTCGGCGACTACCACGACGCAGAAATTCGCACCAGTGTCTTTATTGATGCGGATGCAGAGCAGGTGAGGGCCGCCGCCAAGCTAGAGGTGGACGCAGTGGAATTTAACACTGGCCCATATTCCGAACTGCCCCACGGGGCCAATCCCGCCCCTCTGCTGGCCGCGCTTAAAGAAAATTGCCGCCTGGCATCCCGCCTTGGGCTAGCCGTACTGGCCGGGCACGGGCTAAACTTGCGAAACGTAGGGGCAATAGCGGCAATCCCGGAAATATTCGAGCTTAACATCGGCCACAGCATTGTCGCAAGGTCGGTGCTGGTCGGCTTAGAGAACGCGGTCAAAGAGATGCTGCAGGCCATAAATGCGCCAGACGCCTGATCGCCAAAGAAAAAAACACGCGCATTTCGCCCTTTCTGCCCCCCAGCCCGCAATTTTTTTTGCAAAAAACAATTAAAGTATCACAAAACAATGTGATATGGCTTTATAGTAATTAATGGGGAGGATTTTTTCGCCCCGCAGCGATGCAGGGCCCCTCCTAACCAATTTGCCGCCAGGCTGTTGCAAGAAAACTGGAGAAAAACATGGATCAACTCAATTCAGCGGCCGCGCCTCTTTACGCCGAAAATGACCCAGCAAATCCAGAAACCTTGCTGAGGGAGTTCCGCGATAGAAATTCGGCGCTGGACGCAAGGCTGGACAGCCTTGGCCGCATCATCCAAGAAATCAGGACCGAAATACAGCACAGCGCAGTCGAAGACATCGCCAAGCTGTCAAAGGCCGCCCAAGACATGATGAATGGCCGCGTCTATCAGCATGTGGACATACAAGCAAAGGGCGAGTTGGGGGTCATAGTCCGCACATTCAACCAGACCTTGGCCAACCTTCAGCAACTCGATGCATCCGTAAAAGACCAAACCACAAAAGTGCCCGAGCTGGCCGCACAGCTAGACGCAATCACGGCCGACACCGAGCAGGCCACCCAAAACGTCATGAACAGGCTAGACACCCTCATGGCCAAGGTGGAGGAAGCCGGCAAGTTCTTTGCCGACGTGCAAAAGAACGCGGAAGAGTACAAACTCGAGCGCGACAACCTGCTGGAAGGCATCGCCGGATTTCTGCAACGGGCCAAAAAGGGCGAAAAGATTTTGGGTTTGGCCCAAGAAATATTGGACTACACATTCGCATTCGAAGTGTCCAAAAAGCCCGTGCTGGCAGACATTTCCGATGGCCAAACCATACTCCAGTCCATCTCCGACGAAGCGTTTGAAATCCTCAACCTGCTGCAGTTCCAAGACATCACAAGGCAAAAGGTCGAAAAAATCGTCCTCATGCTCAAACAGTTCCGCCTCTCCCTCGACCGCCTGCTGGCCATTTTCAACATCGCCGAAGAGCCAGAGGGGACAGCCGAAGACGTGTTTGAAAAGCGCAAAGCGGCCACCCAAGACAACATCTTCAACACAGGCGTCAGCGCAAACACCAACACCGATTCTGTGGACGACATCATCGCGCAGTTCAAGGCCGACAATTAACCAAAACGCACAAGGTTGGGGGGGCACACCATGGCCAATGTGGACAAAGACACAAAAATCAAGGACATTGCTCTGGCGGATTGGGGCAGGAAAGAAATTTCCATCGCCGAAGTCGAGATGCCGGCGCTCATGGCCATCAGAGAGGAATTTGCCGGAAAGCAGCCCCTAAAGGGAGCAAAGATAGCCGGCAGCCTCCACATGACCATCCAGACGGCCGTCCTCATCGAAACGCTGGTGGCGCTGGGCGCACAAGTAAGGTGGGCAAGCTGCAACATATTCAGCACCCAAGACCACGCCGCAGCCGCAATCGCCCAAGACGGCGTGCCAGTCTTTGCCTTCAAGGGGGAAAGCCTAGAGGAATACTGGGGCTTCACCCACAAAATATTTGAATTCGACGGCGGTGCCAACATGATCTTGGATGACGGCGGCGACGCGACGCTCCTGCTGCACCTTGGCGCAAAGGCAGAAAAAGACATCCACGTTTTGGACAACCCCGGCAGCGAAGAGGCCACAGTGCTGTACGCCTCCATAAAAAACCGCCTCAAGTCCGACCCAACTTGGTATTCGCGCCAACTCTCAGGCATCAAGGGCATCACCGAAGAAACCACCACTGGCGTACACCGCCTTTATGAAATGAACAAAAACGGCGAGCTAAAAGTCCCCGCCATCAACGTCAACGACAGCGTCACAAAAAGCAAGTTCGACAACCTCTATGGCTGCAGGGAATCCCTCGTGGACGGCATCAAGCGCGCCACCGATGTCATGGTCGCCGGCAAGATCGCCGTCGTGTGCGGCTATGGCGACGTTGGCAAGGGCTGCGCCCAAGCGCTTAGCTCACTCTGCGCGCAAGTGTGGGTAACCGAGATAGACCCAATCTGCGCCCTTCAAGCCGCCATGCAGGGCTACCGCGTTGTGACCATGGAAGAAGCCGCGCCCCTTGCCGACATATTTGTCACCGCCACCGGCAACTGCAACGTGATACTCTTCGAGCACATGAAAGAGATGAAGCAACAGGCCATCGTCTGCAACATCGGCCACTTCGACAGCGAAATAGACGTTGCCAGCCTCGAAAAGCACTGCAAGTTTGAAGAGATCAAGCCCCAGGTTGACCATGTGGTATTCCCCGACGGCAAGCGCATCATCCTGCTGGCAAAGGGGCGGCTGGTCAACCTCGGCTGCGCCACGGGCCACCCCAGCTACGTTATGAGCAGCAGCTTCGCAAACCAGACCTTGGCCCAAATAGAACTTTGGACCAAAAAGGACACGGGCGCTTATCCAATCAACGTCTATACATTGCCCAAGCACCTCGATGAAAAAGTGGCTTGGCTGCAGCTCAAAAACCTAAACGCAAAAGTGACAAGGCTCCGCCCCGAGCAAGCCAAATACATCGGCGTAAGCGTGGACGGCCCATATAAGGCCGACTATTATCGGTACTAGGCACAACTTGAACGCATCTGCCGCATGAGTGAGCCGTCCGGCGGGCAGTCTGCCATCATTCACCCAAACGACTTTGAAATACTAAAGACTCAATGCTGCTTGCAAGCCTCGTCAGCAATACTTGAACGTATGGACAATAACCAGATATGGAAGCCCCCACAAAGTGAGCGCCGCCCAAATTAAGAAAATCAGCGCGGCCAAAGGCCGCATCCACCATTGTCCATTGTCAATTGTCAATTGTCCATTCGTTAATCGGAGCCGTACTGCCCAAAACAGTCAGAGTTTTGCAAGAAGCTCAATTGTCAATTGTCAATTTGCTTACCATAGCCTCAAAATCCAACAATGACTGGGTTTTGCTAGAGGCTCTATCATCAATGATCTTCGAAACCGCCCCCGCCAAGTTCAACATGTTCCTCTCCGTCCTAGGCCGTCGGGCGGATGGCTTCCACCTGCTCGAGCTCGTCACCAACGTGCTGCACGACTGGCCGTCCCTGCACGATGAACTCAGCGCGGAAATGGCCCCAAACCTCAGTTTGGCAATCGAGGGGCCTGAATCTAGTGGCCTAGAGGCGGACGATTCAAACCTTGTCGTCAAAGCGTGGCGCACCCTAGAGAGAGAAGCCGCAAAGCCCCTCCCCGCAAAATTGTCGCTCCTAAAGCGCATCCCTAGCGGCGCAGGGCTGGGCGGCGGATCATCGGACGCTGCCGCTGCCCTCCGCGCTGGCAACAGACTGTACCAACTGGGCCTGCCCGATTCAACCCTGCTGCGCCTAGCAGCCGAACTTGGCAGCGACGTGCCACTGTTCATCTTGGGCGGCACAGCGTTGGGCCTCGACTTGGGTCAAAGAGTATTCCCCCTAAAGGACATCCCGCTCCCCCCAATGCTCATAGCCTGCCCCGGCCTGCACGTCAGTACGCCGTCGGTTTATAAGGCCCTCACCCAAGATGACATCTCCCAAAACAACCCCTGCCCTCCCCTTGGCAATGGCGAAGCCCCCCCTTGGCACAACGGCCTCACAGCCGCCGCCCTGAAAGTCTGCCCTGCCCTAGCCCAAGTCCGCGACGCGCTTGCCAGTGTCGGCGGAACTCCCATGCTCTGCGGCTCGGGAAGCTCATGGGCCGCCAAGTTTGGTACCGATGCTGAACGGAACAATGCGCTGTACAAATTACGCAACCTGCACCCATCTTGGGGCTTTCACGCACCCCAGTAGGCGATGACGCATGTTAGAATATTATCTTGTAGGGGACAGTGGCACACATCATGCAGCTACACTTTACATAGAAATCTTCCCTAAGGGTAGTCGTCAATGGAGACAAAAAACCGGAATCTGAAAGGAATGAGCTTTGAACACATTTAGAGAGAAGTATCAAGAAATAAAAGCTGGATTGCCGAATAGCGACATTCATCGCACCATCAGCGAGTTAAAGAAAAACCTGAACGGCCGCCCATTGGTACTATATGGATTAGGCTGCAATTTCAACTGTTATTGGTATTGGTGCCAAGAGTGCGGCCTTCGGGTTTCTTGTGTTGGCGACACGCATAAAAAAGGCATGAGTGAAATCGGTTTGCCAATCCTCGACATGCAGGAGTTAAAGCGGGATTTCAAGGATGCAGTCGTCCTAATTTGTTCGTCAAGATACAGCGATGAAATATGCAAAGCCCTAATCCAACACGGTTTTGCGCCAGAATCCGTTATTCCGTGCCCAGACAAACACTGGCTAAGAGAAACTCCCCTAACTTTTGAGCAGTATCTGGAAGGGTACGAATGGGCGTATGGTTTTTTTGATGACCAGCTTTCCCGCCAGCATATTTTAGACCGTGTGAGATACAATGTCTTGGCCGTGCAGCCGCCGCCGAACACCGCTAACGATGTGTACTATGAAGACGGCTTTATCGAATTGCAGCACGGCGAAGTGTTTATAGATGCAGGCGCACGAGATGGCGATACTGTTTTACAATTTATTGACAAAATGAAAGATGCTGGTAAAACATATAAAAAAATCTATGCCTTTGAGCCTAGTCCAATTAATTATTCTGCGACCGTTGAAAGATTGTCTCAAATCAGGGACATAGAAATAGTGCAAAAGGGGTTGTGGAGCTGCGAGATGGAAATGCCATTTTCAGAACAAGAACAATTTTGTGGCGCATCTTCATTTGTGATCGAGCCATTTGGATCTAATCGCATCTCCGTCCCTGTCACATCGCTCGACCTTTTTTTCAAAGACGCTGCGCCGTGTGACCTGCCCTCATTCATCAAGATGGACATAGAGGGTTCAGAAAATGAAGCTCTCAAAGGCGCGGCAAACATAATCAAACTGGCGAAGCCGAAACTGGCCATCTGCGCTTACCACAAGACGGAAGACATCTACGAATTGCCGCAAACAATTCTGGGCATCCGGGATGATTACAAACTCGCGCTTAGGGCCCCAGTGAACATTGCTTCTCCACAGGAAGTAATTTTATACGGATTTTGAGCATCATTTTTTCAGAAAGGGCTTTGCACCAATGGACTACACCAACGCAATCAAAAACTACATCTCTCTCGAAATATCGGTACTGGAAAAGCTAGACGTCCAAGCAGTCAACGCCGTAATGAACGCGCTGGATTCGGCGCGTCAGCGAAACGCCACGATATACATCATGGGCAATGGGGGCAGTGCCAGCACCGCCTCGCACTTTGTCAACGATTTCAACAAGGGCCTATCCGAGCATCTAGACCAGCCATTCCGCTTTGTCTGCCTCAACGACAACGTGGCAACCATCATGGCCATAGCCAACGACATCAGCTATGACGCGATATTCGAGTTCCAGCTTCGCGGCAAGGTCTGTGCGGATGACCTAGTTGTTGGCATCTCCGGCAGCGGCAATTCTCCAAACGTATTAAAGGCCATCGAGCGCGCCAAGTCCGCCGCTGCTGCCACAATCGGCCTCACGGGCTTCGATGGCGGCAAATTGGCAAAAATGGTGGACATCTCACTGCACGTCCCAATCATGAGCATGCAGATAACCGAAGACATCCACATGGTCTTCGACCACCTGATGATGGCCGTGTTCTATAAAGAACTATGCGGCCTCGAACATGTTAAGGTAAAAGCATGATCATAGTAAGGACGCCAACCAGAGTCAGCTTCACGGGAGGCGGCAGCGACTTGCCGGCTTTCTACAAAAAACACGGCGGCGCGGTACTCTCTTCGGGGCTGAACAGGTACCTGTACCTTTCCATCCACCCCTATTTTTATCCAGACAAGCTGATATGCAAGTACTCCAAAAACGAGCTGGTCAATAACGCCAGCGAGCTGGCGCACCCCATCTTTAAGGCACTTCTGACACAATTCGGCGTCAATGGCGTTGAGATCACATGCACAGCCGATGTGCCGGCCGGCACAGGGCTTGGCTCCTCCAGCACATTCACGGTCGGCCTTATCCACGCCCTCCACGCCTACACCGGAAAATACGTGTCCGCCGCATCCCTAGCGGCCGAAGCCTGCCACACAGAAATAGACCTCCTTGGCGAGCCAATCGGCAAGCAAGACCAATACGCAGCAGCCTTTGGCGGCCTCAACGTCTTTAGATTCAACAAAGACGGCCATGTAGATGTTGAACCAGTAATCATGTCGCCCGAAGCAAAGGAGCGCATGGAACACAACCTGCTGATGTTTTACACGGGCGACCTGCGCTCCGCATCACAGATACTCTCCGAGCAGGGCAAAAATGTGGCCACCGACAGCGACAAAGAAAATGCACAATTGGAAATTTGCAAGCTGACGGACGAGCTGCACAAAGAACTAGTGAACGACAACATAGATTCATTAGGCCCAATCCTCCATGCGGGCTGGCTGCAAAAGCGCAAATTGGCAAATGCCATCACGAACCCCGACATAGACGGAGCCTACGAAAAGGCGATGGCTGCAGGGGCCTCTGGGGGCAAGCTGCTGGGCGCGGGCGGCGGCGGCTTCCTGCTCTTTTACGTTCCCGAGCATAGGCACAACTCAGTAAAAAACGCGCTGGCAGACTTGGCCTACATGAAATACGGCTTAAGCCCAAGCGGCTCCACCGTCATCTACATCGGCGACAAGCCAAAGAGGGGCTGAGAGCATGAAAGTTTTGGTAGCTGGCGGCGCGGGTTTCATCGGGGGCCATCTCATAGACGCCCTGCTCACGCTGGGCCATTCGGTTGTCTGCGCCGACAGCTTGTGCCTTGGCACAGAGGACACGATCCGCCACTGCTACGGCAACCCCAACTTTGAATTTTGCAAGCTCGACCTCTGCGACATTGATAAAACCAACGCCCTATTTAAAAAACATTCATTCCAGCGCGTGTACCACTTGGCCGCAAATTCCGATATCCAAAAAGGAGCTTCCGATCCCACCATAGACTTCCACAACACATTCCTCACAACCAAATCAATACTTGATGCCATGCGCTCATACGGCGTGAAGGAGCTATTATTTTCCTCAACCTCAGCCGTCTATGGCGACATGCCCGGCTTACTAAAAGAAGATACGGGCGGCCTTGCACCTATCTCATACTATGGGGCCTGCAAGCTGGCCTCCGAAGCATTCATCTCGGCATTCGCCTCCATGAATGGCTTTTCCGCAAACATCCTGCGCTTCCCTAACGTGGTTGGCCCCCGCCTCACCCACGGCGTGATCTTCGACTTCATAGCCAAGCTAAAAAGAAACCCCAAGAAACTAGAAATATTGGGGGACGGCAGCCAAGACAAGCCCTACCTCTACGTGGCAGACTTGGTGGACGCGATTCTGGCGATGCAGTACAATCAGACGATGGATATTTTCAACATCGGCGTCGAAACGTCGACCACAGTCAACCGCATTGCGGACATCGTCTGCGAAGAAATGGGCCTAGCCAATGTTAAATATAAGTTCACTGGTGGCTCCATCGGCTGGCCCGGCGATGTGCCGAAATTCAGGTACGATTTGACAAAAATCCATTCAACTGGCTGGAGGGCCAAGCACAACTCAGACGAAGCCGTTTGCCTAGCTGCAAGGGCCTCGCTGACACATTCAAGGAGAAACACATGAAAAACATTATTTACGGCCTAGGGCAACATTTTTGGCACAATTTAGAATTCATTTCTAGCATTCTAAAGGACACAATTGCTCTATGTGATGCCGATAAAACAAAATTCGAGTATGCTGCTGCTTTGAACAAAACTATGGTAACACCAGAACAATTGAATGGTGTTATTGCAATTACAGAGGAAAGCTATATATATATATCAACGACAGATTTTTACGAAGAAGTATTTGACATGTTAACGCAAAAACTTAAAATACCACCAGAAAAAATAGGTTTATTACCCATTCCAGATATATCGCCTGAATTGCGTAATATCTCGCGCAATTATTTCATCGAATCTTATGGTGGCAAAAACCTGCCAATTAAATCTATGGCATTTGATTCCGCCATTCTTTTACCAGACAGATCCGATGCCCTAAAATACATGCCAAAACACGGAATTATCACTGAGGTTGGCGTCGCGTACGGCGACTTTAGCCGGAAAATAATTGACATCCTTTCACCCAAAAAGTTTTATGCAATTGATTACTTTAGTCAGAACGATCCCTTTTTTAGCTTATGGGGACGGGATGATTGTGCTAGAGACAACATGCCCCACCAACAGTGGTACGAAAATCGCTTCAAACCAGAAATTGAAAACGGCCTGATGGAAACCCGACAAGGCAAATCTTGGGACTGCTTGTCACAATTCCCCGATGACTACTTTGACTATGTCTATCTAGATGCCGGACACGACTACAAAAGCGTAATGAAAGATATTGATGTACTAAAGTGTAAGGTTAAAAATTGTGGATTCATTCAATTTAATGACTACTGCATTGGTCCTGCGTTTTCAACTCCCTACGGAGTAATAAACGCAGTCAATTCGTTTGTTAATTCTGGGCATCACAAGATTAAATATTTCTGCCTCAATACCGAACCCCAGCACATCGGGTTCCCCGATATTGTTGTCCAGATACAGAAAACAAGTGGCAATTGATTGGTTACCAAAAATTGGCACCATGCCCCGATTGCCCCTTATACGCCTGTGTCAACAAAACTGTATGCGATGGAAATTTTTAGGGTTCAATTTTGAGTTTTGATCTGGTATTTTTTCCCGCTCCGTTAGGTTCCCCATGAGGACAACCATCCTAGCTGGTGGCAGTGGCACTCGCATCAAGAGCCTATTCCCCGATTCGCCTAAACCCATGATCCCCGTTTTGGCCAAGCCGCTCCTGCAATGGCAGATAGAGTCTCTTGTAGCCCAGAGTATTCACGACATCACTTTGATCATAGGCTATCGAGCCGATCTGATACAGGCGCATTTCGGAGATGGCAGTGCCTTTGGGGCCAAGATCAGCTACATTGTCGAAGATGAGCCATTGGGTACCGGCGGTGCGCTTGCCCTGCTCCCCCCAGAAGACACGCTGTTGCTCTACGG
>JAITFL010000011.1 GCA_031281385.1 Holophagales bacterium
GCCGTAACGGACATTCCCCCTCTGCACCGGCAGCAGGGGCTCGATCCTCTTGAATTCTTCGGATGTTATTCTCATGCACTAAAATTAGCACATCCCAAAATTAGTGTCAACACGCTCTAATCCGCTTTTAATGCAGACTATCGGCGTTGGCTACATTCTTCTTAGGGCTCCCGCCCTTTTAGAGCTATTCCACCTTGAACCTTCTCATCTGATGCTGCAGGCTTTGGGCCAGGCTGGCCAGTTCATGCGACGTGCGCGCGACCTCCTGGGTGGTGGACGACATTTGGTGCGTGGCGGATGCTATTGATGCCGCCTCGTTGACGCTGGTGTCCACCTGCCTCGCCACCTCGGTGCCAGTCTTGGCTTGCTCTCCCGTGGCCTTCACAGATTCCCTTGTCTGCACTGCAAATTTGTCTAGGCTGGTGCGTATCTTCTCCAGCAGCTCGACGGTGGTGATGACCATTTCCTCGCCGTGCTGAACAGATGTGCGGGCCTCTATGTTGTGCTGGGCTATCTCTTTGGCTGATGTGCCGCTGCGCTCGGCCAGTTTTCTGACTTCTTCGGCCACAACCGCGAAGCCCTTGCCCTGTTCGCCGGCCTTTGCGGCCTCGATTGCGGCGTTGAGCGACAGCAGGTTGGTCTGGTTGGCTATCTCTTGGATGACGCCGATGGCGGCGGCTATGCGGCCCGTGGTCTGCGTTATCTCGCTCATCGCGCTCTTGGTTGAGACGCCGGCCATGTTGCCCTGCTGCGTAGCCTCAAGCGCCACATCGAGCTGCGCGAGCGAGTCGGACGCGCTTTGGCTCACTTGGTCAATAGAGGCAGAAAGCTCGGTCATGGCCGCGGCCATGCTTTCGGCGTCGCCCCTCTGGCGTTCGGCGCTCCTAGCTATTTCGGCGGTTGTTTGGGACATCTCTTCAGCCGAAGCCGAAAGCTGGGTGGAGCCGCTGGCCACGCCGTCTATGCCCTGGTTGACGCCTGCCACTATGTCGCGCAGGTTGGTTATCATGTTATCCAGCGAATCGGCTATGGTGCCAAACTCGTCGGTTGTCTCAACCCTGGCGACCACCGTCAGGTCGCCGTTGGCCACTTTCTCTATGTCAATGGCCAGATGGTCGAGGCTGGCCACTATGATGCTAGAGATGTACAGGGCCATGATTATCGAAAACAGCAGGGCGGACGCAGTGATGATGTACATCTTCCACAGACCCGAAGCGGTAAGGTCATCGTTGGCCAATAGCTGGTCATTCGCCAGTTTGGCCATGTCCTCCTTGAGTGTGGCCAGAGCGTCCTGAAATGCCTTGTTGGCGGGCGCGGCTTGGTTGTACAGCACCCGCATCGCCTCCTGTTGCCTGTTGTCTAGGGCTATGTCGCGGACAATGTCGGCTTCTTTGAAAAAGGCTTCCATCTTTTCGGTAACATCGTTCATCAGCCTCACCCTATTCGGGTCTGGTTTCACCTTTATCTTCTCTAGGTTTCCGTCCACTATCTTCTTTAGGGCCACAATATAGGTGTCCAATTCTTTCTTGTGGGCGTCGTAGGTTTCGCTGTAGCGTTTATTGGCGTCACTGTCCGTTGACAAGACAAGGTCGCGCAGGACGGCGCGGATAAACTGGAAGCTCTCGCCCAGCTCCCCGGCGTCGTAGAGGCCGCGCGTGCCTTGGTAGTATAATATGATGTCGCCGTTGTCAGTCGCTTTTAGCGCACGCACGCCGAAGAATGCAACTATCAGCGACAGCAGCATTGTGATACCAAAGCCAAGCATGAGTTTCGCCCTCATTTTGAGGTTTAGGTACCAATTCATTGTGTTCCTCCCTATTAACGTAATTGGCAATTCCAAAATGCGACCGTACAAAGAAAGTTTAGCTTGCTCTGGATAATTTTGTCAATGTACCGATATGTCAAGTTTATTCTTTGCTTGCCCACACGGTTGTAAAAAAATGAATTATCCATTTATCACCAGGAGTGACAATTGTCATTGCAGAAACCCCTTACACTTAATTATAATCAATGCACAATTTAGGTGTCAAGTATCCTTTTTGTGTGGTCTGAAAGCAATTCCTAGCCCCCCAAAAAAAAATTCAGAATTGTTGCACGGGGGGCTAAATTTAGGCTATGCTTGATTGGTATGGCCTGTTCAGTGCCAACCCATTTTTAAGAGGAGCTTTACCATGCTAACTTGGTTTTTAAACCTAAAGACAAAAGCGAAGCTGCTGACCGGCTTCGTCACCGCCGCGCTCTTCACCGTTGTGGTGAGCATCATTGGGATAACCTCCATCACGAAAGTGAGCGACGCCGATTCCTACATGTACGAGGTAGGCGTCCAGGCCCTGATAAACCTCTCCAACGTCAGCGAGCAGTACGCCGCCACCCGCTCGGTCGTCCGCGATTTGCTGTTATACACCGACCGAGATAAGAATCAGAGATCCGCCCAGAGCATCAAGGAAACCAGAAAGGGCATGAGCGATCCCTTGAACGCCCTCCCCACCCTGCTCAAAAAAGACCCTGCGAGGGCAGAAGAAGCCAGAAGAGTGGTTGACCCCGTAAACAGGTTCTTCGACTTGGCCGAAGGCAAGTTCACCAATCTGGCGATGGCCAACGATAAAAGTCCCGCCATGGCCTGCATGGAAAGCGAGCTGTCGCCGATCACCGCAGAGGTGATGAATGCCATTGCCCACCTCAAGGAGTCGCTGGAAACGATGTGCAAAGAGCTGTACGACAACAACAACACCACCCAGCACAGCATCAACACGATGCAGATGGTAATAATGGTAATTGCTTTCCTTATTTCTGTCGCCTTCGGCAACTTCATCGCCAACTTGATAGTCAAAGAAGTCAAAGCCCTTGATGTCATGATAGCCAGGGTAGCCAACGGCGACCTCACCGTCGAGTCCAGTGACCACACCAGAGACGAGCTTGGCCAGATGCAGGAAAGCATGAGCAACATGGTCAGGGGCCTTAGAAACCTGATCACCAGCGTCAGCCAAGGCGTTGACAGCGTGGCCAGCGGCTCTGCCCAGCTATCCGCCTCTGCCGAGGAGATGTCCTCCACGACAGAGCAGATCGCCAAGAGCGCGGACACGCAGAGGACTGGCGCCGAGAGGATGGCCGCCGCCATGACCGAGCTTTCCGCCTCCATTGACGAAATGGCCACCGAAAACCAAAACTCCCTTGGACAGCTAAACGAAGCGCTCCAAGCCACTGAACACGGCAACCAGGCCGGCTCCTCCACCAAGAGCGCGATGGACGACATCACGCAGACCACCGGCAGGATAGCCGCCGCCATCGGCGTCATCCAGGAGATAGCCAACCAGACCAACCTGCTGTCGCTGAACGCCGCCATCGAGGCCGCAAAGGCCGGCGAGCAGGGCAAGGGCTTCGCGGTTGTGGCAGAAGAGGTCAGAAAGCTGGCCGAGCGCAGCGGCACGTCCGCCAAAGAGATCGCCCAGCACAACATAGAAGCCAGGGATTCCGTCCAGCGCGGCGGCGAAATGGTGGGCACCACTGTGGGCCTGCTGCAGCAAATCAAGGGCAGCCTTGACCAGTTCGCTGTTCGCACCAAGGCGTCCGTTGCTGCTGGCCAGGAGCAGGCTAGGGCCGGCTCCGACGTGGCCAAGCAGGTGGAAAGCACCGTCAGCGAATCCGCCGCAACCGCCTCGGCCGCCAACCAGATGGCCGCCACCACCAGCGAGATTGCCCGCACCGCTACCGAGCTGGCCAGCCTAGCGGCCGACCTGCAGGCAGAGGTGAGAAAGTTCAAAATCTCTTAACGCATATTTGCGAATTGAGCGCATGGCATCGGGCGGGGCATTTGTCCCCGCCCGTTTTTATAACGATTGAGCCAGTTGGGACCCCCCCAAAAAAAAATTCTTGCAGCCGAATGGCAATTCCATCGCGCCGATTGAACAGGCGGCGAGGTCATTCGCCCGGCGGAGGTATTTGCCCGGCACGTGCCTTTGGTACTCGGGTTCGCGGCTTGACAACTTGGTTTGTTTCGCACCGGTTTCGCTTCGCCTACTGCCCTATGTAGGGGCGGATACATGGGTGCGGCTCCGATGAGCGGGCGGATGCATGGAGATATAGTCCCCGCCTTTCAAAACCGGAACAAGATTACTCTGTGGATAAGTGTTCTACGAACTAATCAGCTTGCCCCTTGAAAGGCGCGAATGCGCTAGACTGCGCCGAAAATGGCAACGGGCAAGGAAAGAATCTTCATGGCACCATTTTGTCAGTCATTATTAAGGACTCCCACGCGGATGTCTCGCGTATCCAAGCGCAAGCGCAGGATACCGAGAGAATGGAGCGAGCCGCCAACTGGGAACGCTGGGAGTGGCTTGGAAGCGCAGATTTATGCCCGCGATGAAGTTACCGCACTCTCCCAAAAGGCGGAGAGCGGAATGGAAGGCGCAGGCGAAGCATGCCAATCTGTACCGATGGTCAAGGGCGTTGACTATAGCTTCGAGGTAGGCGATACATTCGGCGATAATGCCCGCCCTGCTCTTGGCCAAGAAAAATAATCCATTCGTATCACCAACTATTTATTCCAGACCAACTTTCTGATACACTTTAGCCTACGACAATTATGGGTTCAAACCCATTCGGAGATCTGTAGATGCTTTACTTGATTGGCTCGGCCATCGTCATCGCCGCAGTGCTTGCTGGCTACACGATTGAGGGCGGGGCTATAGGCACAATCCTCGAGCCTATAGTGCCCGAGTTCATCATCATTTTCGGCGCGGCCTTTGGATCGCTGCTCGGCGCGTGTCCGCCGCACGTCCTAAAGCCAACGCTGGGGGCGGTCGGCAAGGTGCTCAAGGGCAACCCGTACACAAAGACGGTTTATATGGAAGCCCTGATGATGCAGTACGAGATTTACGTGAATATCAAAAAGGGCGGCTTGCTGGCCTTGGAAAACGACGTCAACGACCCGCACAACAGCTCCATTTTCAAGAAGTACTCCACCATCATGGCCAACCACCACGCGCTGGACTTCTTTTGCGACTCGATGAAGCTGTTGGTCAATGGCGCGGCGAAGGCCGACGAGATTGACCAGGTGATGGACATGGACTTGGACGTGCACCACGCCGAGGCGGCCATGCCTGGCGCGGCCATATCCAACTTTGCAGACTCTTTCCCCGCATTCGGCATCGTGGCCTGCGTCATCGGCGTGGTCATCACGATGGGCTTTCTGAACGAGGGCCCCGAGGTCATCGGGCACCACGTGGCTTCCGCGCTGGTGGGTACATTTTTGGGCATCCTGCTGGGCTACGGCTTTTTCTCGGGCATCGGCAAAAACGTGGACGCGCTTAACGCCGCCGAGGGCTACTTCTTCAACTGCTTAAGGGCTGGGCTGACGTCTTTCGGCAATGGCGCCGCGCCTGTTACGGCGGTGGAGTTCGCCCGCAGAAACGTGCCCAACGACGTGAGGCCAGGCTCCAGCGAGCTTGAAGAAGTGGTCCGCCAGATCAAGCCGAGATAGCGATGGCAGAAAAGCAACCCGACGTAATCATCAAATTCGTCAAAAAGAAGGGCGGCCATGCGGCGGCGCACGGCGGGGCCTGGAAGATCGCCTACGCGGACTTGGTGACGGCAATGATGGCATTCTTCCTCTTGATGTGGCTGCTGGCCATGGCCCCCAAAGAAGTGCTGGCCGGCATAGCTGGCTATGCGAGGGAAGGCAGCGAATTCTTCAAGACCGAGCAGGGCCAGTCCATTCTGAAAGAGCTTGGCAAAGGCATCCTGCCCGGCACCCGCGGCCTAAAAACCCAAGGTGAGGACGACGGCGACAAGGAGTCCAAGATAACGGAAGACCCAGAGCAGGCCGCAATGGAGGCCGTGAGGCTGGCTATAGAAAAGGCGTTCGACACCGACAAGTTTTTGTCCGCGTTCAGGGATCACATCACGATGGACTTTACGGAAGAGGGCCTGCGGATACAGATCAGGGATCAGGGGGACAAAGCGCTGTTCGACTCGGGCAGTGACGTAATGAATGGCTTTGCCATATCCATACTCAGAGAGATAGCCAAAGAGCTGGCCAAGCTGCGGAACCACGTCGTAGTGGGCGGGCACACCGACGCGGTGCCTTTCATGTCGTCTGGCAGGACCAACTGGGATCTTAGCACGGCCAGGGCCAACACCGCCCTAAGGACGATGATAGCCTCCGGCCTGCCCCTTTCGCAGGTCAAGCGCGTGACGGGCTACGCCGAGACCATACCCTTTGAGGGGCACGACCCCAGGGACCCCCAGAACCGCCGCATATCCATAGTGGTTCTCTCATCCTCGTACGAGGCCAAGGAAAACGCACTCAGACAGTCCAAGACCCAAGAGCAGCCTCCCCCACCCGCAAAGGCAAGCCCCCAAGGAGTGAGGGAGAATTAGGGGCCACTTCAGGGCCAAGGAGCAGGCTGCACGGCGGCATTCCAATGGACAATAGTGGCGGCGGGCTTCGCCCGCGTTGAATGCTTAATGGCGGATTGAGCATTTAGGGCTGAACGGAGATTGTTGCCGCGTGAGGGGCTTACCTCGGGGCCAGCTCCGAAAAAACCAAGTGCTGAACGGAGTAATTTACCAACTTGGTAAGCCTACATCGAAGCCATGTCCATGTATCAGCCCCTACATAGGGCAGTAGGCGAAACGAGTATAAGGGGTCTGGGGAGTAGCGCAGCGCGGACTCGCATGCGAGGCCGTGCGAGCGAATCCCCAGTTAGCATTCAATAAGCTTTTCCAAGCCCCGGCACACAACGCAACAGGCTGCAAGACGCTCGTCCCGAGCTCAAGCAGCGCATGACCGCGCTGCGGAGCCCAATCGGCATAAACATGGCGCGGGCGCCAGCCCGCATCAGTACTCCCGCACAGCGGCCAACAACCACATTTTAGGGCCCAGTTCAGCATCAGGGCGGGCTCCATGAACCGGTGGGAGATGAAGCAAGTTGCCGGGCCGCGAACCCGAGCACGTGAGGTAAGCACCGGGCAAATATCCCAACCGGGCGCCTTCCAGTCCGTAAGAAACCTGCCGGGCGAATGACCTCGCCGCGTTTTCAATCGGCATAAATATCCACGGGCGAAGCCCGCCTCAGTTTTTCGCCCCCATGAACCCAAACAGAGCGCCTAGTGCGCCAGTGCCCATGCCAGTGGCGGCCAGCATTAAGTAGCTCTTTGGGGAGAAAAACGCCATTTTTGCCAATTCGGCCAAGAAGGGCGAAACGTCTATTTTTCCAAGGCTCAAGGGCAGCCAAAGCGCGTATAGCCCGCCGACGGCCGCGAGCGCGCCCAGAAAGCCCAGCAGGGCCCCTTCCAGCAGCAGCGGCGCCACAATGAACGATTCCGAAGCGCCCACCAGCCGCATGATGTTTATTTCTTCGTCCCTTGATATAACGCCCATGCGGACAACGGTGGCGGTGGAGAATGCCGAAACCAGCATCAGCAGGGCGCCCAGCCCCGCCAGCCCCCCCCTTATGGCGCGGGCTCCTTTCAGCAGCGACTCCAGCCTTTCGTGGTCAACCACCACGTCCCCTACGCCCTTCATTTTTCGCAGCCCCTCGCCAGCATCCATGGCCCTCCCGCGATCCAGCAAATCCTGCCGCAGCGTCAGCTCTAGGCTTGGCGGTATGGCGTCGCCGCCGATCATCTCCAGCATCAGCCCCGCGTCCTTGGCCGACTCCAAAAACTGTTTTGTCGCGTCCTGGCTGGAGACCTGCCGAATGGACGTGAACCTTGGGTCGCCCGTGAGCTGCTGCTGCAGGGCGTTTATGTCCGCGCCTTCGGCGGCAAATACGGTTATCTTTGCCATCGAGCCCATTTTTGCCACCCAGCGATCCAGCGTGTCTATGGCCAGCAGCCCACCGCCCGCCACAAAGAGGCCGGTAGCCAGCGACAGCGCGGCCAACAAAAAGAGGGACTTGTGCCTGGTGAAATCCCTCCAAGTGTCTTTGAAAACGAACCCGGCCAGCCTAAGAAAAAACATGGCGCGTCAATTGCTGCCGTCCAGCGCCAGGCCGCGTATGTAACGGTTGGAGCCAAGGTCCGGCTGCCTGTACGCTGCATCGGCCCCGCGCTTGGGATCCTGCCAAATCAATATCGTCCCCCTGCCTTCCGTGTCAGCACCGCTGGACGTAGCGCCCACCAGCCAGTCCTTGGTGAAGGCGTGGCTAAGCACCCTTAGGTTGGGGACACTGGAAAAAGCGACATCGGGCTCAACGTTCATGCCAGGGTTGAACTTGGCGGCGGCGAACATCAACAGCGCAGGGCCTGGCGAATTCGGGTTTTCCGTGAGGTGTTTGGCCAAAAAAACATTTCCGCTGCTGTCAACGGCAAGGGTGCCGTACCTGCCCAGCTTGGGTTTGTCGTTGTTGGATTCGCCGATGATCAGTGGGGTGGGCTGGAACGTTGAAGAAATGCTCTTCCGCAGTCTAGGACCCGAGTACGAAACGCCAGTGGTGGGCAAGGTGAAGGGAGCACCATCATCGATATAGGCGTAGATAGCCCCGCCAGACCCAACTGCCACGCCGCTTCCGCCCCCCCTGTCGTTATAAAGGCGGAAATCAATTATGTTCGCGTTGCTGACGGTGGAGCCGTTCGTGAGGCTGCCTGGGCTTGGCAAAACCCATATTCTGGATTCGGAAGAATTGTACTCGGTTATGTATAGGGCGCCCGACCCCAGGTCAACTGCCGCCTGGCCGAATTTTCCATTGGAGAGGCGCTGGCTGTCCGATTCGCCCAGCCTAAAGAAAGCGATCTCATTGGCCGGTATCTCAACATTGTTCCTCTGCGAGCGGGCGCGGTCTATCCGCACGATGCCCCCAGTTTCGGAGACCATGTAAAGCATATTTTTGTTAGCGTCGAAGCACATCCCCCCCCAGGCCAAGTCCTTCACCTGTTCCAGCAGTGAACTCCGCAGCGTCTTTGACGGCCTGGTCTCAGGGTCGTTGAAGAGGGCCAGGACGTCTGAATAGACCAGAACCCTATTGTTGGCGGCCCCATTGGAACAGTCGAACACGTACAGCGACGTGCCGCCCACGCCGCCGCCCTCGCTGTCTTCCGGGTCAACGCAGCCTAGCCCAATCACTAAGCCAAAGGCCGCCAGCACCCCGGCGAAAACCCCAACAAAGCCCTTTTTCCCCATTTGCAATCCTTTGCTGTCTATACCCAAGTGCCGCCAAAGCGCAGCAAGTTCCAATTGGTATTGTAGCAGGATGGGGCATAATACCAACTTGCGTTCAAATTGCATTTGAACGCTCACGCCAAAGTTTTTGAAAACGCTGTGAAACCCAGCATTTTCAAAAATATCTCGCTATCCGATGGGGCATCGGATAGCAAGGCCGCCCTGTTGGTCATTACGTAAATGCCATCTTCCCTCGGCTTTTCGGCTGTTTGCATTTTTCATCTTCATTCTGCGGGCGCCGGTTCCCGTCGCCTTATACCGATTATGCAATCTTTTGAACTTCTTGCAAAACTCGGCTATTTTTTGTGTACAAGACTCCGTTCAGCGTGGACGTTCAATCTGCTTCTAGTTCCTGATTCTATCTTTCATGCTCGGAGCGGACACTCTTAAAATCTGGCTCGTTCAGCATCGGGTCGTGGAGTTCGCCCGGATGCTTAGTGAACGCCTCGATGTCGGCCGCTACGCGGCGGTACTGATGCGGGCTTCGCCCGCGATGTTGTTTATACCGATTGATGACGCAGCGAGGTCATTCGCTGCTTTGCCTCGGATGGAAGGCGTTACGGCTTGAGCGTTTCGCGCCGGGTGCTGGAAAAACCTTCCGAATGCTAACTGGGGATTCGCTTGCACGGCCTCGCATGCGAGTCCGCGCTGCGCTACTCCCCAGACCCCTAATACTCGTTTCGCCTACTGTCCTATGTAGGGGCTGATACATGGACATGGCTTCGATGAACTGGTGGATACTCGGCATGGCTTCGATGGGCGGGCGGGTGCGCGGGAGATGATTTCGTGGTAGGCTTACCAGGCGGGGACAATTGATAAACATCAACCATGAAATGTATGCGCTGGAGCTTCTGTCATCGGGCAATACGTGCATCCACAGGATCCACCCGCTGGCAAAGCTGCTGGCTGCGGCGGTGTTCATTGTCGCTGTAGTTTCTTTTGGCAAGTACGAGGTTGCAGGGCTGGCGCCCTATTTTTTTTACCCCATGCTATTGATGGCGCTGTCGCGCACGCCCCACTCGATGCTGTACAAACGGCTGGCGCTTGCCCTGCCCTTCTGCCTATTCATCGGCGTTTCAAACGTTGCGCTGGACAGGGCCCCGGCATTCATGGTCGGGGGCGTCGCCGTCAGCTATGGGGCGCTCTCGCTAGTCTCGCTGCTATGCAAGGCATATCTCTGCGTCATGGCCGCGCTGATACTCATTTCGGTGACCAGGCTGCGCTGCATTGCGAATGAGCTCGCCCGCCTTGGGCTTCCAAGCGTCTTGATAGTGATGCTGGAAGTGACATACCGATACATTGGGATTCTCATCAACGAGGCACATTCGATGCACGTCGCCTATTCGCTGAGGGGGCCGCGCAAAAGGGGTGTGGCCGTCGGGGACATGGGGCCATTCGTCGGCCAATTGCTGCTCAAGAGCTTCGACCGCGCAGACCGCATCTACAGTGCCATGAAGTGCAGGGGCTACGCCATTTCGGGCGTCAAAAGGCATGGACACGGGCCTGGGCCCTTCGGGCTGAAAGACGCGGCGTACTTGGCTTTGGTGGCTGGACTGTGCATAGCTTTTAGGATTGTGGATGTATTTGGGATGATGGAATAGCGGTGTGATTCCAACATGTATCCGCCCCAACATAGGGCAGTTAGCGAGGCGAGTACCCGGGGTCTGGTGAAGCCGCCCAAGTGCTGCTTAAAAAAAGGGGCGGCGTTGGACAATGAAGCGCAGCCTATGCACTCCGTGCCATTCCCTACTGGAAGGGCTATATTGATCTATATAGTCCCAGCCCTTCAAAACCAGAACAAGATGAATCCCTGAATGGGTGTTCAACTAGCTAATCAGCTTGCCTCGATGAAGGCGCGAATGCGCAAAATGATGACGAACAGGGCGGAAACGCCCATACTGCCAAAACCAGCCGATGTGTTGCAACGGCCCACGTTGGGGTCTCGCGTATCCGGAGCGCAAGCGCAGGATACCGAGAGGACTG
>JAITFL010000052.1 GCA_031281385.1 Holophagales bacterium
ATGCCTGACTTGCTGTACACAAAATCCCTCAGAGCCACAAATTCTTGGGGACTCATTTGCACGCTTGTTCCAGACCCTATCATTGCTCCACCTGTTCTCACGTTCTGTTGCTTGCCAAATTAAAATGTATCAAATCTGATTGCGACTTTCAAGCATAACTATTGCCTCCGGGAGGCAGCAATCTTGTCCGACATTGGCATAATTTTTGCCGTCACCAAGGTCATCCATGTTTTCCCCTGTTTTTCCCGCTGCAGTCGCCTTCTCTTTTTTGTATCGAAGGCTGTGCAAGCCCAGTCCAATGCCCATTGTCATAGTCACAAACCAAAAAAGATCATTCCTCAGCCGACCACACAGTCCGCTGGCTGCCGAGTACCAATCTTAACTCATTTTGGACGGTTATTAGAAAAACAATTTGCACATGATGCAAATATTTTTGGATAAACAACCAACATCGGAATAATTATGCACGGAAAGCGGCCCGGCAATCTTTTTGTGTGACTTGCTACACTTGCGTCGGGCCAAGCACTCCTTTATTCTAATAATTGGCCCAGCGTAAAGTTCGGTTTGCTGGCCTCTCCCATAATCGTTCATCAGGAGCGCCCATGGCACAGACGAAGGAACGCCAAAAACCTTCCCTAATACAAGAGTACTGTAAAGGATGCGGCCGCTGCATCAGCGTATGCGCAAAAGGCTGCATCGCTTTCACCAAAGAGATCAACCACTTGACCGGAATCGCCCCGGTCCTGCTTGACCTCGAAAAGTGCAACGCTTGCGGCCTTTGCATAGATGCGTGCCCCGAGCCATACGGTCTTCTCGCGCTGGAGCCTGACGAAAGTTTCCAGCTTTATGGCCCGGCTAAGCTGCATGGCCAAGACCTTGGTGCGCCAAAGTCAGCTATGGACATAGCGGCCCAAAGAGTATCGCTGCCAAAAACCGAGCCGATGGTCATCAAGGGGAACTATGCTGCGGCCATAGGCGCAATGCTGGCTGGCTGCAGGCACATGTATGGCTACCCGATAACGCCTTCATCGGAAGGTGCCGAACTGATGGCTAAGTTCCTGCCAAAACTCAAAGGCTGGTTTCTTCAGGCTGTCTCTGAAGTCGCAACAATAAACCACATGTATGGCACTGCAGGCGCCGGCCTGCCCACAATGACCTTCACGTCGAGCCCTGGCTTCTCCCTGATGCTGGAGGGCATAAGCTACATGATTGGAGCCGAACTGCCTGCGGTGATAATCAATGTCATGCGCGGAGGCCCCGGCCTTGGCAACATCGCGCCAGAGCAGGCAGACATCAAGCTCGCTTGCCGCGGCCTTGGGCACGGGAACACGCACGCAATATGCTTGGCCCCGAGCACGCCGCAGGAAGTGCTTGACGTAACGATGGACGCATTTGAACTGGCCCACAAGTACCGCAACCCCGTCATCGTGTTGGTGGACGGATATTTGGGGCAGATGACAGGAAAGGTCAATCTGCCGAGCCACCTCGAAAAACCTGGAGTCCCAGGCTGGGCGGTGTACGGCGACGGTGCCCACCGGCAAAACTTGATTAGTTCAATTGACCTTGCCGAAGCAGATCTTGAAAAGCGCAACGAAAGGCTTTGCGCCAAATACGATTCGATGAAAGCAGAGGCAAAAGCAGAAAGCTTTATGGCCGATGATGCTGAAGTGCTGCTCGTAGCCTGCAACACTCCAGCGCGCATTTCAAAAGGCGCCGTGCAGGATTTGAGGGATGCAGGCATAAAGGCGGGTCTGTTCCGTCCGATCACCCTGTGGCCCTTCCCCGTTGAAAAGATCAAGGGCATCCTGCCACACGTGAAATCGCTCGTGCTGGTAGAAGCGAGCGCGGGCCAGCTTGAAAATGAGCTCCGCCTCGAACTCAGCTTGGCCGGCATCGAAAAGCTTCCTACAGTCAGCCACGTCAGGCGCATGGGCGGGATGCTGCCGCAGCAGGCAGATGTTGTGGCCCACGTCAAATCAATCGCCAAATAAGGAGCGCCAAATATGTCACAAGCTTTTTACAGCAAATTTGAACGCCACTCAAACGGCGAGGGGCTCAAGGGCAACGCCACGCATTACTGCCCGGGGTGCGGCCACGGCATAGTTCACAAATTTTTGGCAGAAGCCATTTCAGAACTGGGCATCAAGGACGACACGGTGCTTGTAAGCCCGGTTGGCTGTTCTGTTTTTGCCTACTATTATCTTGATGTCGGCAACACGCAGGCGGCCCATGGGCGCGCTGCGGCGGTCGCTATAGGACACAAATTGGCGAACCCTGACACAACTGTGATAGCCTACCAAGGCGACGGAGACCTTGCCTCCATTGGGCTGGCCGAGACCGTGGCCGCAGCCCAGCTCGGCACGCCGATCACGATCATTTTTATCAACAATGCCATTTACGGGATGACCGGAGGCCAGATGGCCCCCACCACCCTTATGGGACAGCCGACCTCGACAAGCCCCGACGGCAGAAAGCAAATCAACGGACAACCGATAAAGATGGCCGAGCAGATCGCGCTCTTGGACGGAGCCATCTATGTCGAGAGAGTGGCGCTTTTCAGCCCCGCCGAAAGAACCAGGGCCAAAAAAGCCATCAAGAAGGCTATCCAGCTTCAGAAAGAGGGGCGCGGCTACACCTTCGTTGAAGTGCTCGCCGAATGCCCTACGCACCTAAAAATGGATTCTACGGAATCCGAAAAATGGGTCAAACAAAACATGGTGCCAGTGTTCCCGCTTGGAGTAAAGAAAGACTTGGCCCCTGATCCTTGGTGGAAAATTGAGCCGCCAATATTCGACGGAAATAAATTTGTCGAGATCATAGGCGGAACAACTGACAAAACAGAAAGGCACTGCAAAGGGTTCCCGAGCCACCTGCACCCATCCGACATCTCCCTTAAACTTGCCGGGTCTGGCGGCGATGGCGCCCAGACTGCAGCAATTCTGATAGCAACGGCTGGCATCAACGAAGGCTTTGATGGGACTCACATCCCCGCCTATGGGCCAGAGAGCAGGGGCGGCACATCTTACGCAGACGTTCACATCGCCAAGGACGAAGTGCTGAACCCGGCTAGCCCGACCCCCCACATACTCATAGCCTACAATGCGCCGAGCCTCACAAAGTTCGGCCCAACAGTCGCCAAGGGTGGCTTCGTCATTTTTGATTCATCCATGGCCAACGAAATAGCTCCGCCCGCCGAAGGTGTCAAAGTCATCGGCGTGCCTTTCGCGGAGATAGCCGCCAGCCTTGGCAAGATGGTCGTCAAAAATATCGTCAGCCTCGGTGTCTTGGCTGCGGCCACCGACATATTCCCCAGGGAAACATTCCTTGACGCGGTGAAGCAAGCCCTGAAAGACAAAGCGAAGCTGATCCCGCTCAACGAGCAGGCTTTTGACCTCGGCTTCAAGGCCGCCAAAGAATGTATGAAGGCAAAGGGATATTGACCGCGCGGCGCCAAAAGAGAGGGCCGGCATCGCCGGCCCTCTCTTTATTGTCATCTATTCATTCGGTGAGTGAATCTGCCAAGACCACCCTATTTCGCCCAATTTTTTTGGCGGCATAAAGTGCTTTGTCCGCTCTCTTGAGCAAATCGTCTAGCGTCTCTTGGGAATGGACATCTGGCTCTACCTTTGTGGCACTGCAGCTAACCCCAAGGCTTGCGGTGATTTGGATTTCAATGCCATCAAAGTAGGGTTTCTTCTCTTGAATATAGTCCTTTATCCTGTGGGCCACCACTTCCGCGTCAGCCATTTCCGTTTGTGGCAGCAACACGACAAATTCCTCTCCACCATATCTGCACGGATGGTCTGTTTCCCTAATGGCCCTTCGCATTTGTTCAGCTACGGCTTGAATAACCATGTCTCCGACAGCGTGGCCATATGTATCGTTTATAGATTTGAAATGGTCAATATCCAACATGATAATGGAAATCACCGTATTGTAGCGCTTTGCCCTACTAAATTCGGCCTTTGCCATATGAAAAAAATGGCGCCTATTTGGCAGGCCACTCAACGCATCTGTGGTGGCCAGCAACCTGAACCTTTTTTCGCTCTCCATAAGTTTTTTTCTTGTTTCGCTGAGCTGTTCTACCATGGAGTTGAAGCTTGTGGAAAAGTCGCCAAGAAAACGCACCTTTCTGGTGAAGTCGCCTTCTGCTATCATCTTGGTCTGCCAAATCATGTGCTTTAAATTCGCCTGAAATGTTTTCAAGAGGCCGGCCAAATAACCCTTCATTTGCAACTTTTGGGACAAATCTCCGTTGGCCAGCGAAAGCAAAAATGTGCGAAGATTTATAAAGTCTTCGCATAATTTGGCATATTTTTTATCGTTAGAAAACACCCCCATGAAACCTTCGGGAGGCTGCTCAAGTTGCATCAGATCATGCAAAGGCTTGGTTATTGGCTCAAGAATAGATGTTCCATCGACAATGGACGAGCATTCGACTAATAATTGCTGCATGATCACTGGCACTTCTTTGCAGTCGCCATTGCACACAGCCGCTTTTAATTTATCAATGCTTGCAAGCAAGGACTCCTTGTCGCTACCAATGGGCAATTGCGCTTCCATATCTATTTGGCTAACTTGGCTTCAAACCTGCAAGTCCTTTCGCCAGTACACCAACAATCAACTTCTTTAACGCTGAATGCCCTGCCAGTAAACGCTTCAAAGATTCCTGCGATAAAGCCTTCATCGTAGGTGCAAATTTCGTAGCCGAGCTCTGGAAGTCCCGAACAGTCCAAGTCTTCAGAAACCGTGAGCACAAAGGTACCCTTATCGAAATCAGATTCTTCTATCCGCAGCACCCCTATCCCCAAAGAAAGCATGGATTGTTCAAGGATTTTGGCCAATTGGTCAAAATCTTTGACATCGCCGATCACATGTTTGAAAAAGTGTTCGCCCGCCAGTTTCCCGCCTTCAAAAAAAATCTGGTCGGTCATGTCCGGCCCAAAGTGCTTTTCCAAAACCTCCCTGAATGTACCTTGCATTAGTCGGTACACCTCAAGCCTTGTGTTTGGCCCAAGATTAGGCCGGCCGATGCCGATGTCGCCCAAGAGATCCCACGAAAATTTGTACTTGAGGTCTGTCATCGTCTGCACCTAGCTCATTTCAAAAGAACAATTTTACCACTTTTCCTGGCACCAAAAAGAGCCGAGCGGATGAAAAACTGGACAAATGAGAAAAGGTTGGTCATTCTTGGATTTTTTAAGCCAATTTGTACACTGCCCCCACACACCCCTATTTTTGCGTTTGCTCGAACTGCAGTTTCACCAAGTTGGCGTAGGTGCCATTTCTTTGCAGCAGATCGGCGTGGCTGCCCCTCTCTACAATTTTCCCATGCTCCATGACCCATATTTCGTCTGCGTCTTGGATCGTTGACAAGCGATGCGCGATAGTGAACGTCGTCAGGTGCCGGCTCACTCGCGCAAACACATCCTGGATGGACTGCTCCGTCTCGCTGTCTATGTTGGCCGTGGCCTCGTCCAAGAGCAGTATGGATGGGCTTCCGTACAGCATCCTAGCGAAGGCCAGTAATTGGCGCTCACCGGCGGACAGCCGCTGGCCCCTCTCCCCCACTTGGGTTTCTAGGCCCTTGGGCAGTTTCTCGATGATTGGGACAAGCTGGCTCTGCTCTAAGGCGGATGCCAAACGCCTTGCGTCTTTGGGCCGCCCCAGCAGGATATTTTCTTCGAGCGTGCCGCTGAAGATGAACACGTCCTGAAGCACCAGTCCGAAAAGCCCCCTGTATTTTGCAACGTCCAGTTCTCTGATGTCGGTTCCGTCCAACGTGACCAAGCCATCTGAGGGGTCATAGAAGCGCATCAATATATTGATCAGCGTGCTTTTGCCAGCGCCAGTGTGTCCTACGACAGCTATTCTTCTCCCCTTGGGGATCGAACCTTGGAGCGCACTGAGCACTCGCCGCCCCCCAGGCTCGTAGGCGAATGAGACCCCCTCGAATTGGATTCCCTTTTCAAAAAAAGGCATCTTGGCGCTGGGCATTTCTGGAATCTCGTCATCGTTGTCCAGCAGCCAGAAAATCCTCTCGCTGGATGCCATCGCAGTCTGCATGACGTTGTATCGCTCGGCCAGTTCTCTTATTGGCCTGAAAAACCTGCCTGATTGCTGCACAAACGCCAGCAGCAGACCCAACGTCACAGTCCCCATTTCGACCTTGTATCCAGCATAAAAGATGATCGCGGCGAGCGTTAGAGAAGTAAGCAACTCGACTACGGGGAAAAAGACTGAATAGGCCAGCACGGATCTGAGGAAAGCGTCCAAATAGCTCCGATTGAGGCCACCGAAGGACGCCTTGCTTGAAGCCTCGTTGGAGTTTAGCTGCACCAAACTCATGTTCGAAAGTCTCTCTTGGAGGTACGCCTGGATGGCCGCATACCGCCCCTGGGTCTCGCGGAACGCCTCGCCAGCCTTTCGCCTAAATACGTCCGTAGCCAAGACAAGAAACGGCAGTATGACGAGTGCTATCGTAGCCATTCCGGGATGAAGGGCGTACATCCACGCCACAATCGCCACCAGCGAAAGGGCATCTCCCACTATTGCCACAAAGCCAGAGCTAAACATTTCGTTCAAATTCTGAACATCGGTCGTCACCCTGGTCATCAAGCGGCCCACCGGATTATGCTGAAAGAACGAGGTCGAGCGGCGCATCAAGTGTTCAAAAAGTTCCAGCCTCAGATCCAGCATCGCTTTCTGGCCGATCCAACCAAGCAGCGCAGACCTAGAAAGCTGCACGGCGAATGAAAAAAATACGGTGGCGATGAACGCCCCCAGCAATGGGGCGGCCCCCTTCAGACTGCCTTCCGCCAAATGGTGGTCTATCATCCTCCTGATGAATTCGGAGGGCATCACTTCAAGCGCCGCGCCGCACCCCATCAAAAGCAACAGGGACAGCAGGTGCCACCGATATGGCTTCAAGTATTTGAGCAGCCTCAGGATCAATACATGGCGCAGCGGCTTCTGGTCAACTTGGTCGCTTTGAAAAAAAGAGGAATTCCCCGAAATTGGCATATACTGTTATTCCAGTGCCACGCTGGATTGAAACTCGAAAGCATGGCATGATTATATTCTATATGCAGGCGACCCCATTGAGCTGTTTTTTCGAGAAAGGCAAAAATGACGAAGTGCGCTGTATTTATTGACGGGAATAATGTTTTTCATTCTGCGCGGCAGCTGGGCTTTGAAGTGGATTACTCGAAGATGCTAGAAATGTTGAGGGGCAGAGACCGAGTGCTGCTCCGCGCGTTTTTCTATACCGGCGTGGACGAAAGCGCAGACCGCCAGCGCGGCTTCCTCCATTGGATGAGGCGCAATGGTTTCAGGGTGGTGCAAAAGCAAGTCAAGCTAGACCGCGACGGGATCCGCCGGGCGCACCTAGAAGTTGAGATAGCGACAGACATGATGGCCTTTTCGGACAAGGTTGACACCATCATCTTGGTGTCAGGGGACGAAGACTTTGCATACCCGCTATCGGTACTGGCGCAACGCGGGCTAAGAATAGAAGTCGCCGGGTTCAGGAGCGCCATGTCCAGCAAAGTACTGGACTGCGCCGATCACCACATAGACCTAGACTCCATGCTGGATAAATTTAGAAAAGACAGCCCCTATGATGACGAAGACCCAGACGATTTCCGAGAAAGGCTGTGACAACTTGCCGGATAGGAGCCAAAGGGCGCAGGTTCAAAAAAAATCACAATGGCAGTTTTCATTTAGCATTAAATCCCAGAGGCGTCCATGCGACACTTGATTTTTGCCCTCCTTGCGGTCGCGCTGGCGGCCCAATCTCCAGCGGAACTGCGCCTAGCCCACGACGTAAATTACCTTGCCAGCCCCAAGCTCGAAGGCCGCGGGAATGGCAGCAAGGGGCTCAGGCTTGCGGCCCGCTACGTCAAAAAAGTGCATAAAAAGCTGGGCCTAAAGACCGAAAAGCAGGTTTTTCTCTTCGTAAACAAAGTCGAAAGGGCAAGCGCGTCTTGCAAAATCGCCGACAAAAAACTGGCCTTTGGCACAGACGTGGAAGCGCTTGCCTCAAGCGGAAGTGGGACAGTAAAGGGAGCCCCCATTCTTTTAGCGGGGTTCGGTTTGGCCCTAGACGGCTGGAACGATTTTAGCGACATCAGCCCCAAGGGCACAGTCGTGGCCATCGCCCGAAATGTGCCTGACCTAGAATCCTTGCGGGGCATATCCAAGCCCGACTTGGAGCTGTACGCCAGAATCCGGCGCATCGCCAACATGGGCGCCCTAGCGGTGATAGTGCTCGAAGACGGCCCAAGGCCAGAGACCATAAAGATGCAGGATGGCCCGCAAATCCAGCCTGTGCCAGTTTTGAGCCTTCCGATGGACAAACTGGACGGCCAATGGGGAAGCGCCAAAAAATTGCTTGGTTCCATCTCCGAGCGGCCCATCACCATGATAGTGCCAGATGCACCCATTGAATTGAACGTGCGCATGAGGCAAGTGGCGGCCAAGCTCCCAAACGTGACAGCTATGCTGCATGGCTCTGACCCTGCACTGTCAAAAGAGTACATAGTGGTCGGAGCCCATCTGGACCACATCGGGATGGGCAAGCGACACAGCCGGAGCGGGCCTGGCGAGTTGCACCCAGGGGCGGACGACAACGCCAGCGGCTCCGCCATGCTCTTGGAACTTGCCAGGACGCTAAGGGATTCCAAACCAAAGCGATCCATATTGTTCATCCACTTTTCGGGCGAAGAGGATGGGCTGCTGGGAAGCTCCCATTGGATCCAGTGTCCGACTGTGCCAATCCTATCCGTAAAATTCATGGTCAATTTCGACATGGTCGGGCGACTAGACTCAGCCAGCCCTGTTTTGCACGTTGGAGGTATTGGAGCGACAAAAGCGATCCTAGAGCAAAGCCACGGCCTAGCTCCAAATAGTTTGACCGTAGCTGGCGACCTCGGCTCCGCCATGGGCGGGTCGGATCACATGAGCTTCGCAGCCGCAAGGATACCTTCCTATTTCTTCTTTACCGGCATCCACAACGACTACCACACGCCCCGCGACACGCCTGACCGCATCAACTTCCAAGGGATGGCCCTCATAGCGGATTACGCCGCCAAGATAGTAAAAGACCTTGCGGACACAGAAGAGTTACCGCCATTCGAGGCAGCGGCCCCACAGGCAGGAGTCCGCAGGCCGTCCAATGACAGGCGCCGCATAGCCTTTGGGACTGTGCCAGATTTTTCAGGGGGCGGCGGAGGCTTCAAAATCAGCGGGACGACCCCAGGCTCCACCGCAGAGGCACTCGGCCTGAAAGCCGGCGACCGCATCATTTCCTTTGGAGAAAGGCCCATATCGGATATCTACGACTTCATGGATGCCCTCGGAGCCTTCAAGGGCGGCGACAAGATCGTTGTAAAATGGCTCAGGGACGGGCAAGAACACCAGGCCGAAGCCACTCTTAGAGAGAGGTGATTTTGCACTTGGATGTTCCAATCAGGTTTCCCACGCAAGTCGCCCTCCTTGAAGCCCCATCTGCGGAATACCTGCCAAAACCGCCGTGGACACTGCTGGGCGATGCGAATGTGAGGCCAATCTGGCAATCATTCGGGATGCCAGAGCCTCCATCGGCCATCTGGGCAGAGGCGGGCGAAAGCACAAAGAGGATGGAGTTCCTTGCCTCCATGCTGGAGCATTGGGCATCACGCGATGTTGACAAAGACTGCACACTGGTGGTCCTTGGCGGCGGAACTTTGAGCGACGTGGGAGGCCTAGCTGCAAAGCTGTACATGCGAGGAATAAAATGGCACGCTTGGCCAACTACCCTGTTGGCGCAGATAGACGCCGCCATCGGCGGCAAGACAGCCATAAACCTAGATTCCGGGAAAAATTTGGCAGGGGCGTTCCATAGCCCCGAAAAGTTTGTGGCTGCGACAAAGTTTTTGGACTACCTGCCCGCCAGGCACCAAAAGTCTGGCAAGTGGGAAATGATTAAAATGGCCCTAGTGGCCGGCGACGCCGCATGGGCAGAGTCGCTGCTGGAGTGCCAAATCCCGAGCACCGCAGACATGGAGCGCGCTCTCAACTTGAAGATCGCCATCGTCCATAGTGATTTTAAGGATAATGGGGCAAGGCGCACATTAAATTTGGGACACACACTAGGACACGCGTACGAATCCGCCTCCAATTACCAGTTGCTCCACGGGGAAGCCATCGGCCTTGGCAGCTTGGCCGCCTGCCTGCTGTCCGAAAGCCTTGCCGCGACCCCCTTCCCTGCAAGGCTCATAGACAAAATGGCAGCCCATCTCTCTCCCCTTGCCCGCCTCCTGCCCCCTTGGGAAGAGTGTCTGCCATATCTTAGGCGGGACAAAAAATCAGCTAACGGAAAAATCAGCTACATAGTCCCAGTCATGGGCTCGGCCCCCGCCCAAAAGGAAATTCAGCCAGAAGCATTGGGACCCGTTCATGCAAAACTATTATTGAAGATAGCCAACAGCGAGGTGACCCAGTGAAAAGAATGCCTGCACCAATGAACGCTGCCCTTGCTCTTTCCTGCATGGCGCTAGCCGCCCAAGAAAGCCCCAAACAACTTTTTTTGCGCGCCAGGGAGCTGCAGCAAGTCAATGGCGGCAGCGATTCAGCTAAGGCAGCGGCCCTATACAAAAAAGTCATCGCCGCGTTGCCAAACAGCGCCGAAGCCCACTTGCGCCTCTCAGAGACACTGATGGAGACCCATGACATAGATGGCGCCCTAGACGCGGCAAAAAAGGCCGCCAAGCTTGCGCCAAAAAATACGGAAGCCGCAACCAACCTAGCCATCATAGAATTCACCATTGCAAAGACGCGAAGGCAAAGCCCCATTGCCGCCAAAGCGGCCCTTCTGAATGCGACAAAATTGTCGCCAACAGACCCAGAACTGTGGTTCCGCTTGGCGGACATCTGCGAATCCAGCCGTGACAGGCAAGGGGCCCTAAACGCCTGGCTCCATTTCGGAAGGCTGAAGCCGCCAATGACCTTGGGGGATCAGTCGGCCTTTGAAGTTGCATACGAGCAGGCGGCCTACCACGCATTCGCGCTCAACGATTACAACGGACGCAGAGAGGCCTGCATGGCCCTCGCCAAAGAGGACGGAGCCCCAGAAAAATACATGCAATGGCTAGAAGAGCTGGCCCATCTGCAAGTAGAGCGCGGCTTTCTTGGCCACGCGGAAGAATCTTTCGCCCTGCTTGCAAAAAAAATCCCAGGAGAATCCACCGTATGGCAAAACTTAGGAATTGTGCAATTACAGTCAGAGCGCTTTGAAGAAGCTGCGCAAAACCTAAAAAAAGCGCATGCCATTGCACCCGACCCAACAGTCACCGCTCAACTGGCATATTGCCTAATGAATATAGGAAAGTTCCAAGAAGCGTGCGACCTGCTGCAAGAATTGCTTGGCAAGAATAGCGAATCAGGGAGCGATGGACATGTGGGCCAAGCCAAGAGCCTTTTGGCCTCGTGCCTTTTGATTCTGGGCCGCCCAAATGACCTGCTCCGATGGATTGATTCCCCAGCAAAAACGCCCAAAGACGCGCCGTTGATGGGGCAACAAGCCCAAGCGCTGATACAGACTAAGGATCTAAAATCAGCCAAAACTCTGATAAAAACGGGGATGCAGCTTTTCCCCAACGCGCTCTTTTTCAATTTGGCCGCCGCCATCCCAAGCGAAATATTCGATGGAGGCCGAAAATGGGAGAGCGAGAGTGCCAAAGCGTTTCGCCTGCTGGATCTCAAAGCAATGGCCTACCTATGGGCAGAGTTCAGACAATGGGACAAATGTCTGCAGGCCATCTTGGACGTTAACAGGGAATCCCAAATAAACGATGTCGAGCTATTGCTGCTCCAGTCAAACGCGTTGGCATCGCTGAACCAAAAGCCCCAAGCGCTGGAGGCCCTCCGCGCTTGCCAAAGGCTGGCCCCCAACCATCCAGTGGTCCAAAACAACCTTGGCTACCACCTGCTCGAAAATGGTGGGGAAATACAAGAGGCCGCGGCCCTCATCAAAGCCGCGCTGGATCAGGAGCCAGACAGCGCTTCTTATATGGACAGTTGGGGCTGGGTGCTATTCAAGCAAGGCAAATATGCCGAAGCAGAAGCGACGCTCAAAAAAGCCATTGAAGCCGCCCCACTGAACCCAGAGATTCTTTCGCACCTTGGGGAAGTGTTCATAAGCCTTGGCCGCCCAACCGACGCGCTGGAACAATGGGAAAGGGCGCTGGCCTTTGCCTTCCCAGACAGGGCGGCGTTAGAAGCAAAGGCAAACATACTGAGACCCGAACTGGCAAAAAAAGCACTTAAAGAAAATGACGAAGGCCGCGATTTGGCCCCCAACGAGAACGATGACGAGGACGACGATGGAGGTTGGAAGCCATGATCTTTTTTCCGCCGACAATCATTGAACAAGAACAACCAAAGCCGCCGCAAGCATTCAGAGCCAAGTACGACTGGGGTTTCGCCTCGCCATCCGGCGAAGGCAAAGGCACCATGGCCGTCATGGTGGATCTATCGAATGGCAAAACCGTCATAGAACTTCACGCCCTTGGTGAAAGGCTGATGCTGCTGGAGGGCGACAGTGGCAGCGGCTACAGAGTCCAAATACCAAGAAACGAAGTTGACGCAAGCGGCTTCTCCCTCGCCTCACTGCCAATACCCTTCCTGCCACAGCTGAAAGACGCTGACGGCCTAGCAAAACTGCTGACGACAGGCACCGGCCCCGGCGTCAAAGCCAGCCGCAAAGATGCAAACGGCCCAAAACAATTGAGATGGGACGGCAAAGACGAAAAGGGCGAATCCTGCACCGTCTGGCTGAAGAGGACGCGATTCGAAGCACTTAGGCCAACAGCGGAATAATACCCGCAAGTGGCGTTGAACCCAACCCATTTAACCAACATCTTGTTAGCCGCGCTGTCAAGCCCCGCTACAGTTGTATTCCCTTTGCCCCAATTTTCCATAAAAAATTAATATTTTGAACAGCGAAATCATTAATCATTCAGGCTGCGGCTATTTTTTTCCCAATGTTTCTAGCGAATTTAATATTTTTTCGCCATGTTAATTTATACTTTTTGGCCCAATTGGTCATCGCAATACTGCGCTGGGCGTAAGGTTTACCATTTCAGCATCTTGCGGATTGTTTTCAGCTTTGGCACATATTTCGTTTTTTGTTCGCCGCGCCGGTTGTACACTTTGCTTTGAGGTAACCATGCTTTCTCTCTGGGTTCCAGAGCTTCCATTTCAACTTGCAGCCGGGCGCGACAAGAGCCTGGCCGGCCGGCCGCTGGCCTTTTTGTCCCCCTACGGCCCAACCCCAACGCTGTGGCTGGTGAACAGGCTTGCGAAGCAAGAGGGCATCGGGACGGGAGAGGCGATGGACAGGGCCATCAGGTCTTGCCCTGGCCTGCAGGTGCTGGACCCTACCCCGCTGGCATGGCGCGAGGCCCAAGCGTCCTTGGGCGAGTTTTTGGCCAAATTGGCCCCGCAGGGAAAGCTGGGGCGCATAGGAGAGGCCCTGCTCGAACTGGACGCGCTTGACAGCAACGCAAAAGACGCCGCGAACACGATCCTAAAAGAATTGCTGGAGTCTATGGGGTGGAAGGGACACGGTGGCATCTCTTCCAGCGGCACGGCATCATCGGTCGCCGCCAGGCAAGAGCATGGCATCGAATCCGTGCCGGAGGGTCAGGAGGCCAAATATCTGGCCCCGCACCCATTGTCCGTGATACCAAATCTGGAAAAGGGAATACTATACAGGCTCAATAAGCTGGGCCTATTTGAAATCCGCGACATCCAGCCCGTTCCGCTGGACATGCTCTCCCAGTTTTTGCCGCTGGACAAAGCCAAGGGCATCCTCCAGTGCGCGCGCGGCGAGGACAGGCCAAAGCTCCCCATGCTAGCCGAAAAGCCCCATAGCCACCAAGTCTGGCGGCTAAGGCCCAAGCTCAGCAAAACACGGCGAAGCACACGCAACAAGTCCTAGCAAAGCGGCTTTATCGCGCCCGTCAGAACAGTACGACTGGCGCAGGTTTTCAGGTTTTTTCATTTTTCGGCAGACGAGTAAGAGGTCCAACGGGACAATCCTGACTTCTTCTTCAGCTTTTTGTACTTTTGTACAAGGGCGTTGAGTATAAAATAAAGCATCTTCGTCGTGAGATGAAGCAGGGCCATTCTGCTACAATTACCCATAGAGAGACGACATGACAACACTGACAACGCCAAGCAGCGACCTCCTAGCAAAACTCAATGGCAGACTGCCAAGCACTCCCGAAGAAATCCTTGAAACATTGCGCCTAGCGCAAGAAAGCCGGTCGGCTGGCATCCCAGGTGTGCCAGCAGAGGAAGTGATTGCGGAGCTGGAGCGCATACGTGCCAAACACACCAAAAAAATATAGCGTTACAGTCGATCCTGCTGCTTTCGGGATGCTTGCAGAACATTCTGACTTTTTGTGGCAGGTCAGCCCAGAAGCCGCAGACAGATTGGAACAGGGCTTCAAGAAATCAATCGCTAGGATTGCGGACAACCCCTTTCAGTTCCCGATTGCAGATAACATGGATGCCCCAGACCTGCCGCCGAATGCCTATAGAAAGTGCCTGTTTGAAAGACGCTACAAGGTTCTATTCATAGTCGAGGAAGGCGACGTGTTTGTTGATGCGGTCATTGATTCGCGCATGGAGAACAAAGACATTTAGGGGCTAACAGCCCCACCCATCAAACCCCCGCATAGTCGGGGGCTTTTTTTGTCTGCGCCCTAATGGTGGTGAGGACTCAATCTAACCAAATTTGCATCCCCTGTATTTACAGCTACTTAACTATAGCCAAAAATTGCCTTGCCCCCAATTTTGCCCCGCGTTTTCAATCCTGTGGAAGATGCTTATTCTGCAACAACTTACTTAGCATTTTACGAGTCAATTGAGCCATTGTCAATTGAGCCACTTGCAAAACTATCCGCCTGCCAATAGAAGCCATGTCCATGTATCAGCCCTTACATAGAACAGTCAAAAACCTCCGGCAGAGCCAGAGGCTTGAATTTGTGAACCACTCAAAGCGGTTTGAACAGGCGCCGCCTAAAGGAAGCCAGCACTCCTTGAACAATTCTGATCGTTTCAGCATTTGATCCTCCTTCGCCTGTCGCTGGATTTATCTACTAACCATCTCTTCGCCACGGTCATCGCTGACATACGGTAGCTCCGCGTCCAAAACTCTGGCCAAACCAATTCTGCTTGCTCCACGTAATTCCGCATCACATTGGAATCCTCATCAGTTCACACTTGTGCTTCCACATGCAATGGGAATCTGTCCTCGTCTACATCATGGAGCGCCCCGACTCCTACCTGGCCGAGATCGGGGAAGCCTTCGGGTGCTGCAAGTCCGCAGTGCGCAAGGCATTCGCGAGGCTGGGCATCACCCGCAAGAATGAAGACCAGGAGGTTCAGCGAGCAGAGCCCCGAGCGGGTGGCCGAGTACCTTGCGGAGCTGGAGAAGGTTTCAGGCCGCCCGGTCGTCTATGTGGACGAGACGGGGATGGACACATGGCTGCACCGCGAGCACGGCTGGTCGGAGCGCGGTGTTCCGGTGGAGGGCAAGGTGCGCGGCCGCAGGTACGAGAGGACGGGGGTCGTCGCCGCCCTGTGGGAGAAGACAGTGATCGCCCCATACCAGTATGGGGACACGATGGACTCGGAGTTCTTTGAGAGATGGTTCGGGTCGGCCCTGCTGCCTGCCCTGCCCGGGAGGTCGGTGATAGTGATGGACAACGCAACGTTCCTCCGGAAGGCCAAGCTCCGCGCCCTTCCGGAGGGGTAGTGGCACACACTGCTTTTCCTGCCACCGCACTCCCCCGAACTCAACCCTATAGAGCATTTCTGGAGCTGGCTCAAGCGGCACTTGTGAAAAATCCTACCGTCGCACACCTCTTTCAGCGACGCGCTCTGTTCCGCTTTTCAAGTCAATTGACTATAGCACTATATTATGGATAAGTTCTAAGAGTTCGGTGGGCAGAAATTTTTGTCTGGACACTTGACAAATCCCCATGTGCAGTTAAATTAAACTCATGTGCAAGGTAGACCTCATATTGATGGTTTTACTGTTTGCACCACAATTCTTACAGGAGGAAGTATGCTTTCATACTTCAAATTGGCCGTGCAGATCGCGGTGTTGGTCATAGCTGCTATTGAGGCTAACAATAAGTAGCCTCTGCTATCATCAACCCTGCTTCAGTTCATTCTGGAGCAGGCAACGTTCTCCTCTGAATTGGGGGTCTGTGCCATGCGGTGCAGACCCTTTGTTTTTAGAGATGTGTCTCGTATTCTGAGTGAGTTCTTGAACACCTATTCCCCTCTGTGTCAATGATGGGTGAGACATGTCCGTAGGGGGAAATTTGTGTTGAAAACGGATGACCCGGGCCAACATGCCGGTGTTCTTGTCCAAGGGGATCGGCGAGTAGGCGGGGTTGTCGCTGGCGGCCACGGACTTGTTTTTGCCGAGGCTCTGGACGCGCTTGATATAGAGAGTGACCCTTATTCGCACCATCCACAGGCCTACCTTGAAGTGTTCTTGGCCGGGCAACGCGTCCGCTAACACCATCACGCCTAGCATGACGTTAGGCGGCATGCTGTCACCAGAGACATCAAGCAGACGGAGGCGCTCTGGGGGTGCCTCAAAGGAACTGCTCAGCCACTGCCTGTCGAATGTCCTGCCGGGGAGGTCGCCCTCGCAGTCTCCGAGGGAGCCGCCAGGCCAAGCCACAGGCTCGGAGGAGAGTATGGACACGACGATGCTCGGCTACTCGCCAACCATCATCTCGCTTCCGCTAGCGAGCAGCCACCTCGCAAAGACACCGTGGTGCTATTCGATGGCCATGGCGAGCATCTCCGCGACTAGGGGTCTAGGCAGTCTTCCA
>JAITFL010000127.1 GCA_031281385.1 Holophagales bacterium
GGTGCCAACGCCAAAACTGGGGCCAAAACTGAGACCAAGACAGAAGGCAAACCTGCGGCCCACACCGAAACTTTAGCCGGACATGGGAAAGCCAAGAAAAAGAAAGACGCCGCTCCGGCGGCGCCAGCCATCGAGCCGCCCAAGCTGTCGGCCGACATCATTGCATCCCTCGCCGTTCCGGCGAACCTGCCGCGAAAACTGATGCCACCAGGCACCACCGAGCCTAGCTTGGCGCAGCGCAAGGGCGAAGGGCTGGCAAGCGGAAAACCCACCAAGAAAACAGGCCCAAAGCCAGTCCCCAATGACAAAAGCCAAGGCAAGCTGGCCCAACCTAAAAAATCGGTCAAGGCAAAAGCGCCAGCAGAGGTAGGAAAATCCAAGACCGCAGCCAAAAAGGGCGAAAACGCCGCCAAAAATGTAGCATCAAAGCCCAAGGCAATGCCCACGCCCAAGACAACACCTGTGGCCGCAAAGGCCAAACCAACTGCCCAAGCGGTAAAAAAGCCTAGTGCAAAGCCCACAAACCCCTCTGGCCCACAAAAATCGGCGCGGGCCAAAAAAAGCCTGCCAAAAAAATGAGGTAATCCTTGGCCAGCCTTGATTTTATAGTCTATGTACTGATACCGGTGGCATGCCTTGCGACCCTTTTGGGAGGGTGGCTGGTAGTCCGATTCTTGCAGAGCCGCGCCTCGATAATGAGGTACCTATCCGGGCTGGCCGCTGGCTACTTGGTGGCGTCCACCGTTGTCCGCGTCATACCAGAGTCGCTGCACTTCGGCGGAGACATGATGGCTTTCTGGATACTCGGAGGCTTCCTGTTCGTCCACGTGATAGAACACGGCATCACACCGCATTTCCACTATGGCGAAGAATCCCACGACCATTTCGGGACCCGCATGACGGGCATCATGGCGCTGGCCGGGTTGTCCATGCACAGCTTCTTGGATGGAATGTCCATGATGGCGGCAATGCACGCCGAGTTTACCCTTGGGCTGCTAGTTTTCATCGGCATCCTCTTGCACAGGATACCCGAGGGCGGCACCATCAGCTCAATTTTTTTGGTGCGGGGCTTCGGCTCAAAGGGCGCGCTGTACGCCTCTGGAGCGCTGGCCGCAACCGCCCTGTTGGGCGCGTTCTGCCAAGGTGCGCTAAAAATCCCCTTGGGCCCAGTATTGGCAATATCCGCCGGACTGGGCCTGTACGTCGCATGCGCAGACTTGCTCCCCCAAGCGCAAAAAGAGATGGGCTGGAAAAGCACAGCGGCGTTGCTCATGGGCATCCTGCTATTCATAGCGGCAAACAGCGTACTGCCCCACGAGCACGACCACCAGCATGGCGGCGATGGGCATTTTGAAGAACTTGACGCCGATATGGAACACAGCGCCCACAACGAAACGCTAGATTCGCCCAGTATAAATTGAGTGATTCCTTGAATACCTTGGCCATGCGCGGCATTAGAGCTTATCGCAATGTTCTATTTGCGCTTGTCGCATGGGTACCGGTCATTCACGCCCAAGGCCTGCCCGAGATCCCTATCCCGGCTGGAAATATCAACCTCAAAGAAATTGACCTCTTATTCCCACAGCGGCCAGCCGCCAATCGCCAACGCGAATCGGTGGCCGTGCAATGGCGTGGCGAATTGGTCAACCAAGACGGGCCACTGCTGACCCTCGTAAATGGAGTTCTGGAAGTGGAAGGGACGGGCGGCAGCGCCGTGGCCCTAAGGGCAGAATCCATAACATTCAACCGCCTCGACCAAAGCATAAAAGCTTCGGGGAACGTAGTCCTAGAACACCCCTACTACAAAATGCGCTGCCAGCAGCTTGAAGTAAGATTGACAATGTTGGACGAAAAAGCCACAAGGACGGGAGAGGCATTGGGCGTCACGTTTGAGTTGCCGCCATCCTGGATCCTGACTGCGCGGCGACTAAGTTTTGAAGATTATCCCGGAGACACATTGGGGCTTCTCGGCAAGCTGCTCGGCGGCGGCAGGGCCGACCGCACCACAGAGTTTCGCTTCGAAGACGCATCCGTCAGCCCCTGCCCCGATGATGGGCCAAACTGGGCGGCCAATGCGTCAATGATCCATCTAAAAACCGGCTCGTACGCCAACAGCTCAGGGCAGCAAGGTTACGCGACCCTGAACAATATTGTGCTAAGGATAGGCCATGCCCCGATAATGTGGATGCCCTGGGCCCTATTTCCCGCCAGAGTAGATAGGGCCCCTGGCCTTTTGCCGCCGGAGCTAGGATACAGCAGCCAGCTTGGCACAATCGTTGGCATGTCCTATTTCCAGCCATTGGGCGATGCAGCGGACGCGACTATTTCCCCGACGTGGCACTCAAAGGTCGGGACTATGTGGGCGCTGGAGTCCCGCTGGGAGCCAAGCATAACCCACAAAGGCAATTTCAGCGGAAGATACATAAGGCCCAAAGACACGGCAGAAGCAAGGTACCGCTTTGGCCTGCAAGAAATCTGGGACTTAGAGAATGGCTGGCTCGTAAGGGCCGACATAAATAGCGCGTCGGATCAATTGATGGACACAGAGTTTGGAAAATCAGGCCCCGTGCCCATTGGGGCCCCGGCATACGACAGCACCCTCTTTGTCGGGAAAAACTTCAAATGGGCCGCGCTAAGCCTATTTGCATCGGACAACCGCTCCTTCTTCCAGCCCGACGACCCTTTTTACAACTACAACTTCCCTGCGTCCCTGCAAAAAACCAAGATGCCGGAAGGGCAGCTTAGGTTTTTCCCTGTACCTATTGGGAATTTCTACCTTGATGGCTCATCGAGGATTGGCCAGTTCGGATACTACCTCGACTTGGGAGAGGAAAGCCCGGTGTCTAAGTACACTTGGGAAAGGAGTGACCACCAAATCAGGCTGCAGGGCCACCTTGGACGATGGGGGCCGCTGCGGGCCGACCTGCAGTTGGGTGCGCGATTCACGCACTACAGTGCCGTACTCTCTGATTCATTTTTGGACGCGGGAGAAGAAAGCGAACCCTCGAACCCCGTTGACGACCCAGTCTTTGACCCATTCAGGGTGGAAGGGCCAAAGGCGCAGAGATGGGTTGGGTCCAGCCGTTTGCAGTTTTCTGCCCCCCAGATAGGCAGGAGTTTTCTAAACTTAAAATTGGCGGGCTACACCGGGGACATCAAGCACATTTTGGAGCCCTCTATAGCATTATCGTTTAACTCAAAGAGCGAGCTGGCAGGGGTTTTCCCAAGGTTCGATGAAGCCGACACAAGGCCCGGAGTGGGAAATACTGTTGTCGGCGAGCGCAGCATCGAACTTGGCCTAAAGCAGCATCTGTTTGGAAGGCCCGACTCTTCCCATAGCTACACAGATTTGCTCAGGGCGCGGATATCAGTGAAGTATTATGTTGACCCAATCATCTACTACGACGGCAGGGAAAAACAGGGATGGGCATCTTTGAATACCGACGTGGACGTTGAGCCAACGAGTGCCTTAAAATTGAGTTTTAAGCGCGCTACGGAAGTGTCCAACGGCGAATCCGACAGCTCGCTTTCCGCCGATGTCGCGGTGAGCAAAGCGACCAAGTTCAACCTCGCAGCATTCAGCTCCGGCAAAAACCAGCTCCGCATCAGGCAAAGGGGCATCAGGGCGGGCGGTACGCAGCAAATTTGGCGCGACAAGCTGGTCCTCCAGTTTGAAGCCAACTACGACTTTGTGAGAAGGACGTTCACCCAAAGCCAAGTGGCTCTGACCTTCGGCAGCCCCTGCGTCGCATTCAGTTTAAGCTACTACCACATATACCTGCCAGAAATATCGAGGTACAGAAAAGAAGACAGGTTGAGTTTTTCCCTCAGCCTAAAAAACCTTGGCGAACTATTCTCGGCTGAAATTGGCAGCCTGTTTAGGTCTAAGTGATTGCCGGGTTCAACTTTTGGTGCGAATAGGACATTCTTACTACTTGCAGTACCTACTATTGACGCGGATTTGCCACACCATGTTTATGCCGAATGGGTTCCGCAACGTGGTCATACGCCAAGCAGATTCATCGGACAAAATAGGCGACCGGCGCGTCCCGGCAGCCATGTCCTATCTTTCGCACTCGGGTTCGCGGTCCAGCAATTTGGTTCATTCACAGCCGGGTCATGGAGATTGTCAAATTGTTATGACAATGCGATAAATGTCGGCGCAAATCCGCAGGCTGCGAGGATTTTACTATCGTGGGCCTAAACTAGAAATCGCTTTCATTGATTGTATTGATACCAATGCTATTATTATTGGAATTATTTGAGGTGAACTATGGCCCATCGTTCCTTTCTAACATGCCTATGCGCTGCAAATAAACCAACTTGGAAAATAGTTGCGGCCCTGCTTGCTCTGGGTACTTCCATCGCGGCCCAGGACAAGGGGCTGCCGCCGATCAAGCCACCAGAGAGGCCCAACGCCCTTGGGCATGCGGAAGCCAAGAAGCCCAATGCCCAAGAGCCAATAGACCCAAAGACGGTAAAGGACGACGCGGAGGGCCGCGAAAAGTGGTTTGCCGAGTGGTTTGGATCTGTTGCGCCAGGATACCTGAAGCATAGGGAGAAAGTGGCCGAGCAGGAGATACAGAAGTGGGGAAGCATGATACCTGGCACCCCAATGTACCGCGAGCGCATCAAAAGCCTTGCCGCCAACGATGGCGCGGCCATGCCCTACAGCCTTTTTAACAACATAGGCCCGCTAAATGGGTTCGGCCAGAATTACGTTGATGACCCCAACGTGATTGACACCGGCCGAATCACTGTCATACTGCCCCACCCGACCAATGCCCGCCTGCTGTACGTCGGCTATGCCGGAGGCGGCCTGTGGCGCTGCAAGAACGCAGACCTGGCCAGCAGCGAGGACTGGGTGTGGGAATCGCTGACAGACGGCCTTCCCAGCGGCGGCGCGGCTGGCAATATCGGCATTGGAAGCGCGGCCTTTAAGCCTGAAGACGCAAACACGATCTATCTCTCCCTTGGCGACCCGCTTTGGGGCACAGCCGAGGGCAGAGGCTTTTTCATCAGCAGGGACGGCGGCGAAACCTGGACAAGGGGCGGCTCCTTGGGCGACACGAGCCGCACAAAGGCTGTGCTGGCCCTGCCCGGCAACATTGTGCTGGTGGCAGGCAACACAGGCATCTATCGCTCAACTGATGGCGGATTGAATTTTCAGCAATGCAGGCTTCAGTTTTTGCCGCCAGACAATTCTTGGTACACCGGCTGGGACATACTCAAGTTGGACAATGGCGACCTAGCCGCTTCTGTGGCCTATGGGTATTGGCTATGGCAGGACGGAGAATGGCACTTGGTGCAAGGCGGCGAAATAATCTATTCCACGAACAATGGCGCGACATGGACAAAAGCCACTCTGAACACGCCATTCCCTAGGGAAAACATCAGTCGCATGTCCGTAGCAGCCTGCGGCAAGACCATGTACTGCCTATTTCAAGACACCAGTCAGTCTCTATTCCGCAAGGGCCTGCTGAAGTCAACGGACTACGGCAGGGCCTGGACCTACCAAGAAGCCCCGTCGCTTTTCAGCTATACATCTGGGGACGGCGGGCAGACATCTTACAACCACATGATAGCCGTAGATCCCGATGACCCCAGCACTGTCTTTGTAGGCTCGAATTTTTGTCTTTATCGCTCCAAGGACGGCGGCCTGACTTTTGAGGCCATGACGCACTGGATGGGCTGGGGCCGCCAGTACACCCACGCCGACTTCCAAACGGCCGCTTGGGCCAAGAGCGGGCCAAAGACCCTCTATGCTGGCACGGACGGCGGCCTGTCCATCTTCAGGCAGCCCAACGTAGAGCCCATCCCCGGCAGCAACGGCCCGATGTGGTCTAATCCCGCCATAATTGACCACCGTCGCAACAAAAATATTTCCACCCAACTAGTCTATAACATAGCCTGCACAACGGCCGAAACGCCCCCAGGGTCGCGCAGTCGAGTATTGGTGGGCTTCCAAGACTTGGGCACTAGGCTAAGGCTAGAGAGCGGCATCGCAACGGGTACTTTCAACTATGTGATAGGCGGCGACGGCTTTGGCTGCCTGATACACGCCCGCAATGGGAACATGATGCTGGGTTCCCTATATTACACGAATATTTACCGCAGCACGAACGGCGGCAATTATTTTTCAGATTCAAACAGCGGCCTTAGCAACGGCGCAGAAAACAGCCCATTCCACACAAGGCTATTCGACACGCCAGCAGACCCCACGGGCAACCGCGTCTATACATTCAACAACAATACCCCTTACGTTTCCGATAACTTCGGCGCGTCTTGGACTCCGCTGCCGACGGCCGGCAATGGCTGGCCAAGCAATCTTCAAATCCGCAGTTTCGGCGTTTCGCCTCTGAAATTGGGCCTAATCGGTGCTACGTTTGATGTTTCGTCAGATGGCAAGGTCGGCCTCATAGCCATTTCGGAGGACAATGGAAACAATTGGAGGATTTATACTGGGTTTCCTGGAGCTGCTGGAGGCATGGCAGAAATATCATTCGATGTATCAGACCAGAACATAATATACGTGACTTCTGTAACCTTTAACCAAAGCGCCAACCATCTGTGGAAGTCAACGGATGGTGGCCGCACTTGGAGGGTCATTGACGGCACACCGTCAACTTCAAATGGATTTCCCTTTGGCATCCCGGTTCACGTCCTAAGGATTGACCCAAGCGACAACAATGTGCTGTACGCAGGAACAGATTTGGGGCTGTACAGGTCAACAAACCAAGGTGCCACCTGGGCGCGGTTTGGCGATGGCCTACCCCTAGTCTCCGTGCGCGACATATACCTAGCGCCCGATGGCAGCTTCATGCGACTTGGCACGTATGGGCGCGGCGTTTGGGAAACAGTGACGAGGGGCGTTTCCATCGTTGCCCCAGTTGGCGGCCTGTTCACGGGAGAGGCCGCCACATTCCAATCTAGCACCATTGGACTGGGCGATGCGGTCACATGGTCTGCCAGCGCGGGGACAATAACCCAGCAGGGCGCGTTCACGGCCCCGGCCACTTCGCAGATGGTCACTATCACCGCAACCAGTGTCCAAGAACCATCCATAAAAGGAACCGCGCTGGTAAAGATAAGCACCACTGGTTTCGACGGCAACTCCAAGACGTCCCCGCGCTTGCTGGATCTGGCAAACGCATTTGGCTCTACAAGACAGGCCGACCTAGACAAGTACGACTTTAGCAATGATGGAAAAATTGACGATGACGATCTGCGGATGCTATTTGCGGCTATGGGGTGGTGACGATGTTTCCCATTGCCAATGAGACGAGCTTGTTGCAATTGGCTTGATCGACACGGACGGCTACGAAACGCAATTTTGACATAGAACGGCTATAATCCCAATATGGCTCCTGAGGCATAGCTTGCTTTTTGTGGCCACTGGGGGCCAAAATGTCCAAGCTAATGCAAACCATCAGAGACCGCGTATTGCTATTGGACGGGGGTTTCGGCACCCAGATATTTCTAAAAAAGCCAACAGCGGATGACTTTGGGGGCCAAAGGCACGAGGGTTGCATAGACTACCTGTCTGAGCGGCGTCCTGAATGGGTGAAAGACATACACGCAGCGTACTTCGATGCAGGCGCGGACGCAGTGGAGACCAACACTTTTGGCGCAAACCCGCTGGTGCTTGGCGAGTTTGGGCTGGCGGACAGGGCCGAGGGGCTTAACACGCTGTCCGCTAAATTGGCCAGAGAAGTAGCGAGCAGCTATGACTCTCCCCGCTTCGTCATCGGAAGCGCAGGGCCCGGCACAAAGCTGGTGACGCTGGGACACGTTAACCACGATGAACTCTTCCAAAGTTACCTAGTCCAAATGAAGGGCCTGATCAAAGGCGGGGTTGACGCGATCCTGATAGAGACCTGCCAAGACCTTGGGCAGATGAAGACAGCTGTCCGAGCGGCGAAAGCGGCGATGGCAGAACTAAAATCATCAGCGCCAATTTGGGTGCAGGCCACCATCGAAACCAATGGAACCCTTCTGGTGGGCTCGGACTTGCAATCCGTGTTGGTCTCCTTGGAAATGATGGGTATAGACGTGCTTGGCATGAACTGCGCCAACGGGCCAGACGAAATGGCAAGGCATTTGGGGATTCTGACGGATCAGTCCCAATTCCCCATCTCCTGCCTGCCAAATGCCGGCCTGCCCGTCAACGAAAATGGGAACCTAGTTTATCCAATGGGGCCAAACGCATTTGCCGAAAAGGTTGAAAAAATAGCCGTGCAGTTCGGCCTGTCCATAGTGGGCGGTTGTTGCGGAACGACTCCACAGCACATAAGCGCCCTAAAGCCCAAGATCGAAAAAATGTCGGCTCCACAGCGAACACCAAAATTAGAGCGGTACGCGTCCAGCCTCTACCAAGCAGTTCCCCTGCGCCAAGAGCCAAGGCCCCTGATTATCGGCGAAAGAACCAACGCCAACGGCAGCAAAAAGTTTAGGGATCTTCTTGCCAAAGAAGACTGGGACGGCCTAATCAGCGTTGCAAAAGAGCAGCAAAAAGAGGGGGCGCATCTATTGGACGTATGCGTGGCATTCGTGGGCCGGGACGAAGTGAGCGACATGGAGAACTTTCTGTCCAAGCTAGTGACGCAAATAACCATGCCACTGATGATTGACAGCACCGAAACAAAAACCATCGAAAGGGCTTTGGAAGTGGCGCCCGGCAAGTGCATAGTGAACTCCATCAATTTTGAAGAGGGCGAAAACAAAGCGCGGCAAATATTGGATCTCTGCAAGAGGCATGGCGCGTCCATAATGGCGTTGGCCATAGACGAGAATGGCATGGCCAAGACCACAGAGCGCAAGGTGGCCATCGCAGAGCGCATAGTCGGCTTAGTGGTGGGCGAATACAAGTTCCATCCATCGGACTTGGTGATTGACCCGCTGACGTTTACACTGGGTTCCGGCGACGAGGAATATAGAGGTTCCGCGATTGCAACGATAGAGGCCATTAAAGCCATTAAAGGGCGCTGGCCCCAGGTGCTGACGTCGCTTGGGGTTAGCAATGTCAGCTTTGGCCTGAACCCGGCGGCAAGGCACTTGCTAAATGCGCTGATGCTGTACCATTCCGTGCAGGCGGGTCTAGACATGGCGATCTTCAACGCAAGCAAGGTCATCCCCGTTTCCAGGATAGAGCCTAACTCCCGCAAATTGTTTGAAGACCTGATCTTTGACAGGCGCGGAACAGGCTATGACCCGCTGAAGCAAATAATCCTAGAATTTGCCGACAAAAAAGCCAGTGCGACCCATAGTCGGCGCGAGGGTATGGGAATAGAAGATCGCCTAAGACAAGACATCATTGACGGCGAAAAAAGCCTTGTGGCAAGCGACATAGACGAGGCCATAGCAAACAAGATAGACGTAATGCACCTAATAAACAACGTCTTGCTGCAAGGGATGAAGATAGTGGGAGAAAGGTTCGGCGCGGGGGAAATGCAATTGCCATTTGTGCTAGAGAGCGCCGAAACGATGAAGGCCGCCATGAGCCGCTTGGAGCCGCATATAGCCACAGGGAGCCACCAAAAAAAAGGGCGGCTGCTGTTGGCCACTGTAAAGGGCGACGTTCACGACATCGGCAAAAACCTAGTTGAAATAATTATGAGCAACAACGGCTTTGAAGTCGAAAACCTTGGCATCAAACAGCCGATAGAGGACATAATGGCCGCATTCCACGCTAGGCCCGCCGACGCAATAGGGCTTTCGGGCCTGTTGGTCAAATCAACGGTGGCGATGAAAGAATACCTTGGATACATGCGCCAAAAAGGACACCGCGTGCCTGTGATACTCGGCGGCGCCGCGCTGACAAAGGACTACGTGGAAACAGTCTGCCGCGAAGAATACCAATGCGATGCCGTCTATTACGCCTCTGACGCATTCGATGGCCTCATGCACATGGAAAAGATCATCTCTGGCGACGTTCCCACTGCCCATTTGCCAGCAGGAAGCTCCCAAAGAGCAGACAACCCTGAAATTTCCGATGACCGCGACAGTGGATCGTCCTACGATCTTAGCCCTGATGGGCAGTCCACATGGGTGTCAAGGGAACACGCGACACCGGAGCCACCATTCTGGGGAGCCAAGGAAATAGCCCCGCCGATGAAAGACGCCATGTCCCTATTGAGCGATCTTTCAGTGCTGCAAAATAGATGGGCCTTCAAAAAGGGCATGATGACAGATGAACAATTTAAGGTCGTTCTAACTGAAAAGGCGGGGCCGCTTCTGGAAGAGTGGAAAGGGCGGCTGTTGTCTGAAAAGCTAGTGGAACCCAAGGCAATTTACGGCTTCTTCCCAGCCAATGCGACCGGAAATTCGCTAAAGGTTTTTGCCCCCGACAATAAAGCAATATTGGCCACATTCGATTTCCCCCGCCAGGCATCTGGCAAGCGTTTGGCCATAAGCGATTTTTTCAGGCCCGAAAGCATGGGGGCCGACGTGGTTGCGCTGCAACTGGTTACATTGGGAGCGGGCATTTCGGCCACCCTAGCCAAGCTGTACCAAGACAATAGGTACAGCGACTACTTTTACCTGCACGGCCTGGCCGCTGAGCTGACAGAATGTTGCGCCAAGTGGCTGCACGCCAAAATCAAGAATGAATTGAACATCAAGGGCGGCCAGCGATTCAGTTTTGGTTACCCATCATGCCCAGACTTAGGCGGAAATGCCCTGACGCTGAACATCTTGGATAGCTCCAAGCTCGGCGTGTCGCTGACCGAAACCTTGCAGCTAGTGCCAGAGTTCACCACCTGCGCCCTAATAGCCTGGCACCCGCAGGCGGGGCATTTCGTGGTGTGATCCAAAAAAACAGCCTCGGCCACACATCTTGCATCGCCATTATTTCAGCGACCTAATCAAAGGGACACGGAAATTAAGCATGAATTGGCCCCAATTTCTGCCAACCGTTTCATCGTAAAAATGAGAATTCAGGGCAGAAAATGTGTGCTTGTACTCTATGCCGAAGAACCTGCTGAAATTATGCCCAAGACCAACGGAAAGAGCTGATGCAAAGCCTGAATATTCTGTGTAACCAACACCTTCTGCGCCAATCAGAAAGAGTTCGTCTTTCATGTCAATTTTATGGACACCGAGGCCAGCTAACAGATAAAACTTTGTGCCGTTTTTCCAACGTCTAGACACGTAATAGAGGCAGTCCACCGCCAAGCCCACACGATCAACGTCCACAGCCCTGCGGGAACCGTATGGAATATCGTCATATTCTTCGCTGCCCTTTGTCAGTTCTAGTGCTGGCCTTATGGCCCAGTGCCTGTCAAATTGGTGTTCATAAAAAACAGATCCGCCACCGCCAGCAAAGCCGTTTACGTTGCCTAGGCGCAAGCCGATTTTGTGTTGGGGAACAGATTCTTGGGCTTCAATTTCTTTTGCAATTTTATCAGCATTTTTTTTGGCGCGATAATTCGCATCGCGCAAAAATTCTATTTTTTGCTGGCCTGGCATGGGAAAGCGGAATAACATGCCTGTTTGAATCCAATTCCTACCGATGCCTTCCGCAACCGGGGAATCTTGGTTGGACGAATACCTCTTTAGTTCAAAACCAAAATTTTTGCCTATGAATCCAATACCAAGAGCAAAAGAAGCGGCTGTCTGCCTATCCCGCGGGTTTCTGGATGCCGGTTCATCTGGGAACAGTGGATCGCAGCCTCTGTATTCGCTGTCTTCCATGTAGAAGTGATGCGCTCCAATGCCCGCCAGCATGAAGAATCCTGTCCCGATGGGTCGTTTGGTGGAAGTGTAATAGATGAAGTCAGCAGCCGCACCTAATCGGCGGACGTTAATCATATAGCCCATGTCGCCGCCGTATATGGCCCACTCACTGCCAATGGTAAATTCAAGAGCGGAGCGGATCGCTAGGTTGCGGCTTGATTGAGCTTCATGGAAAGCGGAAAGCGAATAGGAGAGGGGAACAACCCCCACGCACCCCGCCCGCAAACCAACGCAATGCCGCCAAGCCTCATCCTGTGCGAGGGCGGGCAATGCGGCAAAAGCAAATAGAGCAACGCGGGCATATCGCATCCCCATGCACTCCTTTCGGAAATTATACATGAGTCGCACCAATGTTTAGCCCCCTCTGCTTGCTATAATACCTTTGAGGCCAAACATGAGCGACCAACCCAAAATCAAATCACTCAAAGAGGGGAATGCCTTTGTGGGCTTCCTGCTGGCGCAGGAGACCGCATTTAAGACCAGCTCCAAGGGGACTGACTACTTAGACCTCACACTATCTGACTCCACTGGAAAAATAAAGGCATTCTTGTGGGATCTCAAGGCCATTGAGGGGGACATGGACGCAATACAGGCCGATGCCTTTGTAAAGGTAAAGGGTTCTGTCACCGTCTATAGCGGCCGCACCCAGCTTAGGCTGGACAAAGTCCGCGCCGCAATGGACAGTGAAGTGACAGACCTGTCTGCCTTTTTCCCCACATCCACTAGAAACAGGAACGAAATGCTGGCCGAACTGGACGCACTCATAGACAGCCTGAAAGACCCTTGGCTCAAAGCTCTCGCCAAAGCTATGTTGCAAGATGACACAAAGACGAGAGAGTCCGTCGCAAAGGCCCCGGCCGCCAAGATGCTGCACCACGTTTACATCGGTGGGCTGCTGCACCACACACTGTCTGTCGCGGCTATGGCCGAAAGTGCCTGCGGCCACTACAAAAATCTAAATAGAGACCTTGTAATCACCGCCGTACTGCTGCACGACATAGGCAAGATCGCAGAGCTAAGCTACGAGCGCTCATACGGCTACACGGACGAAGGCAACCTGCTTGGCCACATCACCATCGAGATCCAATGGATACAAAGCGCCATTTCGGGCATTGCCAATTTCCCCGAGGAACTGCGGCGGCAGTTGCTGCACATACTTTTGAGCCATCATGGGAAGCTGGAATTTGGGTCGCCCGTCCTGCCCAAAACGCCAGAGGCGATCTTGGTCCACTATCTGGATGACTTGGACGGAAAATTGGAAACAGTCTTTTCTTCTATGAACGATGACTCTGGCATCGGCAACTGGACACCCTTCAACAAATCGCTGGAGAGGCCCATCTATAAGCCGCGCTGGCCCTCTTCTACGGTTTAGCAGGCGATTATGTCAACCATCTCTTTAGCCATGATTGTCAAGAACGAGGAAATATTTCTCGGCAGGTGCTTAGAGTCCGTCAAAAAACTGGTTGACGAAATAGTGGTGGTGGATACAGGCTCCACGGACAACACCGTGGAAATAGCAAAATCATTCGGCGCAAAAATATATACTTTTGCTTGGACTGACGACTTTGCCGAGGCGCGCAATTGTAGCCTTTCTGTGTGCAGTTGCGATTGGATTCTGATCCTAGACGCCGATGAAGCCATTGACGCGCTTGACCTGCCCTTAATCAGAAATGCCTGCGCCGAGCCAACCATTGACGCATACAGCATGGTACATCGCCATTATCTCCCAGATGGACACCAGACATTTGCAGACATGCCCCCCAAAAAAAATAGATCAAAGTACAGCGAAGGTCGCCAATTTGAACACTATTCAGACCACCCAGCCATACGCCTTGCAAGGCGCTTTGATGGGCTTCGCTTTGGCAACAAAGTGCATGAAACGTTGGATTTATCTCTTAAAAAACACCACAAAATAGTATCAGACCTAGATGCGGTGATACACCACTATGGCAAGTTGCAAATGGGCAGGGAGGCCGCAAAAGAAGACTATTACTTAAAGCTGGCGCTGGAACAGGCCAAAGTCCAGAGCCAAGACAAGTGGTCCCACTTCAACGTGCTGCAGCAGGCACTTGGGGCGAAAAAACACGATATTGCCGCCCAAGCCGCCCAAGCCGCCCTAGCCCTTGGGCTAGAGCTCCCATTCGTCCGCTGGGGCCTTGGCGCGGCACTGCAAGAGATGGACAGGCACGGTGAAGCCATTGAACAATTTGACATCATCCTCAAAGACGATCCAAAACACATCGCCGCCATGACCAAAAAGGCAATTTCCGTTGCCGTAATGGGCGACCTTGAAACCGCTAGGGACATGTTTCAAAAAGCCATAGAAATCAACCCCGAATATTCGCCCACATATTGCCACATGGCGACTGTCGAGACAGCTATGGGGCTACTAGCCCAAGCAAGAAAGACAGTTACCCGTGGCTTAAACGTTTCGCCAAATGAACCTCAATTGCACGATGCACTAATAAAGGTTGGAGTGGCGGCGCAAGACCACCCCCAGGCCGCTATGGATGCATTGGCAGCCATAGTTGCCTGCCCCAAAGGGGGGGATGGCAGGTGGCACCAATACTTGGCCAGCTTTCTCGCAAAAGGCGGCGAAAAACAGAGGGCCAGAGCAGTGCTCCGCGAAGGGCTGGCCGCTTTCCCCGAAAACGAAGAGCTGAGGAGAATGGACAGAGAGTTGTCGTGAGCGTTTAACAAGCGGAACTCAACGGATAATTATTTACACCAGATCAACCCTCCGGGCGGGAAAGCCTCTACCTCAAAAGAAAATCTCCGCTATCATGCAGCGGGCGGAGCCGCCGCCATTGGTTTCGATTGTCTTTATGCTTGGCGCAATTATCTTGCAATGTCTTTCCAGAGCCGCAATTTGGGCGGATTCCAAGGATTCCCTGGCCGTTTCCGACATCACAAGGATGCTTTGGTCGTCTTTGTTTTTTAGTTGCAGCATGTTGCCGGCGAATTTCTCCATTTGCCCAATGGTTATGTCAACCATCTCTTTGCCGCAATGGTTGATGATACCGATGAACAATTTTTTTTCTGCTTCATCGTGGATAGAATCTAGGCAGGCTACGGCAAAGCTGTCGCCCATGCACATCATCACGTTAGTGTGATAGATGGCGCCCCCGCTGCGATCTGCGGCACCAAAGTAAAAATAGGTGTAGCCCAGCTCTCGGCAGAATTGTGTCAGTGGCTCTTCAAAGGTTCTCTGCGACTTGCAGGCAAAGGCTATTTTGTTTGCCCGATCCAGCACCATGCTCCCCGTGCCTTCCAGAAATTGCCCCTTGGCTTCATAACTGGTGAGGTCTATGGTTTTTTTCAGCGATGATTTGCCGGCCTCTTTTATTGCGGCGATGGGGGCCTCTTTCCTTTCGCTGCGGCGGTTGGGGGCAAACATGGGGTACATTGCCAATTCGCCTGTGGAATGGGTGGAGAACCAGTTGTTGGGGAATATGGAATCTGGCGTGTGGGGTTCTGGCGTGTCGTCAACAGCTATTACGTCAATCTCATTGGCTTTCAGCAGTGCAACAAAGCCATCGAATTCGGCCTTGGCCAAGTCTTGGACAGAGCCTTGCCCTTCTGCGATCCCCTTTGTCTGAAATGCGTTATTTCCCGCTGTCTCTTCATTGAAGCCAAACTTGGCGGGCCTAATCATAAGAACTTTGGACGCTAGGTGCGCTTCCGCTAACTGTGGCGGCCTGATGTCTTGCAGCGAACTTATTCTTGGGTTGCTCACAGGGGAGTCTCCTTGGGATAGTTTATTCCAATACTAATTCAAAAGTGCGTCCATGCAATTTTGAATTATACTGAGCCTCTTGCAAAACTACTTAAGTTACTGCAAATATGGCCGCAGGAATATTCCAGTTGCGCTCTTGGGGTCTTTGGCAACTTTTTCGGGCGGGCCCTCGGCGATTATCTGGCCGCCTGCGTCTCCGCCCTCTGGACCCAAATCCAGTATCCAATCACACGTTTTGATTACGTCTAGGTTGTGTTCGATCACAAGCACTGTGTTGCCTTGGTCAACCAATCGGTTGACCACTTCCAGCAGTTTTTGGATGTCCTTTAGGTGCAACCCGGTGGTCGGCTCATCTAGGATATAGAGCGTCCTTCCAGTGGCGCGCTTTGATAGCTCTTTTGCCAGCTTCACCCGCTGTGCCTCGCCGCCCGAAAGCGTTGTGGCAGACTGCCCTAGCTTGATGTAGCCAAGCCCGACTTCAAACAAGGTCTGCAGCTTGTTGGCTATAGGGGGGATGGGGCCAAACAGCTCCAACGCCTCTTCAACTGTCATTGCCAGCGCGTCCGAGATGGATTTGCCCTTATAGTGAATTTCCAGCGTTTCCCTGTTATAACGCTTGCCCTTGCACTGCTCGCATGTGACATACACGTCTGGCAGAAAGTGCATCTCGATTCGGATCACTCCGTCCCCCTCGCACTTTTCGCAGCGCCCCCCCTTTACGTTGAAGCTGTAGCGGCCCGGCGCGTACCCCCTGGCGCGGCTTTCAGGCAGTTGGCTGTACAGATCCCTCAAGTGCGAAAAAAGCCCTGTGTATGTGGCGGGGTTTGACCTTGGCGTCCGGCCAATCGGAGCTTGGTCAATATCTATCACTTTGTCAATCTCTTCCATGCCAACTATCTTTTTGTGCTTTCCCACTACGTGCTTACCTTGGTGGAGATTGTTTGCCAGTGCCTTGTACAGAATACCATTGATCAGGGATGACTTGCCCGAGCCCGAGACGCCCGTGATGCAGGTAAAGAGCCCTATGGGGAAAGAGGCATTGACGCCTTTCAGATTGTTTTCCGCAGCACCCATCACTGTAATTTGGCCCCGCTCTGGCTTGCGGCGCTTTTTTGGCGTGGCTATTTTGTCCTTGCCCGACAAAAACTTTCCCGTGACCGAACCCGCCATCTTGGCCACTTGCTGCGGCGTCCCTTGGGCAACCAAGAAACCCCCGTGTTCGCCGGCGCCGGGTCCAAGGTCAATCAGGTGGTCTGCGTCGCGGATGGTTTCCAAATCGTGTTCCACTACCAAGACGGTGTTGCCTAGATCCCTCATTTCCTTTAGCGTGTTCAACAAACGCTGATTGTCCCTTTGGTGCAGACCTATGGACGGCTCGTCCAAAACATATAGCACTCCTTGTAGCTTTGAGCCGATCTGCGTCGCCAGCCTGATCCTTTGCCCTTCGCCGCCAGAGAGAGTAGCCGCAGAGCGGTTGAGCGTCAGGTAGCCTAGCCCCACGTTGTCTAGGAAGCCCAGCCTTTCCAATATTTCCTTTAGTATTTTTTCGGCCACCACTGCATCTTTGCCCTCTAGGGACAGTGCGCCGAACCATTCTTTGGCCGCCCTTACGCTTTGGGCCGCCACCTCTGCGATGTTTTTCCCACCAACTGTAACCGCAAGCACTTCGGGCTTTAGGCGCTGTCCCTCGCACTCCTCGCAGGGGATGACCTGCATGGCCTGCTCCATGTCGGCGCGCATTTCCTCGCTATTCGTCTCGCGGTAGCGGCGCTCTAGGTTTCCTATAATCCCTTCGTAGTGGTGCGTGAATTCATATCGCGTTTTCTTGTTTTCGTATGTGAACCTCATGGCCTTTTTTGTGCCATGCAGCAAAATGTCGCGGGCCTCTCTCGGCAATTTTTCCCAAGGCGTGTCCATGCTGAAGCGCAGGGCCTTTGCCATTTGCGACAGCATCTGCGAACGCCAGCCATCCTCGCCCGCACTCTTCCAGCCAGAAGCCTGTATCGCCCCCTCTGCGATGGACAGGCTGGGGTTTGGGACGATAAGCTCTTCGGCGAACTGCCTTTTGAAGCCAAGGCCATCGCAGGCAGGGCAGGCTCCGAATGGGCTGTTGAAGCTGAACGAGCGAGGCTCTAAGTCGGGCAGGCCCATGCCGAAGCGGCTGCAATTTTCCTTGTTGCAGGTGAGCTTTGTCGAAAGCAGCCTCTCATCGCCGTCTATGTCAATGAGCGCGGAGCCATCCGCTAGGCCGCAGGCGATCTCTAAGCTGTCCGCGAGGCGAGAGCCGAGCGTCTGAGACACCTTTAGGCGGTCTATCACCACTGCGATTGTGTGTTTTTTTTGCTTGTCTAAGTCTGGTATCCCCTCGGTGAGATCCAATAGCTTGTTGTTCACCCTTGCGCGAATGTAGCCCCTTTTGAGCATGTCCTGTAACAGCTTTTTGAATTCGCCCTTGCGCGAGCGGGCTATGGGGGCCATAATCTGCACCTTGGTGCCATTGGCGCAGGCCAGTATTTGGTCGGCCATTTCTTGGATGGTTTGGTTGGAAATGGCGCCCCCGCAGGCCATGCAGTGCGGTTTGCCAGTTCGAGCATAGAGGAGTCGCAGATAGTCATATATTTCTGTGACGGTGGCCACCGTGGAGCGCGGATTGCGGCTGGTGGTCTTTTGCTCTATAGAGATTGCGGGGGACAGCCCCTCGATGCTGTCAACGTCCGGCTTTTCCATTTGGTCCAAAAACTGCCTAGCGTACGCGGAAAGGCTTTCCACGTAGCGCCGCTGCCCCTCTGCGTACAGCGTGTCAAACGCCAGACTGGATTTCCCCGAACCAGATATGCCAGTGATGACCACAAGTTTGTTGCGCGGTATCGCTAGGTCAATGTTTTTTAGGTTGTGCTCCCGCGCACCCTTAACAGTGATGTTTTCCATATAAAAATTCTTTCGGCGGCTTTTCAGCGAAGCCCGCGTTGCCTTTCATGTTTCATGTCAATTTAGCCAAGCTCCCCTGCCCATCATTTGTTAGGTTTGGATTTTGTCAGCTTGGCGCGCAAAATGGCTGCCGCCGCGTCCATGGCCGACTTGACCGTGGCTTGGCGGTTGGCTTCGGCGATGCTTTCAAAAACTTCTGCGCGGTGTATTTCCATCTCTTTTGGAGCAGAGATGCCCAAGCGCACGCCCTCCTTTGTAATGCCCGTCACCACTACTTCTATTGACCCATCTATGATGATGGATTGGTTGATTTTTCGGGTAATGACTAGCATGTCACCTGCCTTTTTTCATTTTTGCTTTGGTTTTTGGGGCGGGCGGCCAAGCCGACAGCGCCAGCTTGAAAACTTCCTCGACGTGCTTGACGGGGTGAAAAACAAGCATCTCCCGCACTTCGATTCCAATTTCCTCTAAGTCCTTCATGTTGGGGCTTGGGATGATTATTTCAAAAACGCCTGCGCGCAGGGCGGCTAAGGCTTTTTCCTTTAGGCCCCCTATGGGCAGGGCGTCGCCCCTGAGGTCTATTTCACCGGTCATGGCAATGGTGTTTTTGACGGGGATGCCCTTGAGGACCGACAGCAGGGCCGTCGCCATCGCTAGGCCGGCGCTTGGGCCGTCCTTGGGGATGGAGCCTTCCGGGAAGTGAATGTGGATGTCAAATTCCTTGAATACGTTTGCCTCGATGCCAAATTCATCACCCCTAGAGCGAATATAGCTCAGGGCGGCCTTTGCGCTTTCCTTCATCACATCGCCCAGTTGGCCGGTGAGCAGCAGCTCGCCCTTGCCGGGCATTTTCAGGGCTTCCACAAAAAGAACGTCCCCGCCCGAACTTGTCCATGCAAGGCCAGTCACCACGCCTATCTTTGGAGATTTCAGCCTTTCGTCCTTCAAGAATTTAATAGGGCCGAGCAATTCGTGAAGGTTGTCGCTGCTGATCGTGAACTTCTTTTTCAGCGAATCCTCGGCCACCATGCGGGCGACCTTCCTAAGCGCAGACCCAATCTCCCTCTCTAGCTGCCTTACGCCAGCCTCCCTCGTGTATCCTTGGATAAGGGCGGCAAGGGCCTTGTCGCCAATGGACATGTGCTTTGAGGTTATCCCATTGCGCTCTATTTGCTTGGGAAGCAAGTGCCTTCGGGCGATGCCCAGCTTTTCTTCCAGCGTATAGCTGTGCAAGTGGATTATTTCCATCCTGTCCCTGAATGCTGGCTGTATCGGGTCCAATTCGTTGGCCGTTGCCAAAAACAGCACTTGGCTTAGGTCTATGGGGACATTCATGTAGTTGTCCCTAAACGTGTGGTTTTGCTCCGGGTCTAGCACTTCTAGCAGGGCGGCGGATGGGTCTCCCCTCCAGTCGCGGCCTATCTTGTCAATTTCGTCGAACATCATCACAGGGTTCATCGTCTTGGCGTGGTGCAGGGCTTGGACTACCCTGCCGGGGAGCGCGCCAACGTACGTCCGGCGATGCCCGCGAATCTCGCTTTCATCGTGTACCCCGCCAAGCGCTATCCTAGCAAACTTGCGCCCAAGGGCCTTTGCGATGCTTCGCCCAAGGCTGGTCTTGCCCGTGCCTGGGGGGCCTACGAAGCACAGTATTGTTCCCTTTTGCGTTGGAGTCAATTTTCTTACGGCCAGATACTCTATCAACCTTTCCTTTATTTTGTCCAAGCCAAAATGATCTTCTTCCAAAACTTTCTGGGCGCTTCCTAAGTCAAGGTTGTCTTCGCTGGTCAGGCCCCAGGGCATTTCTGTCATCCACTCTAGGTAGTTGCGCGTGACAGCCGTTTCGGAGCTGTCCGGATGCATCCTCTCCAACTTTTTGATGTTCTTTTCAATTTCGTTCATCGCCTCTTCGGGTACCTTGAGGTTGGCGATTTTTGAGCGAAAGCCATCTATCTCTTCGGCAAGTTCGCTGCCTTCGCCGAGTTCGGTGTGTATGGCCTTCAACTGTTGCCTGAGGTAGTACTCCCTTTGGCTCTTGTCCATCTCGCCCCTGGCTTCCATCGTTATTTTTTGCTGGATCTCCAAAAGCTCAATCTCTCTAAGCAACAATTCGTGGATTTTCTTGAGGCGCTGGAAAGTGTCTGATATTTCCAAAATGTCCTGCATCTGCGATGGCTTTAGGTCTAGGTTGGAAGCGACCAAGTCCGCGAGTCGCCCTGGGCTGTCCAAGTTGGTTGCTATGACCAGCACCTCTTGGGGCAGAGTCTTGCCGAGGGCCACCGCTTTCTCCAAGGACTGCTTGACGCTTCTTATTACAGCATCTAGTTCTATGCTTGACTGTCGCGGCTCGTTTTCAGCTATCTGCTCGACCTTGGCCCTGATGTGCGGCGAAGTCTCTGTGAAATATTCAACCCTTACCCTTTGGAGTCCTTGGACTAGTGCGCGCAGCCTGCCGTCCGGCAGTTTAAGTATCCGCATTATTATCGCCGCCGTGCCGACGGTGTACAGGTCTGAAGGCCCAGGATCATCAATTTCCGTTTCCTTCTGGGACAGCAAGAGGATCATGCGGCTTTCCACCAGCGCCGCGTCTATGGCGAGTATGGATTTTTCCCTGCTCGCCGAAAGCGGCTGTATGACAAAAGGATAGACAACCAAGTCCCGCAGCGCCAAGACTGGCAAGACCTCAGGTATCCGGGGCGATTCTTCCATTGCTGGATGAGCTGTTATGTCTTCGCTCAATACAGACCTCCGATTTATATTGTACCGAACATATAAGAAAACCCAATGGATTTCGCGTAAAGGGTTCAGGAAGTGGCTGACGCGGCGATAAGGCTGGTTACAACTTCGCTGCACAGCGGCTCTTGTAACTGAACCTTAATCCCCCTCCGTTTTTTTCGCCTCCTGCCAGGCGGCCTCCATCTGTACCAAGTCTATGTTTTCCCACCCGCCAGAGCTTTGGGCCATTTTTTCTACGTGGGCGAATCTCTGTTTGAAGCGGGCCATCTGTTTGCGCAGGGCTAGGTCGGGGTCTATTTTTTTGTGCCTAGCCCATTGCACTAAGCTAAATAGCAAATCGCCGAATTCCGCCTCAACGCGGGCCTGGCTGTCTTCATTGTCTTTATTGTCTTCTTCCTGCAGTTCAGCCAACTCCTCGGTCACTTTTTCCAGCACGCCATCTATGTTTGGCCAGTCGAAGCCAACCTTGGCGCATTGATACCCAATTTCCATGGCAATGTCCATGCTGGAAATGCTGGTTGGCATTTTTTCCAATAGGCCCTTTTGCGCGCTCTCGCCCCTTTCGATCTTTTCCTCTTCTTTTATCGCCTGCCAGTTGGCAAGCACCTGACCGCTGTCTTGTGCGATACAGTCGCCAAATATATGGGGATGCCTTCTCACCAATTTTTCAACGATCATTTTTTCCACGTCGTGCATGTCAAAGGCGCCGACCTCATCTGCCAAGCATGCGTGGAACGCCACTTGCAGCCACAAATCGCCAAGTTCTTCGCACAAGTGGCGATACAGAGAAGGGTCATAAGGGCCATCCGGATTCAGAGCGGCTATGGCGTCTAGCACCTCTGACGCTTCTTCCCTAAGACATTCGGCAAGGGACTGGTGGGTCTGCTCCCTGTCCCACGGACAACCATTTGGGGCGCGAAGGCGATCCATTATCGCCCTCAATGTGGTCGGGGCTCGCATTGTCATGCGACTTGGACTCTATGCGCTACTTGGCGGCTATGGGTTCCCCAGACGTTTGCACACTGTATGCGTCCGCAAATGTCGCGGGAAATTTTTGCTTGACTTCATCTTTTATAGCCTGTGCGATGTCCCTCTGCTGCTTTTGTTTGTACAGTGGCTCCAAGTGCTGCTTGGCCTCTTCAAATGGAGGGAAGGCCGCGCCCGCTTGGCCCTGCTGCGCTCTAAATTCTTTGTAGAACTCCCTAAGTTCGGCATCTGTTGGGCCTTCCTTGGGCATCCTGCGATCAACTAGGGCCTGAAAATATACCATCGTGGTGGCATCGTCCAATTGCAGCTTGATTTTCGGGTCATCGTCCATGCCCTCGCTCTTTGCCAGCATCACCAAGCCCTTGCCAAGAACGTATTGCTCAAGGTATGCGTTTCGCTCGTTTCGATTTTTTTCATCGTCCAAGAATTCTTTGGCCTTTTCTGCATCGGGTATCAGGGCATTGATCATGTCGCGGAATTGCCCCTCGGTGATCTTGGTCGTGCCAATTTTTGCAATGGGGGCTTCCGTCTCCTTGCTTGCCTTGCTGCATCCAGCCAGCGCAAGTGTCAGCATGGCCCCTATCCAAAATAATTTAGAAATAACTGAGTTCATGGCCCCTCCAATGTGTTTCCATCTTAAAATGATAGCGCCAATCATGGAAAGCGGGTAACGGCAAGATGGCACAAGCGGCCAGCCGCTTAGGAAACTATCCCTATCCAGCAAGTGCCTTGACCAGCGGCATCACGGCGATACTGCACACAATTCCTGAATAAAAGGACACCAAGGTGTATTCTTCCCCGCAATATTTTTGCACGAATGGCAGCATCACGTCGCCGCTGGTGGCCCCACCCAAATAAATTGGCAACAGGGGCGAAATTTTGGCGGCGATAGGGGCCAGCAATATTGCAAATAATTCCCTGAATACGTTGTGGATGAATGCCAAAACAGAAAGCACAACAAGCCCTCGCTCGGCTAGGAGCACCGAAGAAAGGCTATACCAGCCCATCCCAGCGGTCAACAGTGCGCCCTGCCTTGCACCCAGCCCAAAAAGGAAGCCGAATAAATATCCAAAGGCCAGACTTATGGCCATGTTGATGAATGGCACTAGCAATAGCATTGGCGGCAACAGGCCACAATTCAGGCTCTTCAACTCACGGCCCAAACCAAAGCCTACAAAAAAGAGCAGCGCCATCAACAGCCAATCAATGATGGGCTCCAGCGGATAATTCTCCACGCTGGCCTGCGGCAAAAGCAAAAGTACCGCAAAGCCGATTATGATGCAGCCTCCATTGGCGGCCACTGAAAAAAGCTCTCGGAGCTTGCCTGTGGGCCCTTCTGACTTTTCAAGTTGACTTTCTTCAGCCGGCCATTTTTTTCTTCCGCCCACAAGCCAAAAGACCAGTGCAAAGACAACGGTCAACGCCGCAGCGGAACCAATGGCAACAAACAATACTGCTAGGTCATCAACGAACAATGAGCGATTTTGGGCCAGCTTGGCCCCCATGGCCACCAGCAGCCCCCAAATCGAAACATGCGCCAAATGCCGGCCAAGGCCCGCCAGTGCTTGATATTTCCTAAAGATGAAGCCCAGTACCGCGCCGACCGCAAGCATTGCCAACAACAAAAGAACGCTCAAGGCAAAACCCCCAGCCTTTCCGCCAACGCCCTTGCCGCATTGCTGCGGTGGCTCAAGCGGTTCTTTGTGCCAGCGTCCAATTCGCCGAATGTGCGGTCATATCCATCGGGGATAAATATTGGGTCATAGCCGAAGCCGCCCTCCCCTCTCACGTCAAAAGCCAAGGAACCCCTGACAACGCCTGACACTGTAAATGGCTTGGGCAGTGGCGACGCTATGGCTGCAAAAGCCAAGACGCACACAAACATGGCCGTTCTTGGCTCGCCTTGGTTTATCATGCCGAGCAGCAACCGATTTTTTTCGGGGTAGGAAAGATGTTGGGCAAAGCGGGCGGAAAGCACGCCGGGCCCGCCAAACAGCGCCTCGACGCAAAGCCCGGAATCATCTGCCAACACACCATCAATTCCGTCATTAGCATCATTGCCTTGTTGCACAAGCCAATCCCTCGCAAAGACGGCCTTCTGGATGGCGTTGTCCTGAAAAAAGGCGCCACTTTCGGGGATGTCTGGCCCGGCCCAAGCCACTAGCTCAACGCCTGGCAAAAGCTCCCCCAGCTCTCTCGCTTTGTGTAAGTTGCTAGAAGCTAGAAGCAGGTGCATTGGTGAATGATGATCACTATGAACGATAAGATGGTTGTTGTTCAAAACTCTATGACGTACTCGCCCTTTCTCATTATAGGCAGGGGCTCTCCGGCTCCAAAGTTGAGGTCAACGCTCTCTGGGCATATATCTGGCTGCATCTCTGGCACGTACACCCTGTCGAGGTGAACCACCGCCTCTGGCGACGAAAAGGCTTCCGGGCCCACCTGCCCGCCAAAGTGCTCGCTGCGGCCAAAGGCTATGTGCAGGCCCAGTTTTTCGTCCAGCAGCACGGCGCCTATGGGCTTGATGCCAAATGGCGCCAAAATGCCAAGGCCCAATTCCGCCAAGTTGGCGTATGCGGGCTCTCTGACCAAATACTCGGCTTCCCTTTCGGACTCGGGCCCTTTTGTGAGCACTTGAACTGCGCGATTGCCATCAACTCTGTAAATGACTACCTCGTCCCCAAATTGGACTGGCAATGCGCCCTCGCTCAAGCTTGGGTCGCCTTCTATCTCTCCCTCGTAAGGTACAATGTAAGCCTCGCCAGAGGGCAGGTTCCCGGCTATTCCTGGCTCTTGCACCAGGCCCCCGGAACAGTGGGCCATGCGGTGGCGCAGATCCAAGTGCAGCCTAGATTCACCCCTTTGGTGGCTGAATAGTATGTCCGCCCCAGTGGCGCGATCCATCAAACGCTTGAGAATGTCCACACGGCGGTTGATTTCTGTGTAATCCAGCCTGAGCGCGGGGATCATGGCCTCGCTGAAGCCAGGCATGGTGGCGGCCCTGATGCCATATTTTTTGGCGGCCATCTTTAGTGGCGCGGTAGAGCTGAATTTCGTTATCGCAATGAGAATCGGGTGTTCAGCGTACACATCTTCCATGCGTTGGGCCGCACTTGCGTCAAGCTCCTCGGCAGTGCGGGGGAGCGGGCCTCTCTCCATGACCCATGCGGTTTTGGGCAAGTCTCCATTGTTGGTGCGTACGTTGCGATATGCCACCAAGTGGGTGTCTAGCCCCAATTCATCCTTGCGCTGACGCAATGTGTCAACCCATTCCAAGGCTATCTTCCGCCTGGCCGCCCAGGCCTGATCGTCCTTAACCTTTGCATCCGGCAAGTCAATCATGATGCCCAGCGCTTGTTCATCCGGCTTTGGAGCGAACACCTTACGGACAAGATCAATGAGTTCTTGTGCGGTCAATTTTTCTGGCATGCGCACCTCCAACTGAAGTTGCTGTTTCCGGCAAAGTGACTATGTGACTAGGATAATTGCGAACTCTTTTGCTTTGCGCCCTTTCTGCCACCGTACTTAGCAATATTTAGAACGAAGAGCAAGGAGCAACGGTCAAGATGGCTTTTCGGGCAGATTCGAGGGGCAAACGAACATAGACCCTCCAGACTGCAGAGCGTAGGGCCCACGTTCAAAAGTATATACCGAAAGCACCCAATTTGCCTATTACCACAAGCCATTAACCCCATTGGCTTGGCTGCCGTTTTTATTTGGACGGATGAAATTAGGTCATCCTCCCCAGTGCGGCCCTAGCGTTTTGGTACGCTATATTTCTTGTTTCCATCAACAAGGCTCTGGACTTCTATCTCTATGGCCTTTGGTTTGACCTTTAGCGTTTCTATTTCTTGGTTGGAACCTACCAGCAGGGCATATTCGCCCTTTTTCGCATCGCCCTGCCGCCACTCGTGGCGGTGGTTGTGCCCCGAAATGACTAGGTCAACGTTGCCCTTGACGAATAGGGGCGCCCACAGCTTGGAAAGCATGGCAATGGAATGTCCTGGCTGCCTCCCTTCGCGGGTTTCAAGCGCAACGTAAGCCGGTATGTGGGTAAACACGATGCGGTACTTGGCTGATTTTGCGGCAGCACTCTTTAATTCTTCCTCTATCCACTTTGCCTGTTCTTCGCGGTAGGCGTCGAACTCATTTAGCCCGGCATAGACCGGGTGGCTGTCCTGCTTGTCCTCGCCGCTGGCCAGCACCATGAAATACACGCCATCATGCGAAAAACTGTAGTAATACCGCCCGGAGCTATGGGGGTAGATGTCAAATAGCTTGCGGGCAAAGGCCCCCCTAGTCTCATGGTTCCCGCTGACAAAGACAAAGGGCTTTTCTTTGGCAAACCTCTCCACCGACAGATCCAAGTGCCCCGAATAGATTTGGGCCTCTTGTTTGGGGTCGTTGTCCGTGTCGCCGTTCAACACCACAAAAGTGGCCTCGCTCACATTCACCTTGTCCAGCAATGACGCATATTTTTCGGCTTGGCTGTGGATGTCCTGCGTGACAATAAAGGAAAATTCTGCCGGAGCTGGGCTGAGCGTTGTGAAAGAGCATGTATCGCCCTTGATGATCTCCCCCAAAGTAGTGTCGTATGCCCCAAATTTGACTATTTCAGTATTGACTAGGCGGTATGCGTATTTTTGCCCCGGTTTAAGCCCCGTGATCCTTACGGTGTGATGCGTGGTATTGGCGTTCACCATTCCGTGGCGCACCGTTTGGGCCGTCTGCGATTGTGAGCCTATGCCATATTCAACGCGCCCGACGCAGGGGTGGTTTGTAGTCCATACAACAGTGACACCATCTTGCGTCAATTCCTGTAAGTATGGGCCATGCGCCACCTGCAGCTTTGGCTCCTGCGAAAGAAGCGCCGCAGTGGATAAAGCTATAATGGGTGTAAGAATGGATGCAAGAACTGTTTTCATTTTTTTCTCCTAGTTGAAAAGACTATGACTATATTGATGTAGTTTCCTTTACAAGAGGCTCTATCGTCTCTGAACGCTATATTTCTTGTCCCCGTCAACGAGGCTGTGGACTTCTATCTCTATTGAGTTTGCCTTTACTTGGACTACCTCTATTTCTTGGTTGGAACCCACTAACAGGGCATAGGCCCCTTTTTCTGCATCCCCCTGCCGCCACTCGTGGCGGTGTGTGTGTCCAGAAATGACCAAGTCAACCTTGCCCTTTACAAAGAGGGGTGCCCACAGTTTTGAAAGCATGGCAAGCGAGTGCGACGTTGCCCTGCCCCCGACTGACTCAAACGCAATGTAGGCCGGTATGTGAGTGAACACCACGCGGTACTTGGCTGATTTTGCGGCATTGCCTTGTAGTTCTTTTTCAATCCACTTTGCCTGTTCTGCCCGATAGGATTCGAAGGCGGCCAACCCCCCATATTCTTGGTGGTCGTCCGGCTTGTCCTCACCAGCGGATAGCACCATGAAATAGACGCCGCCATGCGAAAAACTATAGTAGAATTGCCCAGATCTGTGCGGGTAAATGTCAAATAGCTTGCGGGCGAATGGGCCTCTAGTGTCATGGTTCCCGCTGACAAAAATAAAGGGTACTTCTTTGGCGAACCTCTTGACCGAAAGGTCTAGGTGGCCTGAGTACACCTGGGCCTCGTTTATGGGGTTGTTGTCGGTGTCGCCATTCAATACCAAAAAAGTGGCTTGGCCTATATCCACCTTGTCCAGCAGCGAAGCGTATTTTTCGGCCTGGCTGTGGATGTCCTGCGTGACAATAAAGGAAAATTCTGCTGGGGCTGGGCTGAGCGTCGTGAAGAAATGGGCATCGCCCTTAAAGGTTTCCCCTAGTTCAGTCCTGAAAGCTTCCAGCTTTGCCACTTCTGTATTGGCTAGGCGATATTGATATTTTTGCCCAGGCTTTAAGCCCGCTATGCGGACTGCGTGATGCGTAATGTTTGCGTCAATCAGGCCGTGGCGCTCCGACTGCGCTACTTGGGTCATAGCGTCAATGCCATATTCTACCCGCCCAAGGCAGGGGTGGTTGGTCGTCCATACCACGGTGACGCCATCTTGCGTCAATTCTTGCAAGTACGGGCCATGCGTAACCTGCAGTTTTGGCTCATCGGCGGTTAGCGCGATGGAAGACAAGGCGATGGTGATGGCAAAAATGGGGGCGAGTACGGTTTTCATTTTTTCTCCAAAAGGTGAATGTTTGTCTTAAAAAAATCAACGCGAGTGCAGCCCGGTTGCTAATCGGAGCCTCACAGCCCAAAATTGGCCAGGTTTTACAAGAGGTTCGATCTTCAACGCCCCTCAATGACCTCGGTGCCCGGCCCCAACTGGCAAACATGTATTTTGGGTTCTTTGCCCAATTTTTTGCGATAGATTTCAAGCATCGCACTTTGGAAGCTCTCTATGGCGGGTTCTTGGACTAAATTGATTGTGCAGCCGCCGAATCCGCCCCCCATCATTCGGCTTCCTAGCACACCCGGAATCTCTAGGGCGGCGGACTGCAATATGTCCAGTTCAGCGCAGCTAACCTCGTAATCATCGCGCAGCCCATTGTGGCTGCCGTTCATCGCCTTGCCAAAGGCCGCCAAATCATTTTTTGACAGCGATCCGCAGGCGTCAATGACGCGATTATTTTCTGAAACCACGTATGAGCATCGCCTGAAAACCACCTCGTCCATCTCCTGCTTGTGGGCGGCAAGCATTTCATTGTTGACGTCCCGCAAGCTATTGATTTGCGGATAGTGCTTTTTTAGCGCATCAACGCCCGCCTCGCACTGCGAGCGGCGCACGTTGTACTCGCTGCCGGCAAGGCTATGCTTTACGTGCGAGTCGCAAAGAGCAATCAGTACATCGCTGCGGCCAAAGGGGACATGGGTATATGAAAGGTTGCGACCTAATGAGGCTCCGCGGCGACCAATGGAAAGACCAAAGGGGACATAGGTGTATGTAAGGCTGCGGCAGTCTAGTTGGATAAGCGAATTTGCGCGGCCCAAAAGAGAGGCGAATTGATCCATGATGCCGCACTTCATGCCGACAAAATTGTTTTCGGCAAGCTGCCCCAGTTTGGCCAAGGCAACGCGGTCAAGGCCAAGGTTAAAAAGCTCGTTTAGCCCAAAAGCAAAACCAGTTGTCAGCGCGGCGCTGGCGCTCAGGCCGCCGCCGATGGGGATGTCGCCGCAAAATGTTGCATCAACTGGCGGAACGTCAATGCCCATCGCCTTGAGTTCCGACAAAACCCCCTGAAGGTAGTCGGGCCAATGAAGCTTAGAGCTGGAAAGGGAATCAACAGACGATTCAAAGGATTGGCCCATTTCCAGCGCAGTCCACTGAAATTTTTTGCCTTTGCTGGGCGCCATAGCAAAGTAGATAGCACGGTCAATGGCAGCCGGCAGCACAAAGCCCTCGTTGTAGTCTGTGTGCTCGCCGATGAGGTTCACCCGGCCTGGCGCCTTTACAAAAAGGCTTGCCTTGGTTCCCAGTTTTTCGGCAAAGGCACTGCTAACTTGGTCAAGGATGTTTGAACCCGCCATCAAGCCGAACCCTTGGATTCATTGACCGCTTTGCGCCTAGAGGCCATAGCCAATGCCAGCATTGACGCGCCAAATATGAACATGACTATCCCCCACCACAAGTTGACGTTTATGCCAAGGGAACGGGCATACATCTCTGCGGGGGTGACAAGGCCATAAATGGCCACTGTTGCCCCAATTAGTGAAAAGAGCAATCCGATGGGAAGTCTAAGGTCAAATTGCATGTTTCCCCCTTATGCAAAAATGATGTTTAGCGCAACGGCAGCGGCCAGAATGATAGCGCCCAGCAGCGCGGGGCGCTTATACCAAGGCAAGTGCGCCGTCTTTTTGCGCTCGGTGAGAGAAAACACAAGCCCGCGCAGTTCATCATCGCTCTTGGTTCTCCTAGTAAGGACGCTTATAAGGATGGTGATGACAAAGCATGTGCTCCAAGACCAAATAGCTGTCCAAAAGTTCTGCGCCATCTCTGATGGGTAGCGGTGCAGAACGTCCGCTATGAGCCACCCGCCCTTGATGCCGGCAGACGCTCCAAAGGGCAGCGTCAGGCCGTGGTGGATGGAAGCGGCCAAGGTTCCCGCCACTAGGCCAAAGAAGGCGCCGTGGCCCGTCGTCCTGCGCCAGAACATCCCACGCAGGAAGGTGGCGAACAATGGGGCGTTGACAAAGGCGAACACCAACTGGAGCATGTCCATGATGTTGTTGAAGCTGGCGGCCATGTACGCCGCGGCCAATGAAATCAACACGCCCACGACAGTTGCCGCCCTGCCCATCCACAAATAATGCTGGTCGCTTTTGCCCTTAGCAATATAGCTTTGGTAGATGTCGTAAGTCCAAACCGTGTTGAAGGCCGTCACGTTGCCCGCCATGCCGCTCATAAAGCTGGCCATCAGCGCAGTCAAGCCAAGGCCCAACAGCCCTGTTGGAAAGTAGTAGGCCAGCATGCTCGGTATCACCATGTCATAGTCGAACACAGCCGAACCCGCCACGACCTCCTTTACAGGAATAGAAAAACCGCCGCCAGAGGCTGTCAGCGCTATCGCAATCATGCCGGGCAAAATGACCAAGAATGGGAAAAGCATCTTGGGTACAGAAGCAATCAGCGGGACAAGCCTGGCGCTGGCTTCGTCCTTGGCTACCATCGCCCTTTGGACTACCAGAAAGTCGGTGCACCAGTAGCCAAATGAAAGCACAAAGCCAAGGCCCATAGCCAAGCCGAACCATTCGACGCCCATCGGGTTGCTGGCTGGCGACCCAAGTGCCCCCCAAGCGCTTGTCCAAGCGTTTGGCTCATAGTTTTGGGCGTGCCCCAATGTCTGCTGTCCCTGGGTTGCCACCAGCACCAATTTTTCCTTTAGCCCCGGCCAGCCGCCGACGTTTTTAAGCCCCAAAAACACCAAGGGGGCAAAGCCAAAGATGATCAAGAAAAATTGCATCACCTCGTTGTAGATGGCTGACGTCAGCCCGCCCAAAAAGATGTAGGCCAACACTATCAATGCGCTTATCCATAGCGACATGTCGAAGTTCCAGCCAAGCAGCAGGTTCATCAATTTGGCCATGGCATACATGGAGATTCCGCTTGAAAAAATTGTCATGGCGGCAAAACTGAGCGCGTTGAACCCCCTAGTTTTTTCGTCATAGCGCAGCTTTAGGTACTCTGGAACCGACCTAGCCTTGGAGCCATAGTAGAATGGCATCATAAATATCCCAACGAAGACCATCGCTGGCACCGCGCCTATCCAGTAAAAGTGCGACGTGGAAATGCCGTACTTTGCCCCCGACGCAGCCATGCCAATCATCTCCTGCGCCCCAAGGTTGGCACTTAGGAAGGCCAAGCCCGCTATCCACGCGGGTATGGAGCGCCCCGACAAAAAGAAGTCCTCGCTTGACTTCATGCTTCGCTTGAGCCAGGCCCCAATGGCTATCACAAAGACAAAGTAGAGGACGAGCCGCGCAGAGTCAACGCCATGCAGTTGCATCGTTGGGGCGACGGCAAACGTGTCCAATCCGATCATCTGAGCCTCCTAGAGCTACTCAAGTTTTATCATGGCTGACATTTATCATGCCATACGATATTTTAACGCCACAATTGCCCCAAAAATGACTTTTTGACAATGACAAAATCATGCTTTTCTTACATCAATTACTTCCCCGCCAAAATCTTCCAGCAACTGCCCAAGGGATGGCTCTTCTTCTAGGATTTCATCTAGGCCCCTGGTCGCCGCAGCGTTTTGCTTTAATGGGACAGGCGCGGCCTGGCTAGGCTTGTGGGTGTCTATGTGTGCCTGTGCGGTAGGTGCTGGCCTGTGCTGGCTCTGTGAGGGGGCGGCTGGTTTGGCAGGCGGCGGAGTGCGGGGAGGCTGGTACGGCACTGGCTGGGGGGGAGATTGCATGGTCTGGTGTCCCGACTGCTGGCCCGCAGGGCCCTTTAGCAGTGAATCCAATGGGGCCAAATGGGGCAACTGGGCGGCTGTAATGAGTGCAAGCTCCACAACGACCTGGGGCAGGCTGGTGTCTCTAAGATCCCTCTCCCTTTGCAGCAGCAAGTGCAGCATCCTAGATAGGCGCATGGCCTCGTGGGGCGGCGCACCAGACCGTGCGCTGCTCTCAAGATGATTCCTAAAGGAAAGCATCAATTCTTTCCAAAAATTGCCCCAGTCCGCGCCAATGCTTGCAAGCGCGTTGCAGTGATCCAAGATGGCCACAGCGTCGCCCGCCAATAGGGAATCCAAAATTCCTTTTACCCTTTCGGCAGGGACGATGCCAAGCTGCTCCCTCACTTGGGCCTCTATCACCTTGCCGTCCCCTGCCGATATTACGCGATCCAAAATGGTCAGCGCGTCGCGCATGGAACCCTGCCCCGCTTCTGCCAGCAGGCGCAGGCTGCCAGGCTCTGCCGCCACCCCCTCTGAATCGCAGACGTGCTTCAGTCTTGCCTCTATGAGGGAAACAGGAATAAGGCGGAAAGGGAATATCTGCACCCGGCTCTTGATGGTGTCGGGCACGTCCTGCAGCTCTGTCGTGGCCAGTACGAAAATGGCATGTGGGGGCGGCTCTTCCAAAATCTTTAACAATGCGTCGAATGCCTGGCGGGAGAGCATGTGAACTTCGTCAATGATATAGATGCGGTAGCGGCAAAAAGCCGGCAATGTCTGCACTTGCTCCCGCAGCGTCCTAGCGTCTTCCACGCTGGCCCGGCTGGCCGCATCTATTTCTACTATGTCTAGGTTGCGGTCTGGCTGCTCCGACGTGGCACATGGGCCGCACTTCCCGCAGGGTTCGGGCGTAGGCCCCTCTAGGCAGTTCAGCGACCTAGCCAAAATGCGAGCGGTGCTGGTCTTGCCCGTACCCCTGACTCCGGCGAACAAAAAAGCCTGATGGCTGATAGTCCCAGAAGCCTTGGCCCTTTTCAGCGCGTTGGCCAGCGCCTTTACGCTGGCCTCTTGGCCTACCAAGTCGGCAAGTGTGCGTGGGCGGTATTTGAGTGCAAGCGTAGCCATCTCATTCCAATTCTAATTCAAAAGAGCAACTTGGCATTAGTTGCTATTTTCTCACTAAATTCGTATCATTGTATAAATTTCGATGGAGAGTCGCATGCCTAGATGGATTGTAGCCATAGCAATATCAATATTTGCTTCGCTGGCCCTTGTCCCAGCGCATGGGCAGGACATCAACCAGCAATACTTTGACCGCCTGAACATCGTCAAAGGGAACAAGATAGCCCTAATAGGCGACTGGAAGCCAGAGGACATCTCCAAGTGGCGGAGAGTGCTATCTGCGTCTGACATTCTTGAGCACGACTTCCAACTGGTGGGCAGGGGGGCCGACATCTTGCCCAACAGGGGCAGAACCACATTTGAGGCAAACTATGAAACTTGGCTGAAAAAACTGGTTGGCAGCAACCGAGCCCGTTGGGCCGCGCTGGATGCTTCCAACAAAGTAATCACATCTGGGACCGACATCCCCGACGCAGAGGCACTTGGCAAAGAGTGCGACAAGTTTGGCCTTGTCAGCCCCCAAAAAAGGCTGCGTTCATTCCTAAGAGAGCACCCAGGCCACATAGAGGCTCAAGCCGACCTATTGAAAGAAGTCCGACGGCGGGCCCTGCTGGCCATGCCAAAGGAAACGACAGAGAATTTGGGTGACATGGACGACCTCCGCACTTGGGCCCTGCTTGCAGCGGAACTCAACAAGGCAATGGCAATGGACTGGGTGGGCTTCAATCTGGACTTCTTTCGCCCCGACGAGGATCAGCCAGAGCGCTTTAGCCCCATAATGAAAGCCGCCTTTCGCAAGCACATTGCCCGCATAGAAAACGACCTCATAGATTTCCCTACAAATGAAAACCTTTGGGAAATGTGGGCATGGATGGCCAGAAGCCTTGGCCGCCCCACAATGTTTTGGAAAAGCCTAAACCCCTTTGTGGCCCCAGGCGGCCCAAGCTGCCCCTCCCCAAAAGTGGCCGCTTGGCTTACCGAAGAAGCCAGATCAACGGGAGATTGGGAATCCGTCATTGCCTTGGCAAAAATCGGGCGATACTTTACCTCCTATATGAATGTGACGCTAAACGCTTGGATGCCGGGCAGTCTTTTTATGGGCGGCTTTTCAGAGCCAATACTTGGGTACCCCGAAAAATCATCGTACATTCCACAGCTAGACGCCTTGCTAAAATTGGGCAGAATTGAAGAAGCCAATGCCCTGTATGACGAAATAATGAGGACAGGATTCCCCTACGCGGAACACTTGGCGGCTGTCGCCCGCGCCAACAAGATGGAAGAAGTGGCGCTTTTGTGGGAAAAGGGGCAAGTAATCAACCCTCGGCCATACTATGGCGCCTTTGAGTATCTAAAAGGAAACGTGCGATTTGCCATCCTTGCAAAACAGGGCGACAAAGAATACATGCAGATGCAGCAGCTCATTGACGAATTGCTGCCCGGCGCGTACCTAATGGAAATCTGGGAAGTGGAAGATGCAAAAACCTTGGGCTGGGTGGGCAACGGCTTCCACTGGGCCGTATTGGGCGGCGATTCCATAACGATTGCCCAAGGCGAAAAAATGCCAACCAGCGATGAACTAAAACAAATACTAAGGCAAAATGGCCTTAAATCGCGCAGGGAACTGGCGGAAGATTTTTTGAAAGACAACCCCGGCAACATAGAAGCCACCATTGCATTGGGAGTGAGCCTTCTCGAAGATGGAGCCAGAAACACTAAGGATAGCGGCAACTTTAATGACGAGCTGCCATCGGAGCTGGACACCGCGATATGGGGCCAAGCGGCCTCTGTGTGGCCAACTATCTTCAACCGCAGCCACGCGCTGTACAACCTTCCATACATTTACATTGTCACCGAGCCGCGTAGCCCGACCATGAGAATGCTATCAAGGCGCTACATGCCGTTGCTAGAAGACGCCATCTCCCAATCACCATTCTCGGAAAATTTATGGAGCCATTGGCTTTTTTGGCGCAGGGCCGGTGAGGGCGAAAGAAATTTTGAGGCATTTTTGCAGAGCCTGCAGCCAAGCCCCGTTGTGCCAGAGGGCATGTTTCCACCGCCATCAATAATCGAAGAATATTACGCCGAGTGCAAGAAAAATGAACAGTGGGGCAAAATGGCCGCCCTGCTGAAAGGCCCATACGAAAGGACAATTTCTAGCCATGCCATTGATAACATAGACCAGGAAAAGAGAGGCGACGATTTAAGCCCCATCTACCACGGCTTCGGCGACTCCGTAGCCCTGCCCCTGATAGAGGCCCTGCTTCGCAGCGGCAAAAGGACAGAGGCCGATGAAGTATTCAACACCCTGATTGCCGCCGGCGGCAGCTTCTCCAACCCATCAAACCTAGTCGAACTGGCTAGAGGGCTGGCGGGGGAGAGGATAGCGAAAGAGTGGGAAGGGAAGATAAATAAAAAATAAGAAATGATTGATAGGGGCCAAGGATTAAAGTTCAGAGGCTTGCTGGCATTATGGACAAATTTATTGCGTTGAAAATTGAAACCGATATTACACTTCTTCCACTTTCACTTTGACTGATTCCACTTTAACTAAACCTTTGCCATCAAATTCGGCATCAATGGAAACGAAGCCTACTTGCAATTCCCTCATTAGTTTACGGATGTGTGTATTTTCTCCCATGAAAAAATGCTTGTAGGGTAGGCTATCTTTGTGTACAAAAACCGCCGCTTTGACTTCCGAATTCTTGTCAACTTTGAATGGTGATATGGGAAAGCCTTCCTTCAGTGATTCAGAAAAATCTTCCGCTAGTCTCTCTTTGTTAACCTGTTTAAGATATGTGTAAACCTCCAGCACACAGCGCAGCAGTGTTTCATGGGTATTCTTTATTTTGTACTCCAGCAACGTCAGCACAGGATGATTTTTATCTTCATTATAGGCCAATAAATCAATGTCACCAACACCTTTGTCTGTGTCTTTCCCCTTGAGTGGAGTTTCAAAATCAATGATTCTCCCGAAGCCCGTAAATGTCTCATTATGAAATCTTTTTGCTTCCAACTTCTCGGGGTAATATTTAGCAGGAATTTCATTTTTTGCATCTATTGCAAGTGTTTCGTGCTGGGGTATGTAGTAGCTTTGCTCACGTTGAATTGGATGAACTTTATAGTCATCCTTGCAACGCAAAATCTCCCGCGCCGCAATCTCCGACATCTCAAATGGTCGATTAACATTTCGATGCTTGCCGCGTTTCTTGGAAAAAATTGTGCTGAAGGGTTGTTTTTGAATTGCTTTGTACAAGGCCTCTGGCTTTTCTAGGCATCCGCTAACCGCATCTATGATTGTTTTTTCTTCGTCCGCTGTCGCCAATCTACACCTCCCAAGTTTTATTCTACAAATCTACCATGCGCAGTCAATCTTCCCGTAGTTGAACTGCCACATCCCCAACAACGTATCCTCCAGACAAATCAATCTTGGGCCTTGTTATCGGATTCCAGCCTCGCTTTGTCGCGGCGTATGCGCGCCAGCAGTCCATGACATGCAAAGAATCGGATGCGTAATGTCGTTCCAGTTTCCACTTTTGATACGCTGATGGGTCGCCAAGTTGCCGGTAGGTCAGGCAGACCAGCTTATGGTCGCGCACAGACTCCTTGGGCCACGCTCGGCCAATCCTGAGGTCATCAAAGCACCTTTGCTCATCGGGGCATCCAAGACAATTCGCTTCTGAGGGGGCTGCGTGGTATAGACAATAATCGGTATTCTTTGCCTCGATTTTCTTTTTCAAACACGCTTGTTCCTCGGCGCATCCCAGGCAATCTCCACGCACTAGCACCGGGCACTCCCAATCGGGATATTTGACGCAGGGCAGTGCCTCTGAAATGTCCGTGAGCAGCAATGCAAGCGCGTCTAGGTCTGACTCTGACTCCATGCGCCTAGCCTCCACCGCATGCAGGTATTCCATCGGATGTTCAATGGTTTCGCTATCTTCCCAAATGAACTCAGTCCAAACGTCAAAGTCATCGTTCCAAACCAAGATGGTATCTCCGACAAGGGCAACGCACTTGAAAAACTCCTCGTCCTTCAGCATTTCTTCGACAACGCTGACGTACTGCCCATTTTCCCACTTCCTGTCCACCCGTGGATCGTCCTCCGCCTCGTCCTCCCCAATGGATGAATAAACGCCTGTCCTACAAGAGCGTGACCCCCGCACCAGAGGCTGCCCGTTCTCCTTCCATATCTTCATGCCTCTCAATCCTTGCTTTTTGAAGTCATACAGCTTGGTCACACCGTTTTTGAATGTCACTTTGAGCACCGCCTCTGGCAGTGGCACAACGTCTGTGACGCCGCAACCGCAAGTGCCTCGCCAATTTGGCAGAAAAAAAGGCTCTTTATGTGTCTGTTCCATCTCTTTCTCTCCTTCTTCAGCGCTGATGTGCAGGGCTACGCCTGTCCGTCATACCATCACTTCTAGCACTTCATCTCGGCTTGCAACGTGCAATTTCGCGCTGCTGCCAGCCCTGTTGATTACGTAAGTCGCTGCCAACCTAGCCAGAAAAGGGTCGTTATTCTCTTCGCTCAGGTGGGCCAGCACGACGTGCCTCAGCGTGGGCAAAAGCACCTTAGACAACAGCCCCGCACACGCATCGTTGCTCAGGTGCCCCACTGTGTCGAGTATGCGAGCCTTTGTTTTATCTGGGCGGTCGCACCCCAACACCATCCCGATGTCGTGGTTGGATTCCAGCACCAACAGCTCTAGGTCGCTCGCACATTCGATGACCAGTTCCGTGACACATCCCAAATCCGTGATCACCGCCAACCGCACACCGCCAGCCTCTATCCTGTAGGCCACTGGGTCTTCGGCGTCGTGTGAAATCTCAAAGGGACAGAGCCGCCAGCCTTCCCAGTCTTCGGCCAGCCCCGCCTTTAGGGGGTTCCACCGCTCTTTTGGAACTTCCACTCCCATGATTTTTTCGATTTTATCTAACGTAATAGGCGTTGCCAGTATCTTCCAGTTGGTTTTTTTCAGGATGCCTCGAATCCCGCTTATGTGGTCGCGGTGCTCGTGAGTAATGGCCACGCCGCGCACTAGGTCGGGGTTCCAGTCAATGGATTTTAGGCTTTTCACTATCCTAGGGTGCGAGATTCCCGCGTCTATGAGCAGGATCTTCTCCCCATCGCTTATCGCGTGGCAGTTCCCCTTGGAACTCGATGCTAGTGATGCGTAACGCATGTTTGCCTTTCTCCAGAATTTGCAAAGGACTCACACATCAAACGCCACTCCGTCTTCTTGACGCACAGCCTTGTCCGAATAGCCCAAGAGGGCATCGGGCGCCAAGGTGTGGATAGGCACTATTTTCTTTGGGTTCAAGCCGTCAATCAGCCTCTTGATGTCCATAGCCCTTGCGTGCCCGCTTGTATGCACGTAGTCGTTTTGGAAACCGAGCCCCTTTAGCCAAGCCTCAAACGACTGCTGATACTGGCTGTCGCGGTAGCCCTCCCACATGGAATAGACAAAAATTCCATTTGAAAGATTGCACAACCCCAAATCCTTTTTCATGGACGGCCTTGCCAGCATGATGATTTCGTTTTGGCGTTCTTCCACCTGCTTTTTTGTGATCTTGAATTTGGAGAATCGTCTCGCGTATTTCCAGCCCATCCTATTGATTATCATTGTTGTCAAACGATGGGGAAAGAACACTTTAATCCTATCAAACGAGGCTGATGGATATGGGATATTGTTGCCCAAGGCTTGAAGTTCATGCAAAATGTTTGCTGTATAAACGTCAACAACAAAAATTTTGCCCAGCTTCAATGCGGCGCGGTACAAGGTGACAATCCTGTCTATGTTTTGGCTGGAGAGCTGCACTAGCGCAATGCCAGTTTTACCTTTTAGTTTTTCGACAATTTCATCTTCCAATTCGCTCTCGGTAATAGTCAGTTCGTCGCTCCTTGAAAGCATCGTGCCTTCCGTGAACAGCACATCAGCTTCTTTGGTGGCTTGCTTTATGAATGAATCGAGGCAAACAGCTTTTCGCCCATGCCCCCTGAAGTCGCCGGAGTAAATGACAGTCTTGCCCTCGCACAGTATTTCAAAGGCGGCGGAGTCAAACGCAGAATGATCCATCAGGTAGGGCTTGACCCTAAAGCCGCCGACTTCCATCGGCTCGTACATCTTGAACAGCCGTGCATTTATCGCGTACGGCTCGCAGATATTGAAAGACTGCGAAATCTCTATGAGCGCCTTTGTCCCCGCCGACAAATACACGGGGATGTCTGGGTGGATGTACTTCAGTAGGCCATAGTGATCCAAATGCGCGTGAGAGATTATGATGCCATCGAAGCCAGGCTGATCCCACTTGTACAGTCCGCTGATCCGTGGCAGCACGCCCCTTTCAAGGAGTTCTTCTGGCGGCAGCTTGGCTACACTGTCTTCAATGGGCTTGCCACCCAAAAATAAGGGATAGCCTGCGTCGAGAAGAATGCGGGAACCGCCGCTGCTGAGTTCGATGAGCGTCCCGCCGATTTCGTGTGTGCCTCGGTAGATTATGGATTTCATGTGTTTGATCCTAAGCTATCTTCAGGGGGGGAATATAGTATGCGAAACGGCTCTGGGTCGGATGCCTTGATTTCGCGCACCCGTTGAATAAATTCCTCGGAGGGATGGCGAGATACGAATATCTCTTCATGGGTTCCCAACGATGTGCGAGGAATTCCTATCCTGTCGCCGCAATCTTTGAAATAGATGTAGTGTAACCGTATCTTGTCATCTTCATCGTTGTAATAGATGCCGTACTCGTTATCGGCAAATGAAGTATCTGCACCGCGTTTGTTTGGCATGGCACATGCGGCATACAGGACGAGGGGCTCTGGAACGCACGGATCTCTAAACCCAAACAACTTCCACCACGTTGCCCCGGATTTGCTGCGCAACAATTCGCGGATAAAAACAGTGTATATGATGGCTTGCTCTAGGGCATCGCTCGCTGGCTCCCCGTCCTTGTTCTCGTCTTTTAGTTCGATGATGCAAAGGTTTGTTCTGCGTCCGGTGCGTACTCTAGCAAGAATGTCTATGCCTCCGCCACGGAAACCTTTGTATTTTATTTCCCCATGCTCACTGGCGGCTAGGGGTGTCGGCATCGGGAAACGCACTCCAGCAATTTTGACAGGTTGGATGCCTCTCAAGGCTTTTTTGGATGTCTGCCTTTTGGAGAACTCGGTTAGCAAAAGGCTCTCTATGCGGTGTTCTGGTTGCGTTTCGTTTTTATCATCTCTAGGTTTATCCCTGAAATGGCGGCGAAACTCTTTGGCTTCCAGCCCGTTCCAATCAGAATCATTGAGCGAAATCTGACAACCAAAAAGATCCTTGTTTGTCTTCTCATAACCTTTAGTGGAAAGTGTGATTTGGCTTCTGCTTGCGATCAATTCTGCCACTCTAGTACCGAGATAGCGCAATTGGAATGTGACCTTGTTGCTTGCTTTTCCGGCTTCGGTCTTAGTCAGGTACAGATAGAGCGGCTTCCATTGATTAAATCGCCTATGCATTACTTGGATAAACGGCAGATTTCTGGAAATCTCATCCGCGTACCCCGCCCAGAGAGCCTCCCAATCTGCTTTGTGTTTTAGCAGCAGTTCCCGTGTATTTTTTATCAAACCACTGTAGTCCATGCACCCTCCTTTAGGCAATGATGATTGTAATCCGACATCACTTCAGCACTCCGCCGCACGAGATTCCGTTACAAAATTGACTTGGCCCTGCAAGCGTCTTTGTGCGGCCTGTCAAACAGTATGAGTCCGCCGTTTTTCCAAACAAGCTCGATAGCGCAGTCTCAACGCCCGTGGGCAGGCCCCTGTCCAGCCAAGCGTTTATCACGGACAGGAGATCATCGCAAAGGTAATCAGTGGCCTCCTTAAACATTTCGCCCGAAATGCCATAGTAGGCTTCGGCGATGCTGCCGGTAATTGCTGCAAGCGTGTCGCTGTCGCCGCCCAGCGACACCGCGTTGCGGATTGCGTCATCGAAATTCCCACTTTCAAGGAATGCGATTATTGCTTCTGGCACTGTTTCTTGGCAGGTTTCGTTGAATGTGTAGCCGGGCCGGATCTCGTCGAGCGTCCGGCATAAGTCGTAGCCATAATTCTTCTCGACATATTCCTTGATTTCGGGTTTGCCACATCTTGTTCTGGCTAGATAAATTGCCGCTGCGGTTGCCTTTGCGCCCTTGATGCCTTCGGGGTGGTTGTGTGTGACGGCTGCGCTTATTTCTGCAAGCTCTTCGGCTTCCTCCAGCGATTTAGCAAACCACGCGCATGGCGAGACCCGCATGGCAGACCCATTGCCAAAGCTGTTGTAGGGCTTGCGGTCATCTGAAAGTAGCCAACTGCCGAATTTGGGGCCGTAGCCACCTGTTGGGTTTGGGTACAGCTTGCCAAACTTTTTCATCGAGTCAATGAAATTGTCCGTCGAGCCGCCATTCAACAGTGCATCCGCCACAGCTAAGGTCATTATCGTGTCATCAGTAAAAGAACAATCATCGCTGAACAGCGCGAACTTCTTATGCTTAATATTTTTGAACTCAAAGCGCGAGCCAACTATGTCGCCGATTATTGCTCCGATCATTTTTTCACCGCCTTTCTAATTCTGCACGTTGCGAAATTCTTGATGATGACGAACTATTCCCCTAGTATAGATTTCACAGTGGCCTCCACCACCCCCTTTATGGCGGACGGGCTGAACGTATCTTCCTGTCCTTGGTGATGGCGAACTCTTCATTGCTAATGAAAAATTGTGGAGTTGTTTGCTATTTCATGGGGCGGGTCATTGGTTCCTGTGTCATGCCGTAAGACATGGAAACCTGCGCCCACTAAGACCGGGGCGTTCCGATCTGTGTCGCCAATTTCGCCAGGTGGGATTAGAGGAACGTCCCCCCATACCCAGAGAGTGCCGTCCGTCTTGAGAGCAAGGGGGCTATGGCCTACAGCTGCGGCTGCCCAATCACAGTCCGTACTCACGCGGACAGGGACATTTCGGCCTATTCTGGTGCCATAGCCAAGCTGTCTGCTATGATTCGCCCCCCACGCCCAAAGGCTGCCATCGTTCTTGATGGCAAGGGTGTAAAAACCAAGCCCAGCAGAAACCGTTGCCCAATCGTTGGCTGTACCCACGCGGACTGGGGTGTCGCGGTCTTCATCTGTGCCATCGCCTAGCTGACCAAAACTATTATCTCCCCACGCCCAGAGGCTGCCATCCAACTTGATGGCGAGCGAATGGCTCCCGCCAGCAGAAACTATTTTCCAGTCATTGGCCGTACCAAGGCGGATGGGGGCATTTCGGTCTATTCTGGTGCCATTGCCGAGCCAACCAAAACGATTATCTCCCCAAGCCCAGAGACTGCCATCCGTCTTGACAGCGAACGAGCAGCTTCCGCAAGCAGAAACCGTTGCCCAATCGTTGGCTGTACCCACGCGGACAGGGGTGTCGCG
>JAITFL010000136.1 GCA_031281385.1 Holophagales bacterium
TTGCTTGGGATGCCCAGCAGCTCTTTTGTAAGGGCTATGGCTTCTTCATGCACAGCGTCGTACTCTTTGGAGCGGTGGCTGATCTCCATGACGGACATGCCGGTGCCTGCAAAATCCAGTAGCTCTTCTTGGGCCTTTTTCAGGGGTTCAAGCGGAAGGCCGGCTGGGCCGGCGTAAAAGTTGATGGTGCGTTTTGACATTGATGACCTCGGATGAAAAATAATTGAGTTTCAATTTATTTGAAGTCAGACAGAATCGCCACGACTTCGTCGCCTATGCGCCCAAGGTTCTCTTTGGTGCTGGCGCCAAGGTGGGGTGCCATGAACACGTTGGGGGCCTTGAGTAGGGGGCAGTCGGGCGGCGGCGGGTCGCTGAACCAAACATCGGTGCCATAGGCCCTGATTTTGCCCGACTTGAGCGCTTCTGCCAAGTCGCTTTCATTGATGCACTTGCCTCGGCCAGTGTTGACGATGATAACGCCGTCTTTCATTTTTGAAATCAGCTGGGCGTTTACCATGCCCTTGGTTTCGTCAGTAAGGGGCGTGTGCAGAGAGATGAAATCCGCCTTTGCTGCCAGTTCGTCGAGCGAGGGCACCAGATCGGCGATGGGGTGTGCTTTGAGGAATGGGTCGAAGGCAATTATCTTCATGCCGAAAGCTGCGGCGCGCTTTGCGACTTCCGTGGCTATGGCTCCGGCTCCAACAAGGCCCAAGGTCTTGCCGTACAACTCTGTCCGCTTTAGTTCATTTTTTAGGAATTTGCCATCAAGCATTGAAACATGGGCCTCTATCAGCCTTGCGGGAATGGCTGCCATGAAAGCCATTGCCATTTCGGCCACGGCGATGCTGGACGCCTTTGGGGTGTTAGTAGCCTTGATGCCCTTTTCGGCGCAGAGTTTTTTGTCAATGTTGTCCATGCCCACGCCGCCGCGTATGACCAGCTTTAGGTTCGGTGCCTTGGCCAAAAGGTCGGCGTTGACAGTGGTCTTTGAGCGGATCAGCAAAACCTCGGCTTCTCCCAGCGTGGTCATGTCGCTTGAAACTTGGCCAAATGCGGCTAGGCGCTCGGGCAGCTTTGCGTCAAAGGCATCGGCGATGAGGATTTTCATGTTACCTCCATAAATTCATGTAATCGGGAAAAACTAGCTTTCGTAAATTCGCACCAGCAGGCCCGAGCGCAGCTTAGGCTCGAACCAAGTTGACTTGGGCGGCATTATTTGTCCAGCGTCAGAGACAGCCATGAGCTCGGTGAGCGATGTGGGGAACATTGCAAACGCTACGGCGGAGCCTTCGTTGACCCTTTTTTCTAGCTCTTCGGTGCCGCGGATGCCGCCGATGAAGTCTATGCGCTTGTCAGTTCGTGGGTCTTGGATGCCGAGTATGGGTTGCAACAGGTTGTCCTGCAAGATGCTCACGTCGAGAGACTTGACGTGGTCGTTTGAATCCCATGTGCCAGGCTTTGCTGTTAGCAGGTGCCACTGGCCGTCAAGGAACATCCCGAAGCTGTGAAGGCTCTTGGGCTTCTTTTCTGCATTCGGCCCAACGTCGAATTTTTCTTTGATTTTTTCAATGAACTGGTCTTTGCTTAGTCCATTCAGGTCTTTCACCACGCGGTTGTAGTCCATGATCTTTAGCTGGTCGTGCGGGAACACGACGGCCATGAAGTATTCAAATGGCTCGTTTCCCGTTGCATCGTTTCCAGCTTCGGCGCGTTTGGCTTGCCCATAGCGAATCGCCGCCGCCGTGCGGTGGTGTCCGTCGGCTATGTAGAGCGCTTTGATGCCGCTAAAGAGATTGGTTAGCGAGTGGATAACGCTTTCATCGTTGATGACCCAAACTGTGTGTCCAATGCCATCGGGCGCATCAAAGTCGTATGCGGGCTTGGCCTTCATTGCTTTGCTGATGGTCTGATCAATGTAAGGTGCTGCCGGATAAGTCAGGAAAACGGGCTCTGCGTTGGCGCCCTGCTCTGTGACGTGGCGCGTCCTGTCGTCCTCTTTGTCCTTGCGGGTGTATTCGTGTTTTTTGATCAGGTTGCTTTCGTATTCTTTCACAGAGCAAAGGCATACCAAGCCAGCCTGCGCGTGGCTGCCCATTTTCTGCTTATAGACGTAGAAACAGGGTTTGTCGTCTTGGAACAGGGTGCCATCGCTGATGAATCCCTTTAGCGCCTTTACTCCTGCTGCATATACATCGTCGCTGTGTTCGTCAACGCCTTCTGGCAAATTTATCTCGGGCCGCCCAACATGCAGGAATGAATGGGGCTTGCCTTGAGCCAACTGCCTTGCTTCCACTGAGTTGATCACGTCGTATGGAACCGAGGCCACTTCTGCTGCTAATTCTGGCTTTGGCCGAAAGGCACGGAATGGTTTGATGTGGGACATGGCACTCCTTTCAGTCGAAGGTGCAGACGCGCTGCACGATGTTACACTAACCTCTGTTTATTATACACTTTAGCCCATTTTGCTGGTTGATTGGATATGCTTTGGCGGCTTATGCTCAATTGCCTTTGCCCATGTCTTTTTTCATGGCCAAGTTGAGCAGCAACTCGGTCAAGGGGATGTTGATTGTCCTATTCGCTCTGCACACTTCTGTAAACTCAACGTGGGTGCTCGGTATGGCCAATATCTGATAGGCGGCGTCCATCCCTTCCAAATCCCTGAATAGGGCGTGGATAAGGTCGCCTTCTTGCACGTACAGCATTCCGATGCCCTCGGGGGACTGAATGGTTATTGTGCAGGTTTTGCGCTCCCACTGCATCAATTGTAAGAGACCGTTCAACTGTATGCCTTTGATCACGCCATCTGGTTTTCGGTTGCCGGCTTCCTTGATTTGCTCGATCAGGGAGGACATCTTGACTGGCTTGGGAATGATCCCCAGTGCGCCCAAAAAGAGGGGGGCGTTTTGGTGGGTGGTCTCTGCCAGCCCAGTCATCACCAGTATCGGGATGTTGGGGTAGCGCTCGTTAACGATGGAAATCAACTGGTAGCCGTCCATCTCTGGCATGTACAGGTCGGTGACGATCACGTTTACCACTTGGAGTTTTAGCACTTCAAGGGCCTCTAGGCCGTTGCCTACAACGACCACTTGGTATCCCGCCAATTTGCGTAGGCCTGCCCTGAAAAGGGTCTGGGTCGCTGGGTCGTCCTCCGCCAATAGGAGGGTTTTCAGCGGTTCCCCACTATTCGCATCTTGGGGAGTTTCCATGTCATCTGCCATTGCCATTCTGTTTCGGTCCTCGTTTCGTCCAGCCTCTGCTATTGATCTTATTGTTGGCGCTGGCCCTCATTGGGAACAGCCTAGCTGTCCATCTAGGTGCAAAAACTGCCCCAAAGCGGAATCGGGCGGTTCTATGGGTCGGAGCTTTTTTCTACAGACACCCATTGTTAATGATACAACAATACGTGGCGCAGATGTCATGGATTTTTGAGCCGACGGACAGCGCTGGCTGGTTCAAAAAAAACAATATATCATTTATAATTCAAAGTGGGGCTTTTCAAGACACTCTTTGCACATTTTCTACAATTCTCCAACAAAGGGCAGTGCCAGATGAAATCGATGACAGGTTTTGCCGAAACTGTTTGGCCTCTTGAAAACGGCCAGGCTAGGCTGTCGCTGCGGAGCGTGAACCACAGAGCCTTGGAAATGACCTTTCGCTTGCACCCGGTGCTATTCCCGCTGGAAAGCGAAATACGGTCTTCCATTCGTGAAAGGGCTTTAAGGGGTAAGCTGGACTTGACCATTGACGTGCAGGGGGCGCCGGGCGCGGAGCCTGTGATCAACCGCGGCCTGCTAAGGAATGTGGCTCTGGCTTGGAAAGAGGAAACAGAACATCTGGGGCTGCCGCCGCTGTCCGCCGAAGCATTTTTTAAGATTCCTGGCGCTTTTTCGGCTGCGCCCAGCGCTATGGCAAAAAGCCTTGAAAAGCCGATCATGGAAGCCCTGCATTCGCTTCTGGACGAATGGAACGGCGCGAGAGCCGATGAAGCTGCGCGACTGAAGCCCTTTTTCGATGACGCGATTGCCCAGTTGATCGCGCTGCACGGGCAGTTGTCCCTAGAGGCAGGCGCAAATTCGGCTGAACTGCCGGAGGTTTACCAAAAGCGCATTGAAAGCATTTTGGATGAGGCGGGCCTGCACGGGAAGGTGCCAGAGGAGAGGCTGGTGGCGGAAGTTGGCCTACTGGCAGAGAAGCAGGACGTGCGAGAGGAATTGGTGCGACTTCATGCCCACTTAGACGACATGCGGCAAAGGCTGGTTCAGGGCCGCGTGACAGGAAAGGCCCTCGACGTGTGGCACCAAGAAGTTTTGCGAGAAGTCAACACGATTGGCAGCAAATGCAGAAGGCTGGCGATGACTAGGGCGGTGATGGAGGCAAAGGGGATTTTGGAGCAGATGAGGGAGCAGGGCGCGAATCTTGAATAATGCCAAGTCCTCAGGATATAGTCAACGCCCTTGACCATCGTTACAGTTTGGCATGCTTCGCCTACGCCTTCCATTCCGCTCCCCGCCTTTTGGAAGAGCGTGGTAAACCTATTGCGTGACACAGGTCTGCGCTTTCAAGCCACTCCCGGCGTCCCAAGTTGGCGGCTCGCTCCATTCTCTCGGTATCCTGCGCTTACGCTTGGATACGCGAGACCCCAACGTGGACCGTTGCAACACGTTGGCTGGTTTTGGCGGTATGGGCGTTTTGCCTTCGCTCGCCTTCGTTTTCGGCGCAGTCTAGCGCATTCGCGCTTTCATGGAGCAAACTGATTAGCTAGTTGAACACTTCTTCACGGGTTCATCTTGTTCTGGTTTTGAAGGGCGGGGACTATAGTTTTGCAATTACTTTCTGAGGTCGAGTGTCCGCTTCAACACCAGTAGCGTAACTTCCTTAGACCTGAGAAAACGGTTCGGCGGCCCCCAAAAGCCAGTGCCCGCGCTGGTGTACATCCATATTTTCTTATACCGCTTTAGTCCGTACGGAAAATCGTGGAACAGTGGGATGATGGCGCTCCAAGGAAAGTATTGGCCCGCATGTGTGTGCCCAGATAGTTGCATGGTTATGCCGGCTCTGTCGGCTTCAAAAAAGCCAGTTGGCTTGTGGTTCAGCAGCACTATCGGAGTTCCCTTTGGAATGTCCGAAAGCGCCTTGGTCAGATTCGGCTTGGGGCCAGCGTCATTCATGCTTCGGGCCGTTGAATCGGGAACTCCGGCGACGGCCAACTTTGCATCATCGCGCTGGATGAACACGTTGTCGTTCAT
>JAITFL010000163.1 GCA_031281385.1 Holophagales bacterium
GAGGCGGCCAAGGCCGGCGAACAGGGCAAGGGCTTCGCCGTTGTCGCCGAGGAAGTGAGAAAGCTGGCCGAGCGCAGCGCGACGTCGGCTAAGGAGATAGCCCAGTACAACATAGATGCGCGCGAATCAGTCCAACAGGGCGACCACATGGTCAACCTGACCGTGGGTCTGATGGAAAAGATCAAGGTGAGCCTAGACCAATTCGCTGCGCATACTAGGGAATCTGTGGAGGCCACGAGGGAGCAGGCGAAGACCGGCACCGAGGTGGCCAAGCAGGTGGAGGAAAGCGTGAACGAGACAGTGTCAATAGCCTCGGCCACGCAAGAGCTATCCAGAACCGCCGCCCAGCTTCAGGAGGAAGTCCGCACCAAGTTCAAGCTCAATTGAGCGGGATTCTGTGGCTTTATATAGAAGTTAAACCTACAATGGGTTGAACTTGTTATATATCTTGGATTAGGCATCAGAAGCGGAATACTCTGTCCGCATTGCGCTCTATTTGCTGCGCTAGCTCATCCGCCGCCTCTCCCCTTTGCTCTGCGGCGCAGTTTAGCAGTTGGGCTAAATTGGCTGGCTCGTTGACAGTGCCTGGGGTTGGGGAGATGTCGGGGCTGTCAGTTTCCAGCAGCAGCCGGTCTTGGGGTGTCGCCAGAATGGCCTTTCTGACTCTTTTGTTGTTCGGGTTCATCAATGAACACGCAAATGAAATATAGAAGCCATGCTGGGCGGCCATGATAGCTTGTTCCGCCGAGCCGGAGAATGCGTGTATGACCGCGCCGCAGCTTGGCAAGCCCATTTTTTTTGACAATTCAAAAATGGCGTCGAAGGCTTTTCTGCAGTGGAGGCTCATGGGGCGGCCCAGCTTCACGGCCATGCGCCACTGCGGTTCCAGCGCCGCCATTTGGGCCTCTTTGTCTGCGCCCTCAATGGCAAAGTCCAGCCCACACTCGCCAACGCCAGCCGATGTTCCCTGCAGCAAATCGAATAATTTGATGTCCCATCCCGATTTGGATCTGCCCAAGTACCAAGGGTGCTGGCCCAGCATGGGGATCAGGCCATCTTCTTGTTTCGCCAACGCAAGCACATTGTCCCAATCCAATTCAGAAGTGGCGCAGCACACGAATCTTGTTACGCCCGCGCCCCTAGCCTTTGCCATCGTGTTGGGCAAAACGCCTTCAAAGAGAGGGTGCTGTAGGTGGCAGTGCGAGTCTGTGAGCATATTTTATTAGAATGAGCCTCTTCAAAATCATTCTAGCGCTCATCGGAGTTGTCTTCCCTAAACCTTGCGTCCATCGAAGCCATGCCCATGTATCAGCCCTTACATAGGGCAGTTAGCGAGGCGAGTACCCCAGGGGTCTGGGGAGTAGCGCAGCGCGGACTCGCATGCGAGGCCGTGCAAGCGAATCCCCAGTTAGCATTCGGAAAGCTTCCACGCCACAGCACTAAACGCAACAGGCCGAAGCATCTTCATTCGGTAGCAAAGCAGCGAATGACCTCGCTGCGTCATCATTCGGCATAATCATGGCGCGGGCACCAGCCCGCATCAATATCCCGGCGGGCTCCATGCCTCGGTATTGAACGAGCCAAGTTACAAGGAGGTGAACCCGAGCACGAAAGATAGGGGCGGATTCTGAATATTAGTGGTTGGCGCATCTGGATTGTCGTTCAGGCCAACATCGCTATAGAAACGCTCTGCCCAAAATCCTAAAACTAGTATATCCTTTAAGTTAAGGGTTTTTTGACATCTTTCATACCATACACCGCCTTCTTGGAGGAATTTCGATGCTAGACGCTGCACAAGCCTACTTGGCTTCTCCACATTTGGAACCCGAGCTAAAGGCCGATTTGGAATCGCTGATCAAGGCCGCCGAAACAGACGACAACGCAAGGATCGAGCTGGAAGATCGCTTTTCGGAGCCGCTTTCATTTGGCACCGCAGGGCTGCGCGGCCTAATGGCCGCCGGCATTCGCCGCATGAACAAGCCCCTTGTGAGGCGCACGACAATGGCGCTGGCCAGCGTCGCAAAGTCAAAGGCCACTGGCAAATTGAAAGCCGTCATAGGTTTCGACACGCGGCGCCAATCAGACGAGTTTGCCCTTGAGGCCGCCCGCGTACTGGCTGGGGCGGGCTTCGACGTATATCTGGGCGATAGGCCGATGCCGACGCCGTTCATCTGCTTTGCCCTGCGAAAACTTGGCGCCGCCTGCGGCGTAATCATTACGGCCTCGCACAACCCCAAAGAATACAACGGCTATAAGGCGTACGACGACAAGGGCGGGCAGGTGGTTCCGCCTTGGGACAAAGAGATAGAATCCGCCATGGCCGCGCTACCGACTATCCCCGAGCCGCCCAAACCTGATGCCGATTCAAGAATACAGCCCATCCCCAAGGAAATCGAAGAGGCATTTTTGCTGATGAGCGTAGGTTATAGACTAAACTCCACGCCATTTGAGCCAGCTAATCTGCTGTACACGCCCTTTCATGGAACCGGTGCCGAATTTGTGCCCGAGGTATTCAAAAGGGCGGGGCTGCCACTCAACTTGTGCGAAGCCCAGATGGTTCCAGACGGCAACTTCCCCACTGCGCCCAAGCCCAACCCCGAGGAAATGTCGGCTTTCCGCGTGACCATAGAAGAAGCGAACCGCATCGGCGCCGATGCGATTATCGCGACAGATCCCGATGCAGACAGGCTAGGCGTGGTGATCAAGCAAAAAGGGCAGTGGGCCCAGATGACCGGCAACGACATGGCCGCGCTGGCTCTGGACTACCTAGTGCGCTTCAAGGGGGTAAAGGGCTGTATCGTGACGACGGTGGTCACCAGCGACTTTTTGGCCGAGACGGCCAAGCACCACGGCATTAAAACCGTATGGTGCCTGACGGGCTTCAAAAATATCGCCGTGGCGATGAACAGGCTGGAGGCCAATGGGGAGGCATACGCATTTGGCGCCGAAGAAAGCATCGGCTGCCTGCCAGACCACTCCCTGCGCGACAAAGACGGAATCACAGCCGCGCTGCTGTTTGGCGAGATGATAGGGCATTACAAGACGCTTGGCATGAACCTGAACGAAGCGGCGGCAGACCTTCAAAAAAAGGTTGGGACTTACTATAGCCGCCAGGTGAACCTAGAGGACGCAAAGCCAGGCGGCGCAAAGAGGTTCAGCGAAGCTATGGGGCGCATCCGCGCCTCGGGCCTGGGCGACTTTGCAGGGGAAAAGGTCGCCAGTTGGGAAGACTATCTTACATGCGAACACCACGAGGGCGGCAAGGTGGGTCCAATATTGGACAGGCCCGACTGCCCCGAAATAGCCCGCCCGATAGAATCCAGCAATGTGCTAAAGTTCCGCTTTGAATCTGGTGCCTTCGTAGCATTCAGGCCCAGCGGCACCGAACCCAAGTTGAAGGTGTACCTGCAAAGCAGGACAACGCCGGAACTCTTGGACAGCATGGAGGCAGCGGCCAAAAAGCTGCTTGAACTGTAAAGGCTATTGCCGGGGGGCCACTTCAATTTCCTTTATCATAATGTAGTCGCCATCTTTTTCACAAATGGTTTCATAGCCGTGCCTTTGGTAAAAGCGCACCGCTGGGTTGTCTCTGTTCACTGAAAGAGAAATCCGCTTGTAGCCGGCCATGGCGAGAAGATCAAACAGCTTTGTCATCAGTTTGGTTCCAATTCCCATCCCACGATATTTGGGCAGGACGGATATCGCAAGCTCTGGCGTTTCTTCGTCCAGATGCCCATAGGCGTGGACGAGCCGCGCCCATGCCATGCCCACAGCCCTTCCGCCATATTCGGCCACCGCGCCGGTGTCGCC
>JAITFL010000175.1 GCA_031281385.1 Holophagales bacterium
CAGTTCGTACAGGCCCGGGTTCTTTATGTGTCCAGAAATGCCAAACAGCCTAGTGCCGGAGTTGTTTTTGGAGCCTATGGAAGCGTAGGCTTCGGCCCCGATTCGCATTATCACTGGAATGTTGGCCAAGGTCTCTACGTTGTTCACTGTCGTTGGCTGACCGAATGCGCCCTTGGCGGCGGGAAATGGCGGCTTTACCCTTGGCTCGCCCCGTCGGCCCTCTAGGCTGTTTAGCAGCGCAGTTTCTTCACCGCACACATACGCGCCCGCGCCCCTATATACATCTAAATCAAAGTCGAGGCCGCTGCCCAAAGTGTTTTTGCCCAAATAGCCCTTGTCCCTGGCTTCCTGTATGGCGGCTTCCAACTTGTCGGCCAGCCACTTGAACTCACCGCGGCAGTAGATAAAACCCTTTTTGCACTGCATGGCCCATCCGCCGATGGCCATGCCCTCTATGATCTGGTGCGGGTTGTACTCGAGTATGGCGCGATCCTTAAATGTGCCGGGTTCGCCTTCGTCTGCGTTGCAGACCAAGTACCGCGTGAATTTTTTTTCGCCGTCATCGCGGGGCATAAAAGACCATTTGAGTCCCGTTGGAAACCCCGCGCCCCCGCGCCCTTTCAGCCCTGAAGCCTTTATCTCTTGAACCACTGCGGCAGGTTCCATCTTGATGGCCTTGCGGAGGGCCTGGTAGCCATCGTGCTTGCTTTCATAGACGGCAATGCGCCAGTTGTCCAAGTCTCCAGCGCCTCTTAGCAGATGGTTTGGGAACTTTGAAGAGCCATAGCCTTCAAAGGAGTATCGCTGGCGGTCTGGCTTGGTTCTAAAGTTGTTCATTTTGCGCCCCACTCCGCGACTTGGCCATTTTTGCATGCCTCTATGATTGCGTCTAGACTAGCATCGTCAAGCATTTCGTCATACACGCCATGATTGATCTGTAGGCAGGGCCCTGTGCCGCAGCTTCCCAGACATTCGACTTCTTCAAGGCTCCACATTCCGTCCGCGCTCACCTGCCCAGGCTGAACGCCCAAACGCTGGCGCAGCTTTTCAAATATTTTGGCGGCACCCCTAAGGGCACAGCACAAATTTGTGCACACCTCTATGTGAAAGCGCCCGATTGGAGACTTGCGAAACATGGTGTAAAACGTGGCCACGCTATAGACGTGATGCCTTGGGATGTCCAGCACTCTAGCCACTTCCTGCATGGCTTCGATGCTGACGTACCCCATGTCGCCCTGTGCCACGTAGAGAGCCGGAATGGCAGCAGCCAGTGGATCTGGGTAGCGGGACGCTAGGGCGCGTATCTGCGCCTCGGCGGACTCGCTCAAAGACGCTGCGTTGCCGCTGGCTGGCGTCTGATTCGTAGTTGTGGTTGCCGCAAGGGGTGGGTTCATTGGAATATCCCTCTGTATTATTATCTTATGATGCTGAATAATGTCTATAGGGAGCAAAAAGAACGTATTTAGGCGCATCGGGCGCCAAGCCCAACAGGCCATCTAAATATTTTCGAGCCGCTACCCCATTGGACAGGAGGCTCTTTGCCAAGCAAAGAAACGCTAAAGGTGACAGGCATGACTTGCGCGTCCTGCTCTGCCAGGCTGGAAAAGGCGCTTGGCAAGCTGGAGGGCGTCGAAAGCTGCGCCGTCAATTTGGCCACCGAGCGGGCATCTGTCGTATTCGACCCTTTGAAAGTAGGCATTGAGACCATCAAACAAAAAATCGAAATGGCCGGGTTCGGCTGGGCCGAAATAATAAAGGCCGATGGCGAAAGGGAGGTCAGCAGAAAAGCCACCAGTTGGCTAAAATGGCCTTTCGCAAAGTGCATCGTCGCGGCGGCCTTTTCGGCCCCGCTGGTCTATCTAGCAATGGCGCACATGGATGGCTTGGGTTTTAGCCTGCCGCTCCCAATGTGGCTACACCCGCATCATGGCCCAATTACGTTTGCGCTGGTGCAGTTGGGACTGACAGTGCCTGTTGTCGCCGTTGGACACCGTTTTTACTCCAATGGGCTCAGGGCCGCCTGCCGCCTCTCCCCAAACATGGACAGCCTGATAGCCATTGGAACTTCAGCCGCTTTTCTGTACAGCCTATATGCAACGATTCAGATCATTTGCGGGCGCCATGATTTTGTTGAGCAGCTTTATTTTGAAACCGCCGCCGAGATCATTACCTTGGTTCTATTTGGCAGGGCACTGGAAGCCACGTCTAAGGGCAAGACGGGCGAGGCTGTCAAAAAGCTGATGGGGCTTAGCCCAAAGACGGCCACCGCCATAAGGGATGGGCGCGAAATAGAGTTGCCCATCGAAAAGGTGCAGACTGGGGACACCATAGCAGTGCGGCCCGGAGCCAAGATGTCCGTTGACGGCATTATTTTAGAGGGCAGCGCGGCCATTGACGAATCCATGCTGACGGGCGAAAGCGTCCCAACTGAAAAAGGTAAAGGGGACTGCGTCTATGCGGCCACTATTAACACCAACGGCTTTGTCACATTCAGGGCCACCAAGGTTGGCGCGGACACGGCACTGGCCCAAATCATCAAGCTGGTCGAGGACGCGCAGACCGGCAAGGCTCCCATAGCCAAAATGGCAGACATCGTTGCGGGTTTTTTTGTGCCCATCGTGCTTCTTTTGGCGTTTGGCTCTTTTATCGGCTGGTTTGCATTTAGTAAGGATTTTGCATTCGCGCTGGCGATATTCATCGCCGTCCTTGTAGTCGCCTGCCCGTGCGCCCTTGGTATCGCCACGCCAACGGCAATCATAGTTGGCACAGGCAAGGGGGCAGAAAACGGCATACTCATCAAGGGCGGCGAGGCACTGGAAATTGCGCGAAAGACCCAAGTCGCATTGCTGGACAAAACAGGCACAATAACCGAGGGAAGGCCGGAAGTGACAGATATAGCTACACTGCCAGAGGCCGATGGGCGCTGGCTATTGCAAATGGCAGCAGCAGCCGAAAAGGGGAGCGAGCATCCATTGGGCAAGGCAATCCTGAAAAGGGCAGAAGCCGAACAATTGGATCTGCCCGTTGAGTCGGATTTTGAAGCCATCGCCGGAATGGGTGTCCGCTGCCGCATAGAGGGAAGGGATGTTTTTGTAGGAAATATCAAGCTAATGAACGCGCACTGCGTCACAATCGGCCCACTAGAGGCCGTTGCCGCCCGTTTTGCAAGTGAAGGCAAAACGCCCATGTACGTGGCGGCAGACAATAAAATAACCGGAATAGTCGCGGTCGCGGACGTGGTGAAACAAAGCAGCCATGACGCTATCAAAAAACTCATCGGCATGGGCATAGAAGTGGCAATGATAACGGGCGATGACAGCAGGGCAGCAGAGGCCATCGCTAGACAAGTTGGCATCAAAAAGGTGATGGCCGAGGCGACACCCATTGAGAAGGCAAAAGAGGTCAAAACGCTGCAATCGCAAGGAAAGATAGTCGCCTTTGTGGGCGATGGAATCAACGATGCACCTGCGCTGGCGCAAGCGGACGTGGGCATAGCCATCGGCGGAGGCACCGACGTTGCAATGGAGAGCGCTGACATCGTGTTGATGCACAGCGACTTGGCAGACGTTGCAAGGGCGATAAACCTATCCAAGGCCACCATAAGAAACATCAAGCAGAACCTGTTTTGGGCCTTTGGCTACAATTTCGCGGGGCTCCCCATTGCGGCGGGCCTGTTGCACATTTTTGGCGGGCCATTGCTGTCCCCGGTGATAGCCGCAGCCGCCATGAGCCTGTCCTGCGCGTCCATAATGGCCAACGGCCTAAGGTTGAGGCGGGTCAAGTTGAATTTGGATTAGGCAAGGCTCGGAGGAGAAATGCAGACAAAGATATTTATTGATGACATGACTTGCCGACATTGCGAAATGTCAATAACAAACGCCATTTCCACAATTACTGGGGTCGTGCAGGTAATGGCAGACCTAAAAAATAAAATGGTGACAGTAACACACAATGAAAATACTAGCGCGGAAATAATTATTGCGAAAATAGAGGAAATTGGCTTTGATGCTCATCTGTAACACATAGGATCGGCTGTATTTGATTATTGTAGGTACCCATCCAAGGCAAATTGCTCTTGCTCCCTCGCAGCTTGGTATCATTGACCTTGGAGGGCAATATGCGGGCGATCTCTATTCTCTTTTTATCTTTGGCCGTCGGCGCTGGGTTATTTTCGCAAGGGCCTAGCACAAAAAAGGCGGTGATTTTTTTCGCTGAGGGTTTCCCGGCGGCGGACGCACCTGCGCCTTCCAAGGCAACATTGGAGAGTGCGCTGGCGCGGGCAACCGCATCTAGTCCAACGCCGAAGGCCGAATGGGCCCAAAGCGTTGGTAGCTTAGTTTCCCAGTTGCAGGACGCCTCAACAAGCCTTCTTGTACTGCCCTACGGCAGCGCGTTCCCGGTTGACGCCTGGCTCCAGATCAAAAACTTTTTGGGGCGGGGCGGCAATTTGCTAGTGCTTGGCGGAGCCCCGTTTCACCAGCCCGTCCGCTTTGACAATGGGAAGTGGGTCATAGGGTTCAGGCAGTCCACATTTGCAAACCAATTGCTCATAGGCCCGGCGGAGGAGATTAGCGTCAAGCGCGACTGGTCGCCAGAAAAAAACAGCACGCTAAAATTGAGCCAAACACCAAAGCGCACATGGTCTTTGACTGTGCGTTTTGCTTCGACAAAAGATTTTCCAGACGAAGACGGCGGAGCCGGAGTGAGGGAGGCCATATTGCGCCCATTGGCCAGAATCGCGGATAGCCAAGGTGTGCCTCGCGCATGCGCCGCGCAGGAAATAGACAGGCTTCGTGGCGAATGGGTGGGCGGCCGATGGGTTTTTGCCACAACCGATGCAGAACTAAAAGCCGATGAGATAAGCCAACTCATCACTAGGGCAGCATCGGGTCCATGCGAATTTGAGGCGCGCATTCTCCAAGCTTGCATAGAGCCAGGCGAAAAGCCGCACATCCGAGTGCTTTTGCGCCGCCCTGTGGTTGGGGAATCGGCCACTCTAAGCGTCAAGTTCAAGTTACTGGATTCCACTGGCAACATCAAGGGTCAGCAACAGAGGGAATTAGGCGGCAGCGCATCGCTCCGCATCGCAGATGCAATTTTTGACACGCCAAAGCCACTGACCCCCGGGCTATACACTATCACCGCAGAATTAGCGGGAGCAAGCTATCAAGTGCCTATTGCCGAAACGGGTGTATGGGTCAAGGACGCGAAATTGTTGCAGACAGGCCCAAAGGTAACTGCTGGCCGCGACTGGCTGAGGTGGGATGGAAAGGCCACGCCTGTGGTGGGTACCACGTACATGGATAGCCAGATACACAGAAAGTTTCTATTCGAGCCAAACCCCACAAGGTGGAATAGAGATTTTGCGGCCATGAAAAAGGCCGGCATCAACTATGTCAGGACGGGAATATGGACTGGCTGGCCACGCACCAGCCTAGAGCCTGGAAGCATTGACGAAAATGTGCTTCACGCCTTGGACGCGTACGTGCAATGCGCGGCCAGCAATGGCATTCACGTTTGTTTTACTTTTTTTGCATTTTTGCCATTGGCCGCGCCCGGCGACAACCCATACTTGAACCCAAGGGCACTGGAACTCCAAAAATCCTTGATAACGCTGATCGCCAGCCGCTTCAAAGGCTCCCCGTGGATCCACTACGACTTAATAAATGAACCAAGCTATAGCACGCTGGCCCAACTGTGGAACACCCGCCCCATTGGCGATGCATTAGAGCGCAACGCCTGGCGGGCATACCTGTCCAAAAAATTTGGCGAGAACCGGGCTTACTTGGCCGATATTTTCAGAGATGGCGAAGACCCTTTCGCGGTGCCAACAAATAGGGATTTTGCATACTCAACAATAAGGCTAAACAGAGTTCCAAGAAAGGCAGCTGAATTCTATTTATTCGCCAACGAAGTTGTGGCAAATTGGGCCTTTGACTTGCGCGAAACGATAAGGCAGGCTGGAGGAAACGTCATGGTCACCTTGGGGCAAGATGAAGGCGGCACTGGCGGCCGCGCCGCCCCGCCATTTTTTGGCCATGCAGTTGACTACACTACCGTGCATAGCTGGTGGAACAATGACGACATCCTGTGGGACAGCCTGGCCACCAAGATCCCCGACAAGCCCTGCCTAGTGCAGGAAACTGGACTAATGAGACTGGAAGACAAAGACGGCCTGCCTTGGCGCGGGATAGAAGGCTCGGCTGCACTGCTAGAGCGCAAGTTTGCTCTGGCCCTGCTTGGACGCGGCGCGGGAGCAGTCCAATGGGCATGGAACATCAACACAGACATGGACAACGACAACGAAGTGGTTATTGGCCTATTTAGGCCAGATGGCACAGCAAAGCCCGAATATGACGTCGTAAGGTCTTATGGTACCTTTGCTGCCGGTACTGCAAAATACCTAGAGGACTGGGGAGAAGATGAAATTGCCATACTGATCCCGCACCGCCGAATGTGGCAGGGAAGGCCCAAAGCAGACGATGGTGTCAGACGCTTGGTCAAGCTACTGGCGGACAGGTTCGGCGTTGCCGGGCGAATGATTAGCGACCAAACGTGCAGCGATGATGATCTTAAAGGGATCAAACTGGCAATAGTTCCCACCTGCGAAACCCTTGAGCCAGCCGCAGAAATGGCATTGAAGCGCTTGTCCGATGGTGGGGGCCTAGTGGTACTGATGGGCCCATTGGAGGGCGACGCCTTCGGCAGGCCATTGACGGTGCTAAAAGGACTAGAGGGACATAGGCCCCTGTTCAACAGGGAAGAAACCCCATGGGGATGGGTGACATTCGACCAGACGCTTAACCAAGTGCTAAAGGCTGGAACTTCCACTTTCGACCTCGAATCCGCCCAAAAATCAAATGTCTGGCATGTCGGCCTGCCGCTGGATTATGCACGTGAAGAAACCCCATTGATCGAACTATTGGGGCAGGCACTGCTAAAGGCGGGAATCAAGGCCGAGTTCAAGGAACGCCCCGCCACGGCTAGGGTCCTTAAAAACAACAGGACAATTCTAGTCGGCATCGTCAGCGAAAGCTCAACAGAAGTGTCGCACACTTTTAGCTTTGGAAATTTCAGCACAACCCTCAACGCAAAGCCTGGACGATGTTCACTCGCGCTATTGGACGCAACAACTGGTGCTGTGCTTGCGGCCTACGGCCTTCCGGAATTTGATTGATGATCGTCCTAAAAATGCTTGCACCCTAACTCGACTAATGGAGGCCAAATGGATTGGCCAAGTTTTAGAAAACGTTTTCCGCTGCCGGACGACGAGATATTCCTAAACACGGGGACGTTGGGCTGCACGGCCAATTCCGTCATCGAGAGCCTATCCAACAGCCAGCAAAGGCTTGCTTCCACGATAGCCCATTGGGAGTACCTAAACGATGATAGAGAATGGATAACTGGTTACACCAAAGAGCAGGGCCTGCGGATTAGGCTGGGCAGGCTATTTGGCGCAGAACCCAATGAAATTTCTTTGACGCAAAACGCCACAATGGGCATCAATTTCATAGCCAGTGGGATGGACTGGCAACAGGGCGACGAAGTGATACAGACAGACCAAGAGCACCCCGGCTCAAGATGCCCTTGGGAAATGCTTGCGGAGAGAAAGGGGATAGTAGTCAAGCATGTCCACTTGCCGATTCCGCTCCAAAACCCCGATGAAATCATTGGTGCAATAGAACCCGCCTTCACAAGCCGAACAAAACTGCTTGCCCTGCCCCACATAACCTCTGGCTTGGGTACAATATTGCCGATAAAAGAGCTATGCGCTCTCGCACGATCCAAGGGCGTTTGCACCCTTGTTGACGGCGCCCAAGTTCCTGGCCACATAATGCTGGATATCAAAGACATCGGCGCGGACGCTTATAGCGCAAGCCTACACAAATGGCTATTCGCCCCTGCGGGGAATGGCTTTTTGCACGTCAAAAGCGAATTTGCCGAAAAACTATGGCCCACGCAGGCCAGCGAGGCATGGAAAGACCCCGACACAGGCTTTAGGCTTCAGCAGAGAGGCACAGGAAACCCAAGCCTGCTACATGCATTGGACGCGGCTTTGGACATTTTTGAGGAGATCGGCCCCCAGACTTGGTGCGACAGGGTAAAAGAACTGGGGGACAAGCTACGAAAGGGAATCGTTGATGCACCAAAGCTGAGTGGCGGCATAAAGATCAATTCTTCGCTGCACCCAGCGCTATGCGCTGGCATAACAAGCTTTGAACTGCGCGGCACAAGTTCGCCCGCCGTAGTCCGCCACTTGTGGGACAAATACAAAATACGCATCAGAGACATCGGGGAGCCATACGGTCTAAGGGTCAGCACTGCCGCATACACCCAAGAGGGCGAGATAACAGAGCTATTGTTCAGGCTTGCAGAACTCTAAGGTGACTAAAAAACCAACCCAAAGCTGATCCTAACAAAATCCGATGGAATGGGATTGCCCAAGTTGAAGTCTTTGTTCGTTAGGGTAGAGTGGTAGGTGATCTCTGTCGCAAATTTGATGTCGCTCCCATAAAAGGTGTGGCCGATGCCAACATTCCCGGCCAGCCTGCTCTTTCTTTCAACGTCCACATCCCTGTACCAATCGTCCCAACCATAATCCCAATTGTCATCGTATGAACGCTCGAATTTCTCAAAGTCGCCCGAAATGCCAGCGATTATGTAAGTCCCTCTATGCCTGTAGGCGTCATCGAAAAATATCTGAAACTCGCCGCTGATGTTGAACAGTGTGTGGCGCAGGAAGATGGTTTCGTAACCGGGCGTAGTGCTAGTCCCCTTTGACGACATCCCGCCGAACCCTACGCGAAAGGCCAAAGTCTTTTGAAGCGGGAAGCTCATGGTGAAATTTCCCCCAACGCCGACGTCATAACCTTCAGTCGCTATGATAGACAACCAATCATTGCTGGATTCGTCGAAGATGGATTCCTTGTATTTTGTTTCCGCGAAGTTCCCCGAGGGAACACTTAGGAAGATGGAAAGGCCAAAGTTCGGCGACTGCGCCTGAAGAGCTCCAGCGCAGACAAGTGCCAAGGCTGTGCAAGTTAGGTGTCTCATGTTTTCTCCTTTTTGCTAGATGGTTGGATTGAGGCGCCGACGCAGCCCATTTCGCTTTTCGCCGACAAGTGCAATGTGCCAGTATCATGCCAAGTTACGAAATAGCCAATTCCCTAGGTTAGCCACGGATTATTATAAAATGAAAAATATTTTTTGCTGCATTTTGCCCCCGGCAGTAGCAAAAATACAACATTGGGTTGTAGGCTATAATACATTTAAGGAAGTTCAGGCATGGTTTGGAGCAATGATCTGGCAAAGCTGAAACAAGACCTCAAGGCCAAGGATGCCTCGGGCGATGGGAGTACGGCGCCCCAGCCCCCCCCAAGGCAAGCCCCGGCCCAGACGGCCCCAAAGCCATTGGAAGAAGAGGACGCCTTGTTTATGACGGCCGTGGGAAAATCCATATCACATCCAGCGGCGCAGAGGAACATAGAGGAGCATGGCGCAGAGGAAGAGTTCACCAAAGCCATGTCACAGTTGAAGGGGGTCCGGCCAAGCGACCCGCGCGCCCAAGCGTCAAAAAATGAAGTCGGCCATGCAGACCACGCAAATTCGGCGCATGGCGCTCCGCACCCCGCCCCAAGGCCCCCCGACGACTTTGAGGGCTTTGAGGACTTTGCGGACATTGGCCAGGCCAAGGGCGAAAAAAGAAACAAAGGCGACAAGGCAAGGCCAGAGGAATTCCATTTGGCCGCGGGGATGGTCATTGAAGTAGATGGCCAGCTAGACCTCAGAAATCACAACGAGGCCGATGCGCGTGAAAGGCTGGCCGAGCGGGTGCTGGATGGCCAGTGCCTTGGCTGGCGCTCGCTGCACGTCATTTTGGGGAACTCAGACGCCTTGCGCCAAGTGCTTCGCGACTACCTTGATTCTCCGCAGTCCAGCCCGTTGGCAAAATACGCGCAGGCCCCCGTCCCGATGGGCGGAAACAAGGCTTGGATTCTATATTATCATTTGCACCCCACATCTTAATAAGGAGCGCCCGTGACACTACTCGCCATTGGAACCATCGCCTTTGACGACCTCGAGTCCCCGTCCGGCAAGAGGGAGCACCTTTTTGGCGGCTCGGCCACATACTTTTCGCTCAGCGCCAGCAATTTTTGTCCAGTCCAGCTCGTCGCCGTTGTAGGCGAAGACTTTGGCCCCCAGGAAGAATCCGTCTTTGCTGGCCGGCCGATAGACTTGGAGGGCGTTTCGAGACGCAAAGGAAAGTGCTTCCACTGGAGCGGCAGCTATGGTGAGGATCTCAACGAGGCCCACACCCTTATGACAGACCTAAACGTGTTTGCCGATTTTGACCCAAAATTGCCAGAACACTACAGAACCGCGCCATATTTGTTTTTGGCGAACATTGATCCTAGGTTGCAACTGGAGGTTTTGGCAGGCATGGCGTCGCGCCCAAAATGGGTTGCACTCGACACTATGAACTATTGGATAGAGGGGGCCAGAGGCTCACTGGAAAAGGCCCTCAGCGACATTGACATCCTGCTGATAAACGAAGCCGAGGCCAAAAGCCTGGCCAAAGAGGCAAACGCAATAAAAGCCGCCAAGATCATTTCTTCGATGGGCCCTCGCGCCATCGTCATAAAGAGGGGAGAGTATGGGGCCCTGTTAGCCAATGGCGGCACATGTTTCCCGTTCCCCGCCATTCCAACGGAAACTGTCATTGATCCGACAGGCGCGGGCGACACTTTTGCAGGTGGCTTTCTAGGATTTTTGGCTTCACAGGGAAACATGGAAGAAAAAACTCTGCGAAAAGGCATGCTGGTTGGCACCGTCATGGCAAGCTTTGCCATAGAAAGTTTTGGCACCGAAAGGCTTGCGGCTGTCACAAAGCCAGAAATCGAAGAAAGGCTGTCAATGTTAGCCAATATTATAGGCATTTCTGGAACATAATTTGCATACTTATCTCCTCTGGGGGTATTGTATGGCTCAAAAAATCTTGTTGGCACTTTTGCTCGCGGTTCCGACCCTTGTTTTCGGCAGCAACATTCAACAAGACCCAAAGGGCACCGGGGCGACCATAGTCCAAAAGCACCAATCCAAATGGAACTACCCGACCGAAATTAAGCTACAGCCCGGCCAAAAACTGCACATTGTGGAAAAGGGCAATACATTCTGGGCACTGGGGCGCATATACCTCGGCAACCCATACCTATGGCCGCAGATTTGGGAACTCAACAAATGGGTAGCCGACCCGCATTGGATATATCCCGGCGACCCAATAATTGTTCCGGCCAAGGGGGAAGCACTTGGCACCAAAACCGGACCAGACTCGGACATAGCCGACCTGCAGCCTGATAGAAGCGTAATTTACCACCACGCCGCAAGGGACAAGTCCGCAGGCTACATATATAGCTTTCAGGATTTCCTAAAGCTGCCATACCTAGCCCCCAAAGGGGCGACCGCGCACTTCAAGGAGATTGGGGCCGCAAGGGTGACTGGAAGCCAAAGGGGAGACAAGCGCTACATGTCAAAAGGGGAGGTCGTCTATTTGGACGGAGGCAGGGCCAAGGGCCACCAACCCGGCGACAGAATGCTGGTTCTGAAAGTAGTGAAGCCAAATTTGCAACACAATGACGAAAAAAAGGGGTGGCGCACGATTGGAGACGTGATACAGCATACTGCGATCATCAGGATACTCTCGGTGCACCCAAAAAATTCGGAAGCGGTCATAGAGGATTCCTCGGACGGCGTGGAAGTCGGCGACCATGCTGCACCATTTGAAGAACCCGCCCTCATTCCAAATGCAGACGTGGCGTTGAGGGACGACACACTGGAGCCGGTGCCGATAAAAACCAGCGCGATAATTGTTTACTCTAAGAGCGGCGCAACGTACTTCGGCGATGGATCGCTGGTGTTGATTGACAAAGGGAAAAAAGCGGGACTCGACAATGGGGACGTGCTGATCTGTGTCCGGCCAAGGGCCCTGGTCAACGTTGCCCCGGGAGACCCAAGGCCCGCCATCAGAAGCCCCATGACAAATAGGTACTTGGGACAGCTAATAATCGTGAACGCCAGTCAAAACTACTCGACCTGCATCGTGGTTGAAACAAAATCCGAAATGACACTGGGAGACATCGTCACTAATTAGGGCATCTTTCTCTCAACCTGATGATAGCGCGTTCACCCATGCTTGGCAGGCTGTAGGGAAATGCCTCGTGGCTCCATTCCCTTCCCACATCTGAACAGTCCCACTTGGACCCCTTGAAAGCAAAAAAAGGCGCACCGGGAGCGGAGTGCCTCTTCCACCAGGTTAGCAGCGTACCCAAATCGCCTACGGCCTTTGCCGTTCCCACATCGGCGTTCAGCGGGGCCAGCGATTCGATAGGGCCGCACTCTGCCCGCAGGTTGCTAAGTTGCAGCTCTAGCGCGGCCTGCCTCACAAAAGCCACCTTTTTGCGGTTGCGGTCAACAGCCAAAACATTCAAATCTGGCCTGTGCGCGGCAATTAGAAAGGCCGGTATCCCCATGCCCGACCCAAAATCGGCCACCAGAGACCCAGCCAAAATTGACCCAAGATGGGGCAGCAGCGCGGCAGAATCGAGCAACAGACCCTCAAATCGCTGCTCTGGTGCCAGCCCTGTGATGGAATGGACGCCATTCCACTTGCCCAATAGCTTTAAGTACGCCTCTCCCATTGCCCGCAGGTTTTCTGGGAACAATGGGATGGCGGGCTGTGGCGTGGCCATAGGCAAGTTATACCAGTTACAAGTTCTCAGTTGCAAGAACCTATCGCTATACCAAGCAGCATCGCGGACTTCATGGAAAGGGTCAAGAAATGATCTTTTTTGGCATGCAGATTGCAAAACTGAAGACGGAGAAATGTCATGATCCAAGAAATAGCACAACAAACGATGGAATACAGAGGCTACACAGCCTGGGTCGAATGGATTGAGGAAGACGGACTCTACAGCGGAGAAGTCATGGACACTTGGGGAACAATTGGCTTCAGGGGATACACCATGGAAGAAGCGCATCAAGCATTCATGAAAATATTGGACTGGTACTTGGACGAGTGCTTCCCAGAAGAGAGGGTGCAGCCCTGCGTCACTTCCAGACTCGCTTGATTTTTAGCAAGTTCAGAAACACAATTTAGCGCGGCCATTTGATTCAAAATTGCCAACCGCCAATGGCCTAGAGTACTCTATATTACATGTCAGCACCACTTAGGGACTGGAAAGACGCTTTGGAGGATGTTGGGGTGATGGGCCTAGTGCCACCCCCTGCGCAGCCCATGCCCGCTGCTGCCGCAGCCCCGGCGGCTAGGCCGATTCTTCCTAGCGCCACCCCGATTGTTGCGCCTCGGGCCACAAAAGTCGCCGCGCCCCAGTACCCGGCCTCAAAGGCAAAAGAAGCGGCTGTCAAAGATGCCCCGGCTTGGCAGGCCCCGACAGACCCTATCAAGAACCCGCCGCTTGCAGACCTAGAAACCTGCGAAAGCCTAGACGCGCTAAACGCCCGCATCTGCCGCTGTGAGGCCTGCCCTCTTGGGGCCAGCAGGATAAAGTTCGTATTTGGCGAGGGTTCGCCAAACGCCCAGATGATGTTTGTCGGCGAGGGCCCTGGCAGCGAAGAGGACATCATGGGCCGCCCATTCGTCGGCAGGGCCGGAGTGCTGCTTGACAAAATGATTGGTGCCCTTGGCATGACCCGTAGCGATGCCTACATAGCCAACATCGTTAAGTGCCGCCCGCCCGACAACAGAGTACCCACGCCGGTGGAAGCCCAAACCTGCATCCGCTACCTTATGAGGCAAATAGAACTAATCAAACCCAACGTGATAGTGGGCCTAGGCGCAACGCCCATGAGGGAGATGATAGGCATCCCAAGCGGAATAACAAAGCTCCGCGGCACCTGGCGTTCAGTCAAAGTGGCAGACAGAGAGATACCCTACATGCCCACCTTCCACCCCGCCTACGTCCTGCGCTCGTACACCAAAGAAGTCAGACAGGCCGTCTGGGACGATCTGCAAGCGGCAAAAAAGAGGGCGGAGGAAGGGTGATTGACAAAAAACGACTAAACCTTTGGCAAAATTGAGGGCTTGCAAGCCGCTCAAGTGCGCTGGCCATACATTTTTTTCAGCCACTCCAAAAGATCAAAGTGGCGCACGACCCCTGGCATGTGGCTGCCAACGGAGGCGATGATTGTGGCACCCATGTACCAATAAAAGCGGTGGCCTGGCAGCATAAAGAACCCTGTGCCCAAGAAGGCCAGCTTCAGCAAGGAAAAAAGGCCACTGCCCTGCACCAAGACGCGTGGGCTTTTATAAACGTCCGCCGATAGCATCAGGAAACCACTTAGGATGGCCGCCCAAATGGCGACGTATATTTCGCCATGCTTGGCACCAAGAAATACGCCCCCCAAGACTATGGCAGTCGTTACGATGTGCATAGAGCGCAACAGCACCGTCAGCCAGCGCCTTGTGCTGGAATGTTCATTTGGGCTGGGTGGCATCTGGGAATTGGCTTCACTGGTCATGGCAAATTAAAACCCTATTTCTGTCTGCGGGTCGCGCAAATGGATGTATAATAATTGTATGGAAACCGCTGTACAAGTCAACTCTGAGGCCAAGCCAGAGGACGCCGCAAGCGCCAAAGAATCAAAAATTTTTGAGCCACCAAAGGGCTTCGAGAGCAAGTTCAGCGGCATGGCGCTGGACCTGCCCATCTTTGAAGGCCCTTTGGATTTGTTGCTGTTCCTAATCCGCGACCAAAAACTGGACATCATGGATCTGCCCATAGCGCATGTCACCAAGCAGTACATGGACTACCTGTTTCGGATGGAAGAATTCAAACTAGAAATCGCCGCCGAGTTCATTTCCATGGCGGCGCAATTGGTGCAGATAAAGAGCCGCATGCTGCTCCCGCTTCCGCCAAAAGACGGCGAGGCGGAAGACCCAAGGGAAGAGTTGGCCCTAAGGCTGCAACAGTACGAGGCCATAAAGGAAGCCGCGAAAGAACTCTCCATTAGGGAAGGACAGATGCAGGGCGTAATTTTTACAAACGGGCTGGACATGGACGAATACGCCAAAACCGAAGACGAACCCATAAGGGCCACGGCAATGGATCTTTTGGGCGCCTACAGGGACATACTCAAGTGCCTACTGCCACCGCCCCCGGTTGAAGTTGTGACCCCGCCAAAATCATTGGAGCAGCGCATCGCCGAAGTGCTGGAATTGCTTGGCGCAGACAGTTGGCTGCCGTTCGCAAGGCTATTCGCCGGATCCAAAAACCGCGAAGACCTTGTCCTCACTTTTCTGGCGCTGCTGGAGATAGTGAAAAATGGCAGGGCCAAGCTGGTGCAGACAGAAGTTTTTGGCGAAATTCGCGTCCAAGCTGCTTGAATTTGCGCCAGACTATTTTTTGCTTTTTTGGAGTGTCTATGATCATTCGCGCCGCAGCCTTTGCACTGCTGGCTTCTATCTCCCTCGCCGCCCAAGCACCTAAAGTCAAGCCAACCCCGGCCATAGAAAAGGAATGGATACCTATAAAGGAAGTGGAGCTAAAAAAACAAAAGTTCAGCGAACACGCCGCGCTAATTGGCAAGCCGATGCCAAAGTTGGATTTGTCTGGCTGGGTAAATGGACAGTTGGACAGCGAGGACATGAAGGGCAAGATAGTAATCATTGATTTTTGGACCACTTGGTGCGGCCCCTGCATAGCGGCAATCCAGCACAACATTATTGAGATGGCAAAAAAATACGCCGACAGGGGCGTACTGGTCTTGGGTGTATGCGGCAGCGGCAGAGGCAAAGAAAAAATGGGCGACGTGGTCAAAGCAAAGGGCGTTACCTATCCCAATGCCCGCCCAACTCCAGCCACAGAAAAGGCATGGCGGGTTTTTTGGTACCCTACATACGCAGTCGTTGACCGCGATGGCATAGTGAGGGCCCTTGGCATAAATCTGAAGGACGTTGAAAAAGTGGTTGACGCGCTATTGGAAGAACAGCCGAAATAGGGGCGGTTTCTAGCCGAATAATTTGTACAACAAGAAAAAGTTTGCGGCAGCGATGTCTGGAACAAAGCGCCTACGTTTACTATGCGTCCCTCTCGGGTACCAGCAGTGCTTTGAGTATTCGATCTAAGTCTCCTTGCAGTCTAACCATCTGCCAAGCTATAAACATAGCGTACCCAAGCCAAACCCACAGCAGGCGCGGGTCGGCTGGGGTGCGCGTGAATGGCTCCGTGCCGATGTCGAGTCGTAGGCCATACAAAAACCAGAGCGCTACGCCAAAACCGATTACCAAGTGGCCCCAGCGGATCCAATAGGGACGAAGGCCGTCTTTGATCTTCCACCTCAGCAACAGCCAGCGCACAAATAATTCGCCCTTTGCGTCTTCAAAATGCAGCGCGATGAGCCTATCTACTATGGGCGCGTAACTGTGTCCTTTCAGGGCCTCCAGTTCCTCTGCGCCCCCCATTTTTCGCAGCTGTGCGCTACGGATTTTTCCTATACATTCGTCCCAAGGGGCATTTTCTCTCATCAAGGCAAACTGCAGGCGCAGGATGCCCACCCATAGAACGGCCTGGGCCAACAGCACGCCCCACACGGCCATCCCTTGCCAACCATTGTTGCGGACTAGATCGAGAAACCGCGATAGATCAAGTAGATTCAACTGCCCCCCCATCGCCGCAAGGCACTGCGGCATCAATTGATTTGGTTTTATAGCTCCCCCCAACCAAGCTAGATATTTGTCGCCCGATTGGCCTAAACCTCTTTGTCCCTAGCCATGATGAACAGCGTCATGTCGTCCCTATTCAGTGCTTCGAATGTGGTGACGCTTTGGAAAATGGCCTCGCAGGCGACCTTGACAGAGCCAGTGCCCCAATACTTCCTCAACTGATCCGCCAAGCGGCCCTGGCCGTACATGTTGCCGTCGCTGTCCATCGCTTCGGTGATGCCATCGCTGTACATCGCTATCCAGTCGCCTGGCTGCAAAATGCCCTCATAAACCTGCCATTTGGCATGCGAGGCCGGCAGAAGCCCAAGGGCTAAGCCGGTGGGGGAAATGAAGACAGACGCATCTGGCTTTGAACTTGACAGCAGTATGGGCGGGGGGTGCCCTGCCCTCACCACCTTAAAACGCCCGTCCTCAGACCACTCGATTATGGAGAGGGTCAGAAAATCCTTGTTGCTCATCAGGTTCCTCAGAGCCTTATCCATGCTGGTGAGGATTTTCTCCATCGGGGCGTCTGGGTCCTGGGAAGCGTGTTCAATCAGCGCCACGGACTGGCTCATGTAGAGGGCCGCTGCAAGCCCCTTGCCGCTTACATCGCCAACAACCGCTATCCACCTGCCCGGGGCACGCTGCTTGATCCAAAGCAAATCCCCGCCGGTCTCGGCGGCTGGCACCAGCCTAGAGGCGATCTGGAACCCTGTGACGACCGGGGCCGATGTAATGAGGGATTCCTGTATCTTTTGGGCGGCCAACAACTCTTGGTCAAGGCGGGTCTTGTCTATGACCTGCCTGTGCATGATGGCGGATTCGATCACAATTCCAGCGGCTATAGCCACGTCCCGCAGCAGTTCGCGGTCTTCGCGGTGGTAGCCAAGTTCTGCGTATTTTCCACCCAAAAGCAAAATGCTGTGGGGCTGGTCATTGGCCAGCAGCAACACCATTAGCTGTACGCCCATTGTGTCAAGGTGCATCCTCAATTCTTTGCTCTGGGCTGAAATCCAGTCGGATTCATCATTGCCAAGGTCATATACCAGTTCGCGGCTGTTTTTTGCGTGGCGAAGCAATTTTGGCGGGAGTATCAATTCGTATGCGTCATGCGAACTTGCGCCCTTGCTACGCTCATAGCCATGGTGCATCTTTTTGGGCATCGCCGGGAGCTTAGCCTTGCCATCTATGACGTGAAGACAATAATACACCTGCGGCCTGAATGCCTCCTGGATAGAAGAAACAAGACTTTTTGTCAATTCGTCTTCAGAAAACCTCTTGTTTATGTTTCGGATATTGTCCAGAATGTACTCGCGCGAATAGGTGACATCTTTTTTGAATTTTCTCCGCAGCGCCGCCAACATCCACTTGAGTATCCAAGCCAGCGGGAGAGCCAGCAGCCCCATGATGGTACCCAGCCAGTGCATTGGGATCTTTTCCGGCATGATTACGGCAAATAACAGGGCCAGCACAGTCAGATAAGCTATGATCAAAGTGCCCAGCGACAAAAAGTAAGTCAGCCAGCGGATTATCACTCTGCGGACATCAAAGAACCCATGGCGCAAAATCGCATAAGCAAAAGTGATGGGCAACAGCGGCATCGGCAGAAACATGTAATGGCTCGCTCGCTGGAAAAAGCCCCAGTCAGGCGTTCCCGCAAATGTGTTGGCCAGCCAAAGGTAAGCGATCAGATCCATTATGGACGCCACCGAAAAAAGCATCGGGGCCATAAGAGCCTTTCTCCGGCGTCTTGGTATCTTGAATGCGCCCGCCCAAAAAAGCAGGACTCCTCCCCCCAGAAGCGTCAACTGGAAAAATCGGCTGGCAGAGACAAACGCTTCGACGCTGACAGGAAGAGACCCAAGCAGCAACTGCACTATCCAATCAATATCGGTGAGGCCCAGCAAGCCAAGGCCCATCACTATTATTTCTGGCAGCAGCGCAACCAAATTGAATACGTACAGTCCTGAAACGAATATGCGATTCTTCCGCAGCGAAAACCCATAGGGAAAGCCAAGGAAGAAATGTAGCCACAGGGGCGGGACAAGGGCGCTGAACAGCAGCCGGCAAAACCTTGCCGCAAGGTCGAGCCCAGATGGAACTGTATACTGACTGCTTATAGATGCCCCCGCCGCCATAACGAGCGACAGTACTCCTAAATAATAGAAGTGCCTAGCGATTTTTCGCTGGGGTGAGGACATGACCACCAGCAGCCCTATGACCCAAGCCACGATGCCCGTCAGCAATAGCACGGCATTGGTCGTGTCAAATGTCTTTTTGAGTTCGAGCGGGAGCGCTATCCTTTGCCCTTCCCTCATGACCGTGTATTGAACGGTTGTCCCATCGGGCGTAGAGTTGATGAACGCCCTCATTTTTTGGGTGGCCCTTGCGACCAAAGCCCTATTTTCATCGTAGGTCAAATCGTATGAATAGCCTGGAACTTTTAGGTCATGGATGCCTATCAGCTCATCCCCGTCCATCAGAGCCGCCGCATCGGCGGCACCCTTGGGAACTACGGATCTGATCACCGCACGGGGCCTCGGCCCGCCCGAGGGAAGCTCAGCGTCCTCTATGGTCCATAGGCACTGGTCATCGGAAGGGGCATACACCCACTGGGCCAAGGAAAAGCAGCCGATGGCCAGAACAAGCGCGACAAAGCTGGACCAAAATAGCCTCCAGCGGATTTCTTGGAAAGATTGGTTCAAGTTAGCCTTAGTATTGGAGAGGTCGTCATGGGGAAAAAATCATGGCTGGTAATCGTTGGCGGGGCAAGGCGCCTTGGTCTGGAACTGGCAAAGCTGCTGGCAAAAAAGCACAACCTTGTCTTGACCAGCTCCAAGCGCCATCAAACCGGCCAAGGAGAAGATGAACTGTTCGCACTGTCAAACGGCTCAGAGATCAGGCATTTTTGGTGGGATGCATTTGACCCGGAGCTTCCAATTAAGATTATGACAGACATTGAGGCGCTTAGGGGAGAGGGTGTCGTCATTCATGGCGCAGTCATAGCTGCGGGGACATTTCCGCTCGCCCCCATCGGCTCGTGGAACTCCGGCTCACTTATGGAAACTTGGCAGCTCAACCTCAGCTTTCCATTATTGGCCATCCAGTCGTTGGCCCCCCACTTGGAGGACGGGGGCTGCATACATATTCTTTTGGATGCCTGCATTCACCGCCCTTTCATCAAAAGGCTGCCGTATTCCGCTGCAAAATCTGGCATGGCCAGCATGGTTGGCGGCCTAGCCCGTGCATTGGCCCCAAGGATCCGCGTCGTTGGCCACGCTATCGGAACTTTGCTGCCCGATGAGGAATCAAACATAGAATTCCTCAAAGGACAGTCGCTGCTGAATTGCATCGGCAAGCCGGAGGATCTGTGCAGGGCCATCGAATTTGCAGCTTCTAGCGACTACCTGACGGGGGAGATAATCACCTTGGACGGCGGATGGCGGTGGGTTTGATGACTATCGAGCTTCTTGCAAAACTTGATGGCACGTCTGCTCCCGACCTTCCGCTGTCTCTGGCTGGGTTTTGTAAATTGCTTGTTTACAGCGTTTCGCGCCAGAGCCTGCTCCGGTCGGGCGCAGCCTACACCTCCGGTGACTTGCAAAACTGATGTTTTGCAAGTGGCTCTATTCCCAAATTTCAACCTCATTTTCAATGAAAAACTTGGCCCCCATTCGGGGGCCAAGGTGGGCCTATAAGCCGGATTCTGTGGTCGGGTGCCATTCCTCTGGGATGGCAGTCGCCTGCCACCTCTAGCGACCTACCCGCCGGCTCGACCGGGCCAATCTTTCGCCCACCAGCGCCAAGGCGCAGATGGCATCGCCGGCTTATTTGGTCTTGCTCCCCAGGGGGTTTGCCATGCCTGCAACGTTGCCGCCGCAGCGGTGGGCTCTTACCCCACCATTTCACCCTTGCCCGGCCTTGGATGGCCAGGCGGTATTTTTTCTGTTGCACTTTCCGTCGGATCGCTCCGCCCAGCCGTTAACTGGCCTGGCGCCCCTTTCGGGCCACGGCCCAAAAGTTTTTTTGGAGTCCGGACTTTCCTCTGCGCCATCGCTGGCGCAGCGGCACCCCGGCCCACACGTAAATGTAGCACGGTTGAGCCATTTGTTCCATTTCCAATTCAAAATTGCGCCCATGCGATTCTGAGTCGGCGGCAAAGAGGCACGGCTCGCCTGGCCTCACAAAATGCTATGAATTTCGGGCGCAATGCCCTGTCGCGCATTCCGAGTTCTAAATAGAATCATGGCTTATTCTATTTAGAATTTGGAATTAAGATAGCATCTGGCTAATTTGTGCCAGAGATGCTATCATGGTAAAAAAAGTGCAAGTGGTTGGCTCCTGCCAACTGCAAGCAGTCAGCCTCAACCCAGCTTACCCCTCGTTCTTGCTGGACGGGGATTTTGAACTAATTGGCCGCGTAGTCCATCGCAGCGGACGGATGTAGGAAAAAACTCAGCCGAAATGACACCATGCCAATAGACACCAACTGCCCAAACTGCTCCTCGGACGATACCATCTGCGTCTCCATGGCAATTGCCGAAATCACGGCTGGGGCCCGCGGCCGCAAGGTCGGCAAAACCGAATTCACGTTTATCAAAAAATACGCCTTCAACAAACAGCCAACAAGCGGCTGCATGATAGCCACCCCCATAATCTGCGGGTTCGTTTCTCTCATTATCGGTATCGTATCAATAGCCTTAGATCGAGATTTTTGGTTCACAATACCCTCATTCATCATTGGCCCAAGTCTTATCGCATTTGCCTACATATTGATGCGTGGCAATTCGCACTTGGATCAACAAAAGCATGAACACGCCCAATGGCTAAAGAAGCTGTGGATCTGCAGAAAATGCGGACACGAGTGGACTCCCGAATAACCAACTAATTGGCACTCCCCTGAACCACTGCCAACCATCTCTGCGTATTCCACCAACGCTTCGGTTAGTCTGGCGGCACTGCCCAATGGCTGCATGTCCGCTATCCTGCAAAAGTGAAATATCCCATCAGTGAAAGATAGATTATCAAACCCATACGGCAAAGGAATGTTGCAACGATGCAACCGCAGCGGCTTGGGATCGCCACGCCCTTTTTGCGCTCCGCGGCACTGGCGCAGGGGCTTTTTGCCGATGGGCCATCACGCAAGCCTGCGCCGTTTTTGGTGGTCCCGGCGCGACTCGAACGCGCGGCCTACCGCTTAGGAGGCGGTCGCTCTATCCGCTGAGCTACGGGACCGAGCTTGCACAGACAATAACCAGTCTATGACAGATTGATGAAAAATGGAAACACGTAATTTTTCGGCCACCGTCCGAATCCACGTTAGCTGGGTGCGGCCTATTTTTTTCTGTATCTACTTGACAAAGGCCAAAATAGCGATACAATTTTTGGACGATGAACACATTTTTGTGAGGAGGATTTTTTCGTGAAACAACTTATCTATTCATCATTGGCCCCTATGGCCACTTCCATTTTCCTGATAGCCGGACAGGCCCCGCAGGAAAACCCAAAGTCAAAGTACTGGCCGTTTGAAGTCCAGCTCGGCGCCAGCATCATGGGATACAATGCCCATAATTCAACTGGGCCAAACGGGACGATTGAATTTGCGCCGAAGGGCGTTGGCATAGCTCCTTCCCTCAGGCTCTCTATTGACCCGATATGCCTGCCATTTGGCTCTATACAAGTCAGCGTTGGCTACCGGCTGCCAAACGATGTTCCGCTGGAATACGGGGGACATGACTCACAAGCCGACATGTCCCACAAACAGCAGTTCATGTTCGGTGCCATGCTTAGGTTTGACAAAATCAAAAACTTCGACTTCGGCGTAGGGGTTGATGGCCGTAACGACTGGATGTACGCCCCCAAAAAGCGGGGGACTGAAACCCAAGATACTTCTATGCGGCCTTGGCTCCGCGCAAACGCTAGGTACCTTTTTGACAAAGGCACAAACGTAACGCCATTCGTTGGCGTTGAAGCGGCATTCGCACTTACCGCCCTAGAAATCAGTTCTGCCACTCACTATTGGGACTATTACACAAATACCCTCGATGCCCCATTGGGCACTATTCCTTGGCAAAAAGCTCCAGAAAGCTTCACTAGGGGTCACTTCCCCATCTGGGAAGGTGCAATAGTGGGGGGCGTCCGCTTTGGCCGAAGGGGCGACTGCACCAGCAAGCCAGCACCAGTGCCGGTGCCAGTGGCAAAGCCCGAGACCAAGCCAGCCCCTGTGGTGACAAAGCCCAAGGTCGATGATGAAGCTGCGAAGCGCGCCGCCGAAGAAGCCGCCCGCCTCGCCGCCGAAGAGGCCGCTCGTCTAGCCGCTGAAGAAGCTGCCCGCTTAGCTGCTGAAGAAGCCGCCCGCAGGGCCGCCGAAGAGGCCGCCAGGCGTGAAGCCGAAAAGAAGGTCACCGAGGAAGTCGCCACTGTGTCACTGATTGACAAAATCAAGCAGGAAGGCTTCAAGTCTTTGTTGGTACACTTCGAAACCAGCCAATACGAATTGACTGCCGAAAACAAGAAGGCCATTGCAAAATGGGTCAATGAAGTGTGGAACAACGGTCAATATTCCAAGGCATTCGATCAACGCAGGCTGTACATCATTGCAAACTGCGACGAGAGAAACGAGCCAGTCAACCAGAAACTGTCGGACGACAGGGCAACAGCCTTGGCAAATTACCTTAGGTCAGAATTCCACATTAACGTTTCTAGGCAGAAAGGCTATGCCCACAATAGGCCCATCGCCCGAGGGACGACTGCCACCGCGTATGCCAAGAACCGCTACGCCCAGTTGATACTGGACGAAAACGACATCTTGAACACTGGGTTCAAGATCCTCACCCACATTGAAGGCCCGCTCGTCGGCGTTGGAAGATAACTAACGACCAATCGGCTTTTTTGGGGGGGCTTTTCAGCCCCCCCTTTTCTTTATGCATTTCTTGCGCTTATGTGAAATTATCTATGTAAAGGCTTCAAATGGATTTTTTGAGTGGACTCTATTTGGCGGCGGTTAGCATCGCGGGTCTTTTGGGGCGCATTTTTTCTTGGTGCCTGCCCAAATCGTTTAGAGTGCGCCTACAGGCAAAAGCCCCAGACATGCGCGGGCCAAGCTGGATTTGGCTCCATGCCGCAAGCGTTGGCGAGCTGCTGCTTGCAGTCGGCCTGCTAAAAAAAATGCGCGAAGCCAACCTGCGCGTCCATATCACGACTGGAACAAAAGCCGGCATGGAACTGCTGGAAAAGCGGCTCCCTGCTTGGGATGACGGCAAAAACTTATTCACCGGCGGTGGCTTCCCCTTGGACGATCCAAGGGGCCTCAAAAGTTTTTTTGAAGCCCCGCCAAGCCTTTTTATTGCGCTGGAAACCGAGATCTGGCCAAATTTGTTCCTAAAGCTGGAATCGCGGGGCATCCCAATTTGCATCTTAAACGGCAGGCTCTCGGCGCGCACGATGGGCAGCGCGTTTATCCCATTTATCCGCCGCGCCGCCCGAAGAATATCATTGGTTGCAGCAAGGGACATAGAGTCCGCCAACCGCTACAAACTTTTGGGGGGCCCTAACGTAGTGCTGGGCGGGAACTTGAAGGCCGACGCCGCGCCCCCCACTGCACTGCACAATGGCTGGAAACTACTAAAGACTGGCTGGCAGGGGCTGCCGGTGCTGGTGGCTGGCAACACGGTAGAAGGCGAAGAGGGCATCATCATGGCGGCTTGGGAAAAAGCTAAAAAAGAGTTCCCTAGCCTGCGGCTGATTGTCGCCCCCAGACAACCAAGGCGCTTCGAGGAAGTGGCGAAATGGCTGGACAAGATGGGGCTGCCCTACCGCAGGGCTTCGCTCCCTTTTGACACGGGCGCAGACAATTGGCGCGAAACGCAAATACTCCTGCTGGACACCATGGGCGAGCTGGCCGCCGCGTACGGCTTGGGAAACGTGGCCCTCGTTGGGGGCGGTTGGCTCTGGCATGGCGGGCACAACCCCATGGAGCCATTGTTTTTAGGCGTAAAGACAATCATTGGCCCGAATTATTCCAATTTTGAAGACTTGGTGCAACCACTCTTGGAAGCGGGAAGCATTGCCATAGCAAAGGCCGATGAGCTTGCAGAAACAATCCAACGCCTGCTACAAGACGGCGGGCCAAACGCTGCCATAATCCCTGACGCGCTCAAAGGGTGCCTAGAAAAGACCTGGGGCCACCTGCTGCCGTTTCTTCCCAGGAACAGTGGGCACTGAAAGACAAACAGGGCAGCCCAGCTTAAAGAAGCTTGGGCCGCCCTGTTGCGGCTCTATTAGATTTTTTTAGTTACCTAGACGAACGGTTCCTCAGCGTTACGGTTTCGTCAGATGGCACTGAAAAAAGGACAGCGTTGGCAACCGGCATTCTGATTACAGTGTCGCCAGTCGCGCCCGCAACGGCGGTGCCGAGGGCCGCGCCAATGGCCGCGCCGCCTAGCGCATGGTCAGTTTGGTTATTTTTGTTCGACAGAATCCCAACGATGGCACCCAAGGCCGTTGTTGTCCCAATAACTTTGGCGTTCCTGGCGCCTTTGGAGTTTCCTTGCACAGCATATATGCCGCCGTCAATGGCCACTCCGTCTATCTCGGATAGTCTGATGGCAAGGATACCATCGCCATTGGCCAAACGCCCGGTCGGGGTGCTTTGGCTGATGATGCCCTTCACGGGGGAGCCAGCCTTCCACACTACTGCGTTGTTAATGGTCACGTCATTTGCAAGGCTACCCGCCCAAGAGTCGGCCGCTTTGTTCTTATCGGTGCTGAGTTCCTCGGAGAGCATGACAGATATCTGGGTGCCTTTGGAAACAACAATGTTTTGAGCGGGACGCCTCTCTCGGTCTCCACCGTCCCCACGGTTTCGCCTGCCGGATTCATCTGTAGCTCCGCCTGGGGCCGCCGCCTGCTGTGGAGGCGGAACTCCCTTTTTGGCTTCCTCGGCTGCCTTTGCCGCTTCATCGGCCTTTTTCTTGGCATCCTGAATCTGCTTCTCGAGTACCTTCTGCTGTTCTTCCTTCAACTGCTGGGCCTGTGCATTTTCTGCGGCCTGCGCTTTGAATTCGTCCAGCTCCTGCTGCAGCTTGTCAACGCGATCCTCGGCGGCCTTTTGCGCCTCGTACTCGGCGATGATTTCCTCTTTAGATTGTTTCTTTTCGCAACCGATGGCAAGGGCCAAAGGTAGCAGCGCAAGTGCGACTGTGCAGATGCGGTAATTCATTTTGAACCTCCTGTGAAATACGTTCAGTTACATCATACCACAAAAAAAGAAATGCCCCCCACTGATCCATCGAGTTCAGCGAGAGGCCTTCCGAGAGGCTCAATAAATACACCCATTTGGCTACGCCAAGCCTACCGGCCGAACCGGCGCGAGTGCGTAAGGGCTATTGGCCTAGCTGCTGGCCGAAGCCAGATGTGCTATTATTTTACTTTTTCTCACCTTCCTCCGCCTTTTTTACTTCAGCGTTTTCGGCGGGCTTAGCATCAGCGCCTTCGGCGGGCTGAGCTTCTTCGGTGACAGCGGCTTCTTCCGTGGCCGGAGTCGCAGGCGGTTCTTCCTTTTTCTTGTCGCAGGCTACGAACAAAGCGAAGGGCAAAAGAGCCGTGATGAGAGAGTGGGTTGGTATTTTCAAGTGAACCTCCAAAAAAAAATCCACTACTAACTTTACCCTTATTAAAAAAAATGTCAACTACCAATTTTTACAAAATTTTTGGCACTACAAAATACCCGCCATCATTTTCAGGGGCGTTCGCCAAAGTCTCTCCTAAGGCCAACCCTTGGGCCGCTTGGTCTTCCCTGCGCCTAAGCTCTGGCTCCTGTAGGTGCATGCTTGGCTCTGCGTCCCCTAAATCCACCTCGTCCAAGTGCTTTGCGAATGTCAGCAACTGCTCCATGTCTTTCCTGAGCGGCTCTATCTCTTCTTCCCCCAAATCCAGCGCGGCGAGCTTGGCGCAGTGGATTACGTCTTCCCTGGTGAGAATTTGCATGTCGTGTCCCCTCATCCTTATTTTTCGCTGCCCAATTTGAGCGCAGCATCGGCATTGCCTGTCCATTTTTCGGTACCTGGCATCGAGCCAAGTGGCAGCAGCGCCCCGGCAGCGGCCACCATAGCGCCATTATCAGTGCATAACGCTGGTTTTGGAAGTGCCACTTTCACATTGCACTTTTCCCCCAATTCAATGGCCTTTCGGCGCAGCACAGAATTGCATGCGACTCCCCCAGAAACCACTAGGCTTGCTGCGCCATTCAAGCGCAAAAGGCTGGGCAGCGGCCTCAAAAGCCAGTCCGCGATTGTGTCATTCACAGATTTGCAGAGTGACCTTACATCCTCGCTGTCCTCGCCGGCGCTTGACAGGCCAGGCGATTTTTCGATGCGCTGCCTTATGGCCGTTTTTAAGCCGGAAAAGCTCCATGAGGGCAGTCCGTCTCTGAATTTTGGTGCCGTGAAACTTGGAGCCGCGTTGTTGGCAAGCTGGGCCAGCTTGTCCACGATGGGGCCACCGGGGTACCCCAAGTTGAGCATTCTAGCGGTCTTGTCAAACGCCTCGCCTGCAGCGTCATCCCGAGTTTTCATCAACAGCCGCATTTCCGTCCAGCCACTGGCCAAATACAGGTGAGTGTGTCCGCCCGAAACCAAGAGGGCCAAGGCAGGGAACTCAAGATCGGGCTCATCGAACCGCGCCGCGTTGAGATGCCCTAATATATGGTGGACACCCACAAAAGGTACATCTGAATGCCAAGCAATGGCCTTGGCCGCGCTAAAAGCCGTGAGGAGGCACCCGATGAGTCCAGGCCCCTGAGTGGCCGCTACGCGGCTGAGGCCGCTCGGCTGTGCGCCCGCCAGCGACAGTGCTTCTCGGCAAACGCCGCGAAGCTGCAGCAAGTGCTCCCTAGCGGCCAGTTCTGGCACCACGCCGCCGTATGGCGCGTGCAGACAGTCTTGGCTCCTGCTTGAGATGGAAAGAATCTTTGGACCAAAATTGGTTTCTTCCACAATGGCGGCAGAACAGTCATCGCAGCTGGACTCTAGGCCAAGAATCAGCAAGGGGACACCAAAGCTACTGCAACGCAAAGCCAATTTTGGAGTGCAAGATTCCGTTTAGCAAATTGAGCCACTTGCAAAACTCTTTTACCGCTCATCGAAGTCATGTCCATGCATCCGCTCCTGCATTGGGCAGTAAGCGAGGCGAGTACTAGGGGTCTGGGGAGCGAACGGGGCGGCGCGAGCCAGCGAGCGACGCCAGTAGTGAGTTCCCCAGTATAGCATCCGGGCGGGCTCCATGAACCGGCAAGAAACGAAGTAGCTGCTTGGCCTACCGCCCCGAGGACGAAAGATAGAATCAGAAGCCAGAACCAGATTGAGCACTCCCGCTGAACGGAGTCATGCACACGAAAATCAGCCGAGTTTCGCAAGAAGCTTAATTGACAGTTGCGGCTGTTTTGCAAGTAACTCGCTTTATCGCGGCTCGGCATGGATTTTCTTTACCTAATTCACCTGTTCATCCACCAAACCCAATATGCCCAATAGGCAATTGGCAGAGCAACGCCAATGCCCGCCAGCCAAGCCCCGCGGCCCATGATCCCATTTTTGCCCTTGATGATGAAAAGGCCCGATATGGCGAGAAAGGCCAAAGACGCGCAGTACAAGTCTGCAATGAATGTCCATAGCCTTTTTGGAGCGTTCGAGTGCAGCTTGTTTAGGGCATACAGAACAGGGCGCGGCTGGGCTTCCTGCACCACCACCTTACCCGTGGGCAGGTCAATGCCGTACGTGGAACCGGAACGGCCCCCGCGCCCGCCATAAAAAAGCTGCAGCGTATTTTCGTTGGGCTGGAAGGCGGCCCTCGGCTTGTCCAAGCCGAGCTGCCTAACGGCATCATCCTCCAATTCGCCTTGGCTCAAACCAACGTCTAGCGGCTGAATTTGAAGTTCCCGCGACGCTTGCCGATAGTTTGGGTTCCAGTCCGCCGCGTGGTTCAGGGCCATGCCGCTGACGGCATAGACCAAAGTTAGGCCCACGGCAAGATAGCCAATGTCGCGGTGCAGAGCCGCATTCAGTTTTCTGAGGTTCATTTAGCCAATGATTACTTTTGATTACTTTGCTACTGCGCCCAAGCCGTTGATCCTGACCTTGGGGGGGGCATCTTTTTTGTCCTCTTCGCAACTTTCATCTTCCGCCTTGGCTGGCATCAGCTTGGCAACAACGCCTTCGGCGACCACTTCTTTGCCTTTGACCTCCATCGGGAATGAGATCACTCCATCCTCGACCTTAAACACTATGCTCTGAAACCGCTTGTCGCCGCTGATCTGGATCCAGCAGCCTCTGTGTTCGCAGACATCAACGATGGTGCCGCGAACTTGTACCAGCTTGCCCTCAAAAGCGTCTGGCTTTGCGAGTATGTCAGAGATTTTTGTCTGCTTCTTGAGCGTAAGCTCCTTGCCATATTGCTGGGCCGCCAAGGGCGCGGCAATGAGGGCTGGAAGGATGAGGGCTAGAAAGTGCGCGGTGCGTATCATGTTTGACTCCTTTTGGAAATACCGCCAATGACAATTATTTTAGAACGATTTTCACAAGGTTGTCGAGGGGCCTAGCGGACAATGTTGCTGAGGTTGAACATCGGGACATAGATGGCCAGCAACAAGCATAGCACCGTGACGCCCATGCACAGAATCAGCACCGGGCCTATCAGGCTTGTCACGGCCACTGTAGATTTTTCGACTTCTTGGTCAAAAAAGTCGGCCACGTGGTTCATCATTTCGGGCAGGGCAGAACTCTGCTCGCCGACACGAGTCATTTCCACCGCAAGCGGATCCAGCAGTTTTGAACGCTCCAGCGACTGGTGCAGCGAACTACCGGCCCGCACCATCTCTATCACCGAATACAGCTTTGTCTTTGTCCTGTAAGAACCACTGGTCTTTTGGATTACCTCCAGCGCCTGCAAGACGGGCAGCCCGCCAGACAGCAGCACACTGGTTGTCCTAGTAAAGACGCTGCTGTGGTACATGAGGTACAGCGTGCCAAGCCGCGGGATGTGCAACAGCACCTGTTCGTATATTTTCATGCCGCCTTCGGTCTTGGTCAGCCACCTAAAAAACACGACCAAAGCCAAGAAAATCCCAATCTGGTAGTAAATTGTCGCGCTCATGAAGCTGCCAAACGACAGCAGGGCCTGGGTTAGGGCCGGCATTTCCTGTCCGCTTCCCTCAAAGACCTCGCTGAACTTTGGCAAAACAAAATTGAACATGACCAATAGGGAAAGTGACAGAACAACAACCAAAAATGCGGGGTAGAAGAGAGCCTCCATGATGCGGCGGCGACTATTTTGGGCAAATTGTTGAAAAGCCAGCCACCTCGTGATGACCTCCGGCAGCGTCCCGCTGCGCTCCCCCGCAACGATATTGGCCTTATAGACGGCCGGGAAGCCGCCGGCCTGATCCAGCGCATCAGAAAATGACATGCCCTCCTTGACCAGCCCCACCACCCGACCAATGGCGCTTCGCAGGTTTGGGTCTTTCCCGTGTCCCATCAGCAGTTCCAAGGACTGCAGCAGCGGGATGCCAGCCTTGAGCAGCGCCAGCAGCTCTTGGTTGAACATTATCAGCGGCTCGGCCTTGATGGTTCGGCTGCGAGAAAACGCCGAGTGGGAAGCCTTGACCTCCATTGGGAAGTGCCCCTCGGCGGCCAGACGGCGCCGAATTTCATCCGCGCTAGTGCCTTCAAGCTCCCTAACAAGAATTTCGCCAGTGGATGTGGTGTATTTGACTGAAAAGCGCATTACTTCTCTCTCGCAGTTTATGAAAAAACAACTGGTGCCGCGGCACCGAGCCGTTGCACGTCCGTTATTTGTACATCATACTCCCGCACAGCGTCTCCTTGCCCCGCTGTACATTTTTTTTGCGCGGGTCTTAAAGTAAAATTGTCTAATGCGGATTCATCTCCTGTCATTTTTTATCGCTTGCTGCATATCGGCCTGGGCGAGCGGCCAAGTGCCTTTAATAAGGGTGGACGCCGCGCTGCCACCTACCCTAGACTTGAGGAATGCCGACCCAAGCGCATTGGTTCCCAAGAACGACCTGAACGAGGCGGAAACAGAGCGCGTCCGCGCAGCATGGAAAAGGCTTATTCAAGCATTTGCAAACCAAGAGTCCGTCCAAATTTTGCTGCCCAGTGGAAACGAGCGCGGAGTGCTGCTCCTTGGCGCCAGCCAAGCCCTAAAGGCCCAAAACCCATCGGTCAAAGTATATTTGACTTATGACGAGCGCGCCCCCGCAAATTGGGACGAAAGTTTTTGGGGCGCCCTAGATGGGGGGGCAATACCCCCAGCAAACCTATCCGGGAAACCGGAATCTTGGCTGTATGTGCTAAATATGGCGCAAGAGCAGTTGCCCGCAAGGCCCTGGACAATGTGGTGCCCCATTGACCCAGGGGCAGAATTGTCCCAATTGCTTGGCCGAGGGGCATTGCTCGTCGTGCCACGCGGCGGCCCTGCGGCGGCCCTCGCAGAATCCATCCCAGATGTATTTGGCGAAATTGAGGCAGAGCGCGAAGTTCTGACGCTTAGGGGCATCGGGCAGACGGGAAATACCGCGCTCCACTGGCGATTCATTGGTTCAAAATGGCAATCCTATTCGCCCCAAGAAGAGCATGCCCGAGTGGTTTTGGAAGGAAAGGCCGACTACGATGTCTATGCTCTCCTAGCTAAAGCTAGGGCCACCCAATTGAGGGACAGGGCCGCGCTACAGACCCAAGAGTCAAAGCTGTCAATAAACCTCCACGCCCAAATGGGCAGGGGGGGCAACGCGGACTTGGGCTTTGTGTTCAGCTCCTTTGAAAAAGCGGGCGAACCCGAAGAGCTTTTGCAACAAAAAGTGCTGGTGAATGGAGTGAGCGCAAACATCAAGGGCGGAATGCAACTGCCCATGGTAGAGAGCAAGCGAAGCATCAGCCCACCGGTAGCCCTAAGTCTGACAGAGATGTACCGCTATAGCGACGGTGGGCCGGGTGGCGAAGGCACCCGCTGGATACGCTTTGCCCCCATTTTAGACGACCCTACGCTCTTTTCGGGCCAGATACTCGTTTCCGAAAGCACAGGGCGCATCCTAGAAGAAAGGAGCGAGCGCTCCGAGTTGCCGGGCATCGTCAAATCCGAAAGGCGAAAGCTCATGTATGGAGAGCCAGCTCCGGGCCATTGGCGCGTACTTGAGATCCAAACATTCGAGCGCTGGGTTCTATCGGGCGGCGTCGGCCAAGTACAAAGAGACCTAGTCTATAGCAATTTCAAAGTAAACCAAGGCGATTTCGAGCAAAACCGCCAGTCGGCAAGAGAATCCAATGGCGCGATGCTGCGACAGACAGAGGACGGAGTGCGCTACCTCACAAAAAACAAAGACGGCAGCCGCACATTGGAGCTGAAGCAGCGGACTTCCGGCCGGGCCATAGGGGGCGCGATAATGGCCGACCCTGCCCTGCCCTTTCCAGTCATCCCCGCTGCAGCCTTGGCCCTGTTCGATTTTGACGCATTTGGCAAAGGGATACAGTACAACGCAATAATTGCGGGCGTGTTCAACATGGGCACCCTTAACGTCCCGCACCTTCCAGGCGGATTCGACCTTGGGATGACTGCCAGCGGGGGGGTGCTTGCATTCACGGATCGCCCAGCAAAAGACGGAAAGCTATTAGACAAAGACGGCGTCGCCCGCCAGTCCGGGCAGGTCAGCGTGGGCTTGGGCAGGGACTTGGGCTTTGGCTTTCGCGGACGCGTCCACGGGCGCGGCGTTTATAACCGCTATTCAGACGCCAAGGAAGAAGAATATAGGACGCCCGGGTACGTGATCCCCCCGTCCGGCATGACCCTAGCCCTGTCGGGCGAATTGACATGGATGCGCAGCGGCTTTCTGCTTAGGGGGAATTATGGAGAAGGCAAAAGGCCAAATGGCGTTTTTGGCCCCCCCGACGACGTGAGGCCCCTTGCCGATGGCGGAAGGTACAAGACATGGGGTGCCTTGGCCGCATACGACCTGCGCCTCAATTCCCTGGCCTGGGTTCATGGCGAAGTCGGCGTGGATGGCGGCAGCGGGTTTGATCGCTTCCTTTCCTTGGGCTTGGGCGGAATGGGTGGCATCGGAAGAGTCGCCGGCATCCGAGGCGGCGCGGTTGAAACGGACAGAATACAGTACGCCAGCCTTGGCTATGTTTTCCCCGCTTCCCCAATGCTGCGCTTCTCATGCAGCATTGACCACGCCCGCGCCAGAAGCATGGACGACCAAAAGACCTACAGATTCACCGGGCTGGGCATAGCCGGTGACATCCCGGGCTTCGGCTGGTTTACGACCGTCAGGGCGGACATAGGGATTGGCCTGCAATCCGACATCCCCGGCCTAAAAAGCGTCAATGGGTTCATCGCGCTGTTGAGGGTTTTCTAGGCAATAAGGATGCGGCTGCGCAGCGATGAGTGCAGGTACAAGTTACAAGAGGCCGCTGCGCGGCAGTCTAGTCGGTACTCAGCGAATGTGAAGGTGAATACCTAGCGATACACTATCGGTGGAATAACTCCGAGTGTAGATAAGATAGCCCAGACGAGTGACAGAGCCGTAACAACAAGAATAACCTTGTTCAACCGCTTCTTGCCAGCTTCCAGCGCATCATTCTTGGCTATCAATGCATCAATCTCAACGCTTGCCACGGAGAATGTGCGTCGTGTCTTATCCAGTGTTTCGATATGTTGGGTCAATGTCACCATGTATTCTTCGCGCTGATTCTGGTTATACGGATCAATTTCGTTATCCCCTTTCCCCTCATTTATGCGCGATAAAAAAACGGCGAGAACACGAGATGCTTCGTCCATTTCGATTAGGATGTTGTTGTAATTGGGAATAACAGTCAAAACCTCGCGCCTGCCCCTGTAAAAATCAGCGAAGCACCAGCAGTATTTCACCAAGTATTCTGCAACCGAACACGTCGCATCGCTATATGCATGCTTGCAGTGGTTGATCGCACTTTTCAGTTCGTTGACATCCCACTCGCCAGTATCAGTGCTGTATGCGCCCAACATGTGAAACCCCGCATAGCGAAGTTGGTTGATTGGGATGATATCCAACTCTCTATGCAAAAAAGAGCTACGTGCCTCCATCGCTTCGGCACGAGCAAATGCATCTTTTAGCGTTGATAGAAACTGATGGACACTTCCTTGCGGCCCTTCGTTAGGCATCATGCGTCCGGAATCATATATTGCTTGAAATCAACATTGGGGATGTCAATCTTTCTGTCGAAAGACCTGAACTGCTTGCGCTGCAGGTAGATGTTGCCAACAGCATACTTTGCAACAATGTCCCTCTCAAGGTCGTCGACGATTTCGTGAAACGATGGCGATACTTTAGCAACTGGCTTTGGTGCCAATACGCTGGCAATTTTGTTGTAAAGGCTCATGTTCGACTCCCTATTCTACATGCGGCTCATTGTAAGTATACAACTCATTGGTTCGGATCGCACTTCTTTGCCCATGTCCCTGAAAATGAAGTCGAACATGTCGCTCTGTCTGTATGTCTTGTCTTGTTGCGTTTCGGGGTCGAGTCCAAGTTTTGTCAAGAATCTCAGGAGCGCATATTCGTTGACCTTGCCGCGGGCCACGCGGGCCGCCCTCTTCCAAACTGCTTCTTTCGCCATGCGGTTGTATGTGTATGTTGCACTGCTCATCACTGCGTAGCGCACTCCCTCTTTAATCTCGTCAGGAAGCGGATACAGGGTCACTATGTCCGAAGCGGTTATCATTTCACCGTCACAACACAGGTTGTCGTCACTGTGCGACCAGCAACGACTTTGAACGTGATAGTAGCGGTTCCTGGTGCGACACCAGTGATGGTACTCTGCCAGTCGTTCTTGTTCTCTACTTTAACTATGCTTGGGTCGCTGCTAGTCCATGTGTACGACGGGTTGGAAACGCCAGAGGGGTTGAGTTTGGCGGTCAGATACTCAGAGCCTTTCACGGAAATTGTCGTCTGCGCCTTGTTCAGCGTCACGCTCTCCACCGGAACGCACACATCAATCGCCCTAGTGGCTTTCTTGCCGCCGTCCTCAGTCGTGACCGTTATGGTGACTTTTCCCTTTGCGATAGGAGTGACGGTGCCAGTTAGGCCGTTGCCCGACACAGTTGCGATGCTAGGGTCGCTGCTGGCCCAAGTGACTTTCTGGTTAGAGGCGTTGGCCGGGGTTATCGTGGCGGTAGTAGTGGTATTGGTGGAAACGCCGATCCAGAGGGTGGCAGTAGAGGAACTGCCAGGGAGCGAAACGCCCGTCACCGACACGAACAGCGTCACAGCGCAGGTGGCGGTCTTGTTGCCATCCTGGGTGGTGACAGTTATGGTGGCGGAGCCAGACTTGAGCATCGTTATCGTTGCATTCGCCCCGCTGCCGGACACCGACGCTACAGAGGAGTTGCTGCTGGACCAACTGACGGCCTTGATCGTAGCGTTGGCCGGCGACACCGTGGCCGTCAGGGATGCTGTCTCCCCGATCTTAAGGCAGGCGGAGGTCGTGTTGAGGGACACGCCAGTCACGGGGACATTCTTGACGGTGACTTCGCAGGAGGCGGTCTTGTTGCCGTCCTTGGTGGTGACGGTTATCACGGCGTTCCCCGCGACCACGCCAGTGACCACCCCGTTGTTCACGGTGGCTATGGCGTTGTTGCTGCTGGACCATGTAACCTCTTTGTTGGCCGCATTGGATGGGGCTACCGTGGCCGTAAGTGTGTCGGTGTCGCCGACAAAGATGCTGGCCGATGTCTTATTGAGGGTAACGCCAGTTACGGCCACGGGGGCGGCGGTCACGGTGACTGTGCAGGTGGCTGTCTTGTTGCCATCATCGGTTTTCACGGTGATGGTGGCCGTGCCAGCGGCGACGGCGGTGACAGTGGCCGTCAGGTCGCTGCCAGACACGGTGGCTATGCTTGCGTTGCTGGTAGTCCAGGTCGCTTTCTTGTTGGTGGCGTTGCTGGGGGCTATGGTGGCTGTGAGGGTGTCGGTGCTGCCAGACGCCAGGCTGGAAGTTGCCTTATTGAGGGTGACGCCAGTCACGGCCACTGGGGTGGCGGTCACTGTGACTGTGCAGGTGGCGGTCTTGTTGCCGTCGTCGGTCTTGACGGTGATGGTGGCTGTGCCAGCCGCAACGGCGGTGACAGTGGCATTCAGGCCGCTGCTGGACACGGTGGCGACGCTTGGGGCGCTGCT
>JAITFL010000013.1 GCA_031281385.1 Holophagales bacterium
CCTCCGCCCCTACATTAGGGCAGTGAGCGAGGCGAGTACCCCGGGGGGCTGGGGGGTAGCGAGGGTTCGACGCGCATGCGCAGCGGGCCCGAGCGGACCCCCAGTGAGCATTCGGGAGGGTTTCCAAGACCCGGAAGGAAGCGAAACAGGCCGTAGCATGTTTGTCCCGAGGTCAAGCGGCGAATGCCCTCGCCGCGTGTTCGTTCGGCGCGATGAGGCTGGCAGGCGTACGGTTGAGCATCTGGAAGGGCTCCATGCCCCGGTGGTAGGCGAACCAAGCTATTTATCCATCGTCCTGGACACGAAAGATCGGTTTCATACCAAATTGCGTTCATCTGAACGCAACTTGGTATATAGTAGTTCAACCTATTGTAGGTTGAACTGCTTTGCAAGGATTTGCTTGTAAATCCTTGCCGCTTATTGTCCGTAGGCGGGCTTTGCTGCGGATGCGGCACCGCAAGCGTTCCAAGGCCGCCGTTAAGCGGACAATAAAAGCGCAAATTGCCATAATGGCATGTGCTATTATCAAACACAATAAAAATGATGCGGGAGAAGTGACATGGAAAAAATCATCGCCGTGCGGGTGGAGCAGTTGCCGGAAGGTTGCTATCTCGCCACTTCAGATGCCATACAGGGGCTTGTGGCCCAAGGACGGACTATTGAAGAGACCCTCCAGATCGCCCGAGATGTCGCCAAAAAACTCATTGAGGCCCAAGAGAGCCTATTGCCCCAACTGCCTGAAGCCAACAGCCGCACCGATTACCAGCTAATAGTCGGCGTATAGCATGGGGCGCTTGTCAGGGTTTTCCTACACCCAAGTCGTGCGCGCACTCAAACTACTTGGCTTTGAATTTCATCGCCATGCAGCCGGAAGCCATGAAATATGGTATTCGCCAGCGTCACGGCACTTCACGACCATTCCGAATCACCCAGGCGATTTGCCCGAAGGAACACTTCGGGCCATTTTAAGGCAGGCTGACATCTCTGTTGAACAGTTTTTATCTGTAGCGTGAAATACCGACTTGCAACCATTTGGCTGCATCTCCAACCACATAGTCGCCAAGGGCGTGGAAAAGAAAATAAAAGCGCTCTACCCAGGCGTCAACCTGCTGGCACTGGATTACGACGAGGGCAAGCGTGTGCATTTCGCCGCAGCCATAATGGCATGTGCTATTATCAAACAAAATAAAAATGAACACGCGGCGAGGTCATTCGCCGCTTGACCTCGGGACAAGCATACTGCGGCTCGCTTCGCCTAGCTCCGGGGCGTGGAAAAACCTTCCTAAATGCTCACTGGGGATTCGTTCGGTCGCACTCGCATGCGAGTACTTCCCTCGCTACTCCCCAGACCCCTAGATACTCGCTTCGCTCACTGCTCTATGTACAGGCTGGTGTATGAACATGGCTTCGATGTGGGCGTAACAGTCGGGGAGAATCTTCGCCCAACGCTGGGAACTCAATCCGCAAATTAAATATCAACGCGGGCGCAGCCCGCATCAATTCTTATCCCTAGTCCCTAACCCCTAGCCCCCAATTCCATTTCTAATTCAAAATTGCCTCCATGCAATTTTGAATTAGTCGGCTGCGGCGAGGCGCGGCTCGCCTGGCCTCACGAAATGCTACGCATTTCGGGCGCGACATCCTGTCGCGCATTCCAATTCTAAATAAAATCATGGCTGATTCTATTTAGAATTGGAATAAGCCCCAATACCGCCGCCCGCAGGGCGGCTTCTTGTAACTTGTACCTGATATTACCTATCCCCTTGACAGCCCCTGCCCCCTGTCCCATAATTCAACGTATGTTGAAAATGGCCAAAGAGGAATTGCCGCAAAAGAGGCATCGTGGGCCAAAAGCAGTCAGAGTGGAGCCTTCCGCCATATTGGACGCTGCCCAAGTTGTGTTTGCTAGGGACGGGGTGGAACTTGGCAGCGTACGCGCCATAGCAAAGGAGGCCCAGTGCGACCCCAGTTTGCTGTATTACCACTTTGAAAACAAAGATGCCATATTCACGGCACTGTTGGAGCGCAAATTTTCGAAGCTAATACCAGACATAGAAGCCGTGGCGGAAAACTGCGCCTTGTCGCGTAAAACAAGGGGCCGCGCTGAGTCCATAAAGAACGAGCATGGCCGCACGCCTTTGCAGGAGACACTGTGGCAGACGATGATGGTGCTCCACAAGCACTTGATGGACGATGCGGGCTATAGGGCAATGATGCGCGGAAAGGTCATGGCGAGCAAAAGTGTTTCCAACGACTGGAGAAATTACATATCTGACGCAATAGACATCATATCCGGCCATTTTTTGCGGGGAATAGAATCGGGCGAGCTGAGGAACGACATTGACGTTGCAGCGACCACGTTTTTCTTTTTGAGGTTTTACCTAGAACTGATGGACGTCTTTCCGCAGTACTGCACAATTTTTCTTAAAGTCCCACCCGATGAGGCCTTTCCAAAGGCGGAGAAGCAGTGGTTCAAGCTGTTTTGGGCTGGGATAGCAAATGACGTCAAGCCGAAAGGGTCAAAAAGGAGCGCGGGATGAAAAAACAGGTCATAGCCCCCATAGTTATAGTGGCACTGTCCATCGGCGGCTATTTTTTGTACAAGCGCATCAAACCAACGGACAGGGGAACAATACTTTACGGTAATGTGGACATCCGCGACGTCGCGCTGTCCTTTAGGGTCTCAGGGCGCGTGGCCAGCATATTGGTTGACGAAGGCGACGCCGTACAAGAAGGTGACGTACTCGCTAAGTTAGACACAGAGCCGCTTGTCAACGCGCTGAACGCGGCAGAAGCGGCGCATGCGTCCATTTCGGCCCGCAACGCGCTGATCCACAAGGGCAACAGGGCCGAAGACATAGCCCAGGCGGGCGCAAAAGTGGAGGCTGCCAAGGCGGCACTGTGGAACGCTCAGCAGCAATACGAGCGCTATTCGGCCATACTGCCGTCGGGCGTTGTGTCGCAAGACTTGCTAGATTCGGCCATTTCAGCCCGAGACCAAGCTGCGGCCAACCTAAAGGCGGCACAAGAAATATATGCGGCATCGACATTAGGATTTAGGGAAGAGGAAAAGGCCGAATCGGATGGGCAATTGAAACAGGCGGCGGCCAATCTGGAGACCAGCCGCCTAGCCTTAAAGGATGCCACATTGACAGCGCCAAGCGAGGGGATAATATTGAGCCGCGCCATAGAAAAGGGCGCTATGGTGCAGGCCGGGTCGCCAGTCTTCAGCCTGTCGCTATCAAACCCCGTGTGGGTGAGGGCCTATGTCGAGGAACCGCAACTGGGGCTTTTCAGCCTCGGCGCCAAGGTCAAGCTGTACACGGACTCGCGCCCCGACAAGCCATATAGCGGAACTGTGGGCTTTGTCTCCCCCACGGCAGAGTTCACCCCCAAATCAGTTGAAACGCCAGACCTGCGAACGGCGCTTG
>JAITFL010000017.1 GCA_031281385.1 Holophagales bacterium
TGATCCGCCGCCGCATGGAAGAATATAGCCGAAAAATATGGCTTTGAGGATCATTCAAAGTGTCTATGCTTTCTGGAAAGGCCCGCAGGTTCGATGCACTGCGCGTCCCCGGACAAAAGTGCCGCCACGCCTTCTTTTGCGGCGTACTTGGCTTTGTCGCTTTCTGTTTCGCCATGGCCTGTTTTTAATACAACTGGATGATGCGTAGGCCAAGAATACCTAGTGATAACGCCCTCATAGTTCCGCAGTATGGCCCTGCCGTCGCCCATAGATATTAGGTAATTGGGCATGACTGGGATTTTCCCGCCACCCCCGGGCGCATCAACGACGAAGGTCGGCACGGCCATCCCAGTGGTGTGCCCACGCAGGTTTTCGATGATCTCTATGCCCTTGGAGACGTTAGTCCTGAAATGGCTGATCCCCAAAGACAAGTCGCACTGGTAGATGTAATAAGGCTTTACGCGTATGGCCAGCAATTTGTGTACTAGCTTCTTCATTATTGCTGGGTCATCGTTTACGCCAGCCAATAGTACGCTTTGGTTTCCAAGCGGTATGCCCGCGTTGGACAAAATTGAACACGCCCTCATGGCTTCAGCGGTTATTTCCTTTGGGTGGTTGAAGTGCGTGTTTACATATATCGGGTGGTATTTTTTTAGCATGTTGGCCAAGTCCTCTGTGACGCGCATAGGCAAAACCACAGGCATCCTTGTGCCAATTCGGATGATCTCCACATGTTTTATGGCACGTATCCGCTTGATTATAGATTCCAGAACATTGTCGGCCAGCACAAAAGGGTCTCCGCCGCTAAGAAGGACGTCCCTAATCGTTGGCGTTTTCTCTATGTATTCTATGGCCATTTGCAGATTGTATTCAGACATGTGTACGTCTGTATCGCCAACAAGCCTGCGGCGCGTGCAATGCCTGCAGTTCATGGAACACATGTTGGTGACTAGCAGCAGCACCCTATCGGGGTACCTATGCGTCAGGCCAGGCACAGGGCTGTCAACATCTTCGTCCAATGGGTCGCTGGATTCAGAAATGTCGTCGTGCAATTCGAGAATTCTTGGCACCGACTGCAAGCGCACGGGGCAGTGGGGGTCTTCTGTGTCCATCAGCGCGGCGTAGTAGGGAGTGATCTGCATCCTAAATTTTTTGAGGCACTTCGTTATGTTATCCCACTCTTCGTCGGTCAGCGGCAGAACTGTTTCTAGTTCTTCGATGCCATTGATGGTGTGTTTTAGCTGCCAGCGCCAGTCGTGCCATTCCTCAGGGGTTACGTCCTTAAATGTGTCAGTGGAGCGCCAGTCAACGGATTCGCATTTCATGGTGGCCGTCATCCCTTTCTCAGTTTTAGCATGGAGCGCACGTCATCGGGGCGGGCTATCTCCCTGCCGCAGTCCTTGGCTATTCTGGCCGCTCTTTCGACCAGTTCCGCATTGCTTTTGGCCAAGCGGCCCTTAGAGTACCAGATATTATCCTCGAAGCCCACGCGGACGTTGCCCTCTAGTGACAACGCGCCATAGATAGCGTCTAGGTTGGCCTTGCCGCCTATCCCCATAGCAGTCCAAAAGGCGCCCTTTGGCAATTTTCGAACCATGAAGTCCAGCACATCCACTTCGTACTTGGCGGCCCCAGGCACATTTAGCACAAGCCCATAGTGGTATGGCTCTTCCAATAGCCCCTCTTTGATTAGCATCTGGCTTGCGTAAACATGGCCAAGGTCAAAACATTCAAGGGTTGGCCTTACGCCATTGTCTCTCATGGCCTTGGCAAATTCGCGCATGATGGGCAGGGTGTTGACAATGTAGTCATCGCCGAAATTGACAGTGCCGCAGTCTAGGCTGGCCATTTCCGGTTTTAGCGTGACGGGCTGCAGCCTTTCCTCTGGCGTCATGCCCACCGCGCCGCCCGTCGTGGTTTCTATCACCATGTCACACTTGGAGCGCACCAAGTCAATGGCCTTTTTGAAAACGGCTTTGTCTTGGGTGGGAGTACCATCGTCCATCCTGACGTGCAGATGCAGGATCGAAGCGCCCGCCTCCCATGCCTCGAATGCGCCAGCCGCAATCTCTTCGGGCGTGATGGGCAGCGCGGGCTGCTGTTCCCTGGTGGTCTCTGCCCCCGTAATAGCGCAGGTCAGCATCAGCTTGTTGCTCATGGCGCGACTCCCACAAAAGGCTTATTTCTATTATAGATGAAAAATCGGCTGGGAAAATCGAAAAACCATCTTGGGGTCATTCAGTGTTGACCCGACTGCTGCGGGGCGGGTTTTATACCAAGTTGCGTTCAGTCGAGCTTCTTGCAACGCCACTTGACCCTGTTCCTTCGGTGACTTGCAAAACTCGGCTAATTTTGTGTGCAAGACTCCGTTCAGCGCGGGCATTCAATCTGTTTCTAGCTCCTGATTCTATCTTTCGAACTCGGGGCGGATACTCTTGTAATTTGGCTCATTCATCGCCCGGTCATGGAGTTCGCCCGGATGCTAAACTGGGGTGCGCTCGGTTGCATCGCTCACAGGCTCGCGCTGCCCCGCTTGCACCCCCGACCCCGGGTACTCGCCTCGCTAACTGCCCTATGTAGGGGCTGATACATGGACATGACTTCGATGGACGGATGGATAGTTTTGCAAGTGCTTCAACTGTCAATAGGCTTTTTGCCTTATCTTACTCCACATCTCACGCATCCTCATGTGCCTCCTGCGCTTGCCTGCCCCTTTGTTTGGACGCAGGACGGACGATTTGCCGAATGGCCTCTGGCGGCGGTGGCAGCGCGAGCAGGTCAAGCTCTTTCATTTGGTCGCCCAGCACCGTCCATGCCCTGGCCTGTTTGGGCAGCCTTTCTGTCTGCATCACTTCCCAGCCTTGGGCGTATGTGACGAAGGGCGGCATCACCAGGGCGAACCCGGTGAACAAAAAAACAGGGTAGCGCAGCCAGCCCTCTTCAGAGGCCGGACCAGGGGTGGGCACGGCGCAGAGCGGATGCACGCCCCCATTGATCCAAAAGCCCGACAAGGATGCCTCGTATCTTGGGTACACAAATATTTTTCGGCGGTGTATCAGCGTGAACGGGTCAATGAAATGGTTTTCTTGGGGCTCGATGCCAATGGCCTTCATCGTTGGCCCGCTAAGGCGCTCGGAGTGGCTTGCCACTTGCACCACGTTGCGCCCCTTGGCTCTCAGTTTGCGAAAAAGGGATCGCAGCTCCTCCGCCTCGTCGTCCTCTAGGTTCCCTTGGTTGGGCTTTATGTCGCCCAGCAAGGCAATTGTCTTTGGCCTGTAGTCGCTCAGAAGCCCCAATAGGCGCTCCCACAGGTCGTGGTGCTGCGATGTCAGCATTATGTCTGGCTTCTTTCGCCTCATCGCGCCATTGCCCAAGAACAGGTCGGAAATGATCAGCGTGTCCTGCTCGGCGGCGTACACCGCCCGCCGCGAGTCAAAGATGAGGTTGTTGAAGCATATTTGCATAGCTTACTTAGTATAGCCGATGAATAAGTCAGGGTGTAGGGGACAAGGACAGGGGGTCTGGGGGAAGACGCTCCAGTGCAACCTCAAATGCCAGCAGCAGTTGGGCGGCTTAAAGGGGGCGACTCGCATGCGAGGCGGTTCCCGCTGGACCCCCAGTTAGCATCCGGGAAGCTTTTCCAGGCTCCGGAGAAAAACGCAACAGGCCGTATGATGCTCGTCCCGAGCTTAAGCGGCGAATGACCTCGCCGCGTGTCCATTCGGCAATAATACTGGCGCGGCGAAGCCGCCTCAATTCTTACCCTTCTTACCCTAATCCCTATGCCGCTCTTGCGCGGCTGGGTATAAACTCATATACATGTGGGAGCCACTTTCCAGTATTTTTGGCGGCATGGCGGCGGGGGCCGGTGCAGGGGTTCTCTCCGGGCTCTTCGGCGTCGGCGGTGGCTTAGTGATGATCCCCCTATTGACTATATTCCTTGGGCTTGATCAGCACCGCGCACAAGGGGCCACGCTGGCCGTCATCTCCATGCCCATCGGCCTGCCCGGCATATTTCAGTACATCAAAAAGGGCATCAAGTGGGACATCAGGATAGTCGGCCTGATCATAGCTGGCTTCATGGGCGGCGTGGGGCTTGGCTCCATCATAGCCAACATGATTCCTTCGGTGCCTCTGCGGGTCGGGTTTGTTGGGGTTATGATCTGCGCCGCAGTCTATAGCTGGTTCCGCAAAGAAAACGTCGCGGGCCAGATGGCGGGTCGGCCAAATTCAAGGTCTTTGATATTGCCCGGCCTCGTCATAGGCGCGCTGGGCGGAATAACCTCTGGCCTCACTGGCTTGGGCGGCGCAGTCGTGATGATCCCACTGATGATCTACTGGTTCCGCATGCCACAACATCAGGCCCAATTGACTAGTTTATTGATCTTGCTGCCCCCCATCGGCCTGCCGGGCGTAATAATTTACGCCAAGGCGCAAGGCGGCCTGCCCTGGCTTGCCATAGCTGGCGCAGTCGTCGGCTTCGACCTAGGTTCATATTTCGGCGCCAAAATGGCCAACAGAATGACGGGCGCCAAGCTCAAAAGGGTTCATTCCATGGTGATACTGGTGATGGCCGCAGTGATGGCGACAAAGATAGTCACTGCCCCTTAAACAATTGCCAAACGCCAGACGCAGACGCACGCTAGGTTTTTGCAAAAAGCTCACAAAAAGAAAACCAAAATTTGCCTGAAACAAAAGTTATTTTGCAAAAAGGTATAATTATTGCAAAGCATGTCGTTTATAATGAATGAGGCGGTAACATGATGCTTCCAAAAGACAATTTTTCGACAGCGATGAACAGCAACACGATGGCAGTGATCCTGGCTGGAGGGCGCGGAAGTCGGCTGATGGATCTGACATCAGACTTGGCGAAGCCCGGCCTGGATTTTGGTGGAAAGTACAAAGTGATAGACTTCACCTTGTCCAACTGCGTCAATTCGGGCTTTCGCAAAATAGCCATCCTGACGCAGTACAACAGTCACCGCTTGCTCCAGCACATCCAGTCCGCTTGGACATTTCTCCCCGGCAAGATGGGCGAATTTGTCCACGTATATCCAGCCCAGCAGAACGAGACCAGCGAAGCCTGGTACATAGGCACCGCAGACGCCGTCTATCAAAATTTGGACAACATCCAGGCAGTGGATCCCACCATGGTGCTTGTGCTGGCCGGAGACCACATCTACCGCATGAATTACGGCCTGTTCATGCAGGATCACTTGGACGCTAACGCAGACCTGACTATCGCGTGCCTAGAGGTTCATAAAAGCGTAGCCCACCATTTTGGCATAGCCCAAGTGGACGAGAGCGGCAGAATAATGTCCTTTATTGAGAAGCCGCACGACCCGCCAACGATCCCCGGGAAGCATGACACCTGCCTAGCCAGCATGGGCATCTATTTTTTTGGCGCCGATTTTTTGTACAAGCAGCTCACCAACGACGCCGCCGACCCAAACTCCAGCCACGACTTCGGCAAGGACATAATACCAAAGGCCGTTAGGGATTACCGCGTGTTTTCCCACAGCTTCACAAAGAGCACGATACAAGAGCCCAATAAGCCAGAGCCTTACTGGAGAGACGTCGGCACCCTCGATTCGTACTGGGAAGCCAACTTGGATCTCACCTACGTCGAGCCCGCGCTCAACCTATACGACAGATACTGGCCTATCTTTACGTTCAACGAGCAGCTCCCCCCAGCCAAGTTTGTGCACAGCGACCCAGGCCGCCAAGGCATGGCAATAGCCAGCCTCATCGCTGGCGGAAGCATCATCTCCGGCGCCCACATCCACCAAAGCCTAATCTCCAGCAATGTCAGGGTGCACAGCCACGCATTTGTAGAAGAAAGCGTCATCCTGCCCGAGGTTGACGTCGGCGAGCGCTCCTTCCTAAGAAAGTGCATCGTTGGGCGCGGCTGCCACATACCCAAAGGGTTCGTGGCCGGCCAGAACCATGAAGACGATGAAAAGCGCTTTATCAGGACGCCAAACGGCGTTACACTGATTTCGCAAAGAATGTTAGAGCGCCTATAGGATCAAGCGAGACTAAACTATGAAAGTACTTTTTGTGGCGGCAGAGCTTTTCCCATACGTAAAGGTGGGCGGGCTTGCCGATGCCATGAGTTCCCTGCCCTTGGCCCTTAGCAAAGAGGGCGTTGACGTGCGGCTGTTGCTGCCCGCCTATCCAGCCCTGAAAAAGGTTGCGCGTGTCCATGGCACGGCCGCCACCTTCGATGACCTCATGGGGGGGGGGCCGGCCACAGTCCTGCTGGCCGACATACCCGGCAGCGTGCCGGTGTATCTGCTGGACGCTCCAACCTTCTTCGCCCGCGAGGGTGGGCCGTACGCCGACCACGGCGACAGCCACAGGCGCTTCGCGGCCCTCTCTTGGGCTGCGGCCCACATGGGCATTTACGGCGACGCAGAAGGCATCAAGTTCGACATAGTTCACTCCCACGACTGGCAGACGGCCCTGGCGCCGGTATATGTCAACCTGTCATTTCAGGGCAAAAAGCCAAAGACGGTAGTGACCATCCACAACCTAGCCTACCAAGGCGTATTCCCCAAGCACTTGCTGGGCGAAATCTGGTTCCCCCGCGAAGCCTATCATGTGAACGGCGCCGAGTTCTTCGGCCAGGTCAATTTTCTTAAAGGCGGCTTGGCCTACGCAGACAAAATAGTGACAGTCAGCCAAAAATACGCAGAAGAGATCAAGACCCCAGAAGGCGGGTGGGATCTCGACGGAATGTTGCGCAGCCGCGCCGCCGACCTGAAAGGGATACTCAACGGCGTGGACGAGTTTGTGTGGAACCCCGCAAAGGATCAGCACCTCCGCACCCCATTTTCTGCAAAGAACCTAAAAAAGCCAAAGGCCTACAACAAAAAGGTCTTCCAAGAAGAAATAGGACTCAACCAAGAACCCAACGCCCCCCTATTCGGCTTGGTGAGCAGGTTGAACGAAATTAAGGGTATAGACCTCATACTGCCCAACATAGACTATATGATTTCTGCGGGCGCCCAGCTTGCCATCATCGGCCAAGGCGACTATCAGTTGGAGTCTGCCATTGATTGGGCCTGCGCGCGGCACCCAAGGTCTGTCGCCGCCTATTTCGGGTACGACGAGGGCAAAGCGCACAGGGCCATAGCTGCCTCTGACATCTTCTTGGTGCCCAGCAGGTCCGAGCCCTGCGGCTTGACCCAACTGTACGCCATGCGCTACGGAACCATTCCCTTGGTGCGTAAAACAGGCGGCCTGGCCGACACAGTTGTTGACATAACCCCCGAAACATTGCAGGACGGCACGGCCACTGGCTTTGTGTTTTCCGAGTCCACGTCTTGGCAGTTGGGCGAAACCATCACCCGAGCGCTGGATCTGTTCAAGTCCAAGCCAAAAGTTTGGGACAAAATTCAGTTAAAAGGTATGGCGCAGCATTTCACGTGGGAGAGCAGCGCCAAACAGCACGCGGCGCTCTACAGCGGCCTTATGGCAAAATAGCGCGTTATGAAATGGCTACTGGCTTTGGTTCTACCGGCCTTTGCATTGGCCCAGCAGCCCAAGCCGCGTACTTGGACTAACACGGCCACGCTCTCGTTCGTGGCCACCTCTGGCAACTCGTCAGGCCAGACGCTTAGCATTTCGGACGACCACAGCAAGAAGTGGAACTTCATGACCCTAGTCCTCAGTGGCAGGATGATCAGGTCTGCCGCCGTGCTGGAGAGGAGAGTGGCCATAGGGTCCTCTCTTAACGATCTGGTGGTCAAAGAGAACAACTCAACGACTGTCACCGCCGAAAAATACTACCTTAGGGCGCGTTTTGACTACAGGCTCAAAGACAGGGACAGGTGGTATTGGTACGGCGGCAGTTCGTGGGAACAAAACCTGCCGGCGGGCTTGGACAGCCGGACCGACATAACCGCAGGCGTTGGCAGGATACTGTCGGACTCCCCCGGCCAAACATGGCGCGTGGACGCTGGCCTCGGCGCCAAGCGGGAAGTGCCGTCCTATCCCCCCTGGGGCTTCCAAAAAGAGAGTGGCACCTTCAACCTGACCAGCTCGTTCAAACGAAAGTTCCTCGAAAACATAAGCTATAACGCAGACCTGGCAGCCATAGTCAACATAAAGAAATTTGAAGACAGAGTGATAACGCTTAAAAACGGCATCAGCGTAACGATGACAAGAAACACATCCCTAAAGATCGGCGTTGACATGAACCACCGCAACCTCCCGGCCATGGTCTCCATCCGGGCGCTCACCCCTGGCGACCCACCAGTCCACATAGGCAACATAGTCGTCAGAGCCCGAAAGATGGACGTGGACATGTCCACCAGCTTTGTGTTTACGTTTTAGAATTTCTCCAAAAGCCCGAAACTATCCGCCCGCCCATCGAAGTCATATCCATGTATCCGCCCCTACATAGGGCAGTAAGCGAAGCGAGTACTAGGGGTCTGGGGAAGACGCCCTAGTGCTATGAGCGTTTGAGGCTGCAGTGCAGCCTCAAATGCCTGCAGCACTTGGGTGGCTTAAAAAGAAGCGCGGACTCGCATGCGAGGCCGTGCAAGCGAATCCCCAGTTAGCATTTAGGAAGCTTTTCCACGCTCCGACGCATAACACAACAGGCCGAAAGATGCTCGTCCCGAGTCCAAGCAGCGAATGACCTCGCTGCGTCATCATTCGGCATAAACATGGCGCGGGCGTCAGCCCGCATCAGTTAGCCAGTAATATCTTCCAGCAGCTTTTCCATCGGGAAAGGTTTGTATAGGGTGCCTATCAGCCAAGGGGGCTCACCGAACCCGGACATATCCCTGTTTGAGGTGCATATATAGACATACTTGACTTTGTTTTGATCCCACGCAGCCTGTAGCCAGGCCAGCAGTTTGCCGCCTTCCTCGACGGTTTCGACGATCATCAGGTCGGCCTTAGATTCTTTCAGCATACCGTCCGCCTCGTCCTTGCTGCTGGCTTCGCGCACTTCCCACTCGCCCGCGCCCTTTAGGGCTTCGACCAAGCGCTTCCTGAAAAAGGCGCTGGGTTCTACGACCAAGATAGAGGTAATGGGGGCGCGGCGGTTGATCTCTGCGTCGGTGAGCCCCAGCCGTAGCAGGGCGTTCTTGGCCGCGCTCTTGAGGCCCAAGCCAGTTGCGCGCCCATAGATCGCTTTTATTGGCTCGATGAGGTCTTTCTGGCCGCAGCGGCCAGCTATCTCGCACAACTGCGCAATGTCTTTCCAGTCCTGCTCGGTTACCTTTAGTTGGCTGTGTACGTAGCTGGCTATAGACTTGGCCATCTCGGCCTTGAGTATAAGGTCGGGGTCTTCCAGCTTAGAGCGCAGGCTGACAATGGCCTCTGACCTCAGCGGGCCCTTGGGGGCGGTGCGTTGGATTATGTTTGTGAGGTCTAGCTCTTTCTGGGCCAAGACTTTCAGGCTTTCGCACCTTTTGGCTATGTCCTTGTTTATGGCGGTTAGGCGGTCGTTGGCGTTTTTGTCCCAGGCATCCTTGGTGCGCATTACTGAAAGGTATTCTGATATTCTATCAACCAGCCTTTCGTATTTTGCCAAGTCTAGGATGTAAAGCTTTTCAACGGAGCATAGGGCGCGGAACGTGTTGCCGTGGCCAGAGCCATCGCCGCAGCACCTTTCCAGCAATTTAGCGTATTCTTCGTAATGCTCCATCGGAAATGCGTTGGTAAACGAGTTGAATGGCACCAAAGAACCTTCCAGCGCCACAAATAGCACTTCCAGGTGCCGCAGGTTGGCGGATTTTACCAAAAGGCCCAAGGCCGACTCGGTGCTTTCGAGGGCCGCCAGGGCCTCTGCCAAGGCGACTTGCAACTGCAGGGGCTGCCCATCGTGTAGCATCTCCAGCATCAGCGGCGCGGCTCTCTGCACGCGCAGGCTGGCCAAAGCGTTGGCGGCCTCTACCAGCAGCCCGCCCTTGACGGGGGCTTCGCCCGTCAGGTCTTTGCGGATAAAGTCTATTAGCAGATCCGCAGATTCTACCATCTGTATCTCTGTGAAGCCCCACATTGCCTGGCGCATCTTCTCGGTGTCGCCGGAATGGAAGTACTCGACAAAGATCTCGCGCCCCCTGTGCAGCTTTCCAAGATGCTGGACTGCTCGCTGGCCTACGTCTACGATGGAATCGCGGATGGCTTTCAAAAAAAAGTCAACAAAGCGGTCATCCTCTTTGGCGCCAATGGTGTCAACTATGATGAAGCGCCGCTGGTATTCGGAGTCGGCAAGAAATTCATCTAGTATTTCAACGTCTTGGTTCGACACAAGGGTGGCGTACGATTCTAGGAACAATTGCCCACCCAGCTTGAGGTTGAACACTTCCCTAAAATAGGGAAGTACGTCTGCGTGTTCGGCTCCCCCTTCTCCAACTAGCCGTGCGAGGGCGGCACCGATATAGTCAAGGACAGCCTCTTGGTCGTTGAGCTGCTTTTCAATTTCGGCGGCGCGCTCGCCAATGACCACCGAAAACCGGGCCATCTTGCCCTCCACCAACAGGCGCAGGGATTCCAGCAAGATTGTGGCGGCGGTGGTCACGGCAAGTTCTTCCAGCGCATCGAAAATATGGGATGCATCTGCGCCGTCCTGCCCAAGGGCAATGTTCAGCTCGCCGACTAGGGACTTGGCCTGCTCGCGGAATAGATCCACCACGAGTTTTTGGCATTCTTGCTTGGCGGATGGCTTTGGCATGTTGCCCAAGCGCTGCACAATGTCCAAAAGTTTGCGGCTTTCAAGTATGTCGTTTGCGGTGTTCTTTAGGGTGTAGGCCAAAAAAGAATTGGCCTCGGGGCACTGGAAGCATGGCAGTATCCGCAGGACGTGCTGCTTCACCACAATGTCGCCGTCCTGGTACGCCTGTATGAGCGCGGGGACGTCTTGTGGCCCCATCATCACGGCCAGCATGCGTGCGCCAGTGGCAGAGAGTTTAGGGTTGCTCTCGCCCTCCATGATGCGGCCCATGTAATATGCGACTGGCTGCTTCTTGCTCTCTAGGTCGTTCAGCTCGCGGTCAAGGATTATCTGGTGATCTCTGGCGGCGCGGACAGTCTTGAGCCTCTGCAGCGCCTTCCAAGATGATTTTGTGCCAAGCTGGCCCAGCGCGGCGCAGCCTTCGTCGAACACGGTGAGCTCTGGCTCTTTTGAAAGTATGTCAAATAGCAGGTGGGTCCACTCTGGCCAGTTGTGCTTTGCCACTGTGGGCAGCACCGCCCTCCTTAGTGTCGAAGTGCCAGGCTTTTTTAGGTATTCGCCAAGGACGCGCAGGCTGGCCTTGCCAATTTCGCCCATCTTGGGCAGCAGTCGGCGCAAAAAATCCTCATCGCCGGGTACATACCCTGCGAGGATGTGCCGCAGGGCATCCAGGGGGGTCATAGATTCCATTCTTTCGCTCATGGCACCTTCTGGCTCACTGGCAAGGGGAAATGGGCATAATTCGGCGGCTAGAATCAAAGCGTCATCGCCGACCGATGAAGTCAATTTTAGCAAAGAAAATGCATCCATTCACATTATCCTTTTGAGAGCCAGAAAATACTTTGCAAAACCACCTATCCCCTAACTCCTACACCCATTGCCCGGCAGATTCATCGGGCTGAATGGTGTCCGGTTGAGTTATCTGCTCGGCGCATATCTTTTTTGCTCGGGGTGATGGCCCGGCAATTTGCCTCATTTTGTGCCGGGTCTTGGAGCCCGCCCGAATGCTAAACTGGGGTGCGCTCGGTTGCATAGCTCGCAGGCTCGCGCTGCCCCGCTTGCACCCCAGACCCCGGGTACTCGCCTCGCCTACTGCCCTATGTAGGGGCTGATACATGGACATGGTTTCGATGGGCGGGCGGATGCATTGGGATGGCTTCGTTCAGTGCTTGGTTTTTTGGGCACTAGCCCCAACCCCCTAACTAAGGCGCTTCCCTTCCTAACCTTTTTTTTGTACAATACTTTGGCGCCCGGTTTGGGTCGCAAAGTGGGGGGCCGCCTGGCACACTGTAGCTTGTCTATCTCCATGAGAGGTCGCTGATGCAGGTCCGCCGCTCCTTGGTGGTCAACGCGACTCCTCTGGAGACGCGCATAGCCCTGCTAGAAAATGGCCAAGTGTGCGAGCTGTTCATCGAGCGTACGTCCTTCGTCAGCCAAGTGGGCGACATCCACAAAGGGCGGGTGGCCAAGCTGCTGCCCGGAATGCAAAGCGCTTTCGTGGCCATCGGCGATTCAAAGGACGGCTTTCTGTACTTGGACGAGCCCGAGGCCCACCGCCTGACCGCCGAAGAATCCGACATCGAGGACTATTCCGACACCGCCGTGATAGAGATAGCCTCTCTCACTGTTAATCTCCCGCCGCTGAAAGAGGGAGAAGAAGTGCTGGTTCAGGTGGTAAAGGATTCCATCGCCTCAAAGGGGCCGCGCCTAAGCCGCCACATCAGCTTCCCAGGGCGCTTTTTGGTGTTCATGCCGGGGATAGACCATGTCGGCATTTCAAGAAAAATCACCGATGCAAAAGAGCGGGAGAGGCTCAGGGATTTGATAAAGGCGCACTCCGAGCCCGGAGAAGGCTTCATCGTGCGGACAGCGGCCATCGGCGAGGACGACAAAGACCTGGTGGCCGACATCACCTTTTTGAGAGAGATTTGGAAAGAAGTCCAATCCCGCGCCGGACGGCGCATGGCCCCCAGCATCGTCTGGCAGGATTTCAGACTGCTGCAAAAGGTGCTGCGCGACCTGTTTAGGGAAGAAGTGTCGGCTTTTTGGGTTGACACCGAAGAGGCATACCAGCAGGTAGTCGCATTCGTCCAGGCCTTGCACCCCGACTGGCTGGACAGGGTTAAAAGATTCACGTCGGACATCCCCATTTTTGAAGCATTCGAAATAGAGCGCGAGCTTGAGCTGGCGCTGCAGCCCAAGTACTTCCTGCGGCAGGGCGGGTCAATAGTCATCAATCAGACCGAGGCACTTGTTAGCGTGGACGTCAACACGGGCAAATTCATTGGCGCCAAAGATTTAGAAGAAACTGTTTTCTTGACCAACATGGCCGCAATCCCAGAGATCGTCCGACAGCTACGCCTGCGTAACCTTGGCGGCATAGTGGTGATTGACTTCATAGACATGATAGACCACGGCCACAGAAGCAAAGTGATGAAAAAGCTCCACGAAGAGCTGATGCGCGACAGGAACCACGCAAGGGCGCTGGACATCAGCGAATTTGGCTTAGTGGAGATGACGCGCAAGCGCACGGGCCCTAGCCTAGAGCGCCAACTGACGGTCCCCTGTCCGCGCTGCGAAGGGACCAGCCGCCGCCTCAGCCCCGAAACAATCATCCTAAAAGCCTACAGAGAGATGGCGCGTCTTGGGGACAAGCTGCGGGGCGCGTCCATAAGGATAACCCTGCACCCAAACCTCAGAGCGGCAATTGGAGACGTGACCAGAGACGGGCTTATGCAGCTTGCCAGGTTCCTTGGGGCCCACGTCCTTTGGGTGGAGAGGCCAGACTACAGGGAAGAGAGCATCGGTTTCGAGATAACGCCCGCAAAGCCTGCGGGGGCGGCAAATGGATAACGGTGCGCCCAGCCGTCCGCGGCTAAAAGACGAGGTGTTTCTGCGGATGGCCCTTGAACTTAGCCGGCTTGGGACTTGCTGCAGGCTAAAAGTCGGCTGCGTCCTGCTTCGCCCCGATGGGGGGATAGCGTCGGGCGGCTACAATGGAGCTCTGCCGGGGATGCCGCACTGCCAGCCAAGCACCTGCAACCCCACCCAGAGGTGCCTGCACACCAGCCACGCAGAAGAAAACGCGCTAGGCTTTTGCGATGGCCCTATAGGGACTGCGTACGTCACCCACGAGCCATGCCTCACTTGCACTAGGGCACTCATCAGGCGGGGGGCGCGCAGAGTGGTTTTTCTCCTGCCGTACACCAGCATAGCCGAGCAAGAAAGATTGGAAAGACAGGCGGCCATCGAACACTTCAACGTGCAGTGGGAGCGCCTAGAGGGCGTTGTCGCGGCAGACCCGCAAGCCATAAGCGGCTAGGCAGATGGGGGGCTGATTGCTGGGCGGGTTCAAAAGTTTGTCGCCTTGGTGGCTAAAGCTATATTATCCATACAAAAAAGAGCTTCTGCTGGGGCTGGCGGCTACCGTGCTATGCGGCGTGGCCGCAGCGTGGGTGCCATATTGGGCGGGCGACGCGGTTAAGGCCATCGAAGCTGGCAATTATCCGCTGTCCCACAACTGCCTCAAATGGATGCTGGTCGTCACCGCAGCCGCCGGGGTGGGCCGCTACTTCATGCGAAACATTCTGATCGGCCTAAGCCGCCAAATAGAAAGAAGGCAAAGGGAAGAGCTGTACGACTTTCTGCTGTCTAAGCCCTTCTCTTTTTACGAGCGCCAAACTACGGGCGACTTAATGAGCCGCGTCGGCGACGACGTACTCACAGTGAGGATGGCGACAGGGCCTGGGGTGATGAGCCTGTTGCAGACCGCGTGCATTCTGCCGATGACCCTAGCGCTGATGCTGAAAACAGAGCCAAGCGTAACGCTGGCGGTGCTGTCGCCCTTTGCCCTGCTGCCGCTGTTTTTTTACTTTCTTGGCAGGTGGGGGCACATAACGCAACAAAAATTGCAGTTGGCAAATTCTAGGCTGAACACCTTCAGCCATGAAACCATTTCGGGCGAAAAAGTGGTACAGGCGTTTGGCATAGAAGCCATCCGCGTTGAAGAGTTTTCAAAGTTGAGCAAAGAACAGGCAAGGCTAAATGTCTTGCAGACTGCCTTTTTCTCATCGTACGGCCCCTTTGCCGCCGTCATGGGCGGCGCCAGCATAATTGTGCTGATCTGGTTCGGCGGGGGCATGGTGGCCCAAGGGCGCTTGGGGATAGGCGACCTCACGGCCTTCACTGGCTATCTTGGGGCGCTTGGGTGGCCGGTCATGTCCCTCGGGTGGGCGGCCAACCTCTTCCAGCGTGGCAAAGCGGGGCAGTTGCGAATCCAACAACTGTTCGAGCAGCCCTTTGATGCCCTGCCAGAGGCCGTGCCATTTTCCGGGGGCCACCAGGCGATTTCGCTAGAGGCCAAAGATGTAGAAATCCGCTTCGAATCCGGGCGGGGCTTAGGGCCTATCTCCATCTCGGTGCCAGCGGGAGGCAGCCTAGCCATCGTAGGGGGCATAGGGTCGGGCAAGACCATCCTTTTGCAGGCCCTGGCCGGCCTGCGCGAACCCCAGCGCGGCTCTGTGGCCGTAGATGGGTACCCCTTGGACAAAGACGGGCTAAGGCAGTACTGGGCTGGACTCGGCTGGGCGCCGCAAGAGGCCACGCTTTTTTCCGGTACTCTGCGCGACAACCTGTGCATCGGCAGCCCAAGCGCTTCCGAAGAAGAAATGATGGAGGCCGCAAGGGCGGCATGCCTAGATGGTTTTATCCACAGCCTGCCGCAAGGGCTGGATTCAGTAGTGGGCGAGCGCGGAGTGGTGCTGTCGGGCGGCGAGCGCCAACGCGCCGCCTTGGCTCGGGCGCTGCTGCGTAGGCCAGGGGTGCTGCTGCTGGACGACTGCCTTTCAGCCGTTGACTCCGAAACAGAAAGCGGCATCCTTAACAACCTAGCGACATTCCTTGGCAAGGCCACACTCGTTCTTGCCACCCACAGAATATTCGCCGCAGAACTATGCGAAAAAGTTATAGTCCTAGAAAATGGCCGAATAATCCAAACAGGCCCACCGGAAGAGCTCAGACAAGCGGATGGCCTGTACTCCAAACTGCGAACCCTGCAGAGTATCGAAAGAGAGCGCCGCCTCTTTAATTGACAGTGGATCCACTTGCATAATTTTCTGCCCGCCCATCGAAGCCATGCCCATGTATCTGCCCCTACATAGGGCAGTAGGCGAGGCGAGTACCCGGGGTCTGGGGAGCGAGCGGTGCAGCGCGAAAACGACGTTGAACAAGCTGTAAACGCCCATAGCAGCATTGGCGACCAATGTGCCGCAGAGAACAACGGAGGATGTCTCGCGTATCCAAGCGCCAGCGCAGGATACCGAGAAGTTGCGAGCAATGCAACAAGCGAGTTCCCCAGTTAAGCATCCGGGCGGGCTCCGCGATCCGGCGATGAACAAACCAAGTCACCGGGCCGCGAACCCGAGGACGTAAGATAAGCACCGGGCAAATAACTTTACCGAGCACCCATTCTGCCCGATA
>JAITFL010000024.1 GCA_031281385.1 Holophagales bacterium
GCATCTATGTTGTACTGGGCTATCTCCTTAGCCGACGTCGCGCTGCGCTCGGCCAGCTTTCTCACTTCCTCGGCGACAACGGCGAAGCCCTTGCCCTGTTCGCCGGCCTTGGCCGCCTCGATGGCGGCGTTCAGCGACAGCAGATTGGTTTGGTTGGCTATCTCTTGGATGACGCCGATGGCCAGAGCTATCTTGCCGGTGGTCGTGGTGATGTCTTCCATTGCCTTCTTGGTTGAGGCTCCCGCTTCGTTGCCTTGGTTGGTGGCATCGAGCGCGGCATCGAGCTGCACCAGCGATGACTCTGAACCGGCGCTCACTTGGTCAATGGAGGCCGACAGCTCGGTCATGGCGGCGGCCATGCTCTCCGAGCCGCTCCTCTGGTGATCCGCATTCTTGGCTATCTCGTGGATCGTATGCGACATATCCTCTATGCCAGTGCTTAAGTCGCCGACAATCTCCCTAAGTTCCGTGACCATGTGGCCCAGCGAATCGGCCATGGCTCCGAATTCGTCATTAGACTCGGCCTTGGATTCCACCGTCAGGTTGCCCGTCGCCACTTCGCGCAGCAGCGCGCTGGTCACGCCTATCGGCCTGACGATGCCCACTATGATGCCCCGTGAGATCAGCGACACCACTATGATCACCAAGATGCCCAACAGTGACGCTGAGAGTATTTGCTTCTTAATCATCGTGTTGACTGGGGCCATGTTGACGCCCAAAAAGAGCATTCCGTTCACATTGCCCTCGGCGTCCTTCAGCGGAGTGTAGCTCGTCTGGTAATGTCCGCCAAATATCACGCTTTCGCCCAAGAAACTCTTGCCTTCATTCAGCACCGTCTGTACTACGGCCTTGTTGTCCAGCGTCGTTCCAACGGCCCTTTGGCCATCGGGCTTTTTGAGCGAGGTGGAAACCCTCGTGTTGCCATCGAATATGGTACATTCCGCGCCAAATACTTTTTTGATCTTGTCAACCAGAATGTGCTCTTGTATGTGCGTGTTCCCGACAGAAACGGCACCTATGACTCTGCCGCCGGCCCTTATGGGGGCGACGCCACGCATGGAGTACCCGGTAAGTTTGCCGTGTTCCATTCCGTTCAGGCTCTTGCCCAATGACAGCGCGGCCAAGATGCTGGTCGAGTCCTGCTTGTCGCCCGTCTTTTCTGAATGCCCCCTAGCCAGCGTAATGGCCTTTTCGTCCGTGATGGTGAGTACTGAGACATTGAAAGTCTCCAAGATGTTCTTCGCCATGCGTTGCATGGCGGCCAAGTCGTTCCTCTGCACGGCCTGCACTAATTCAGGGTTCGTGGCCAAGGTGTCCGCCGCGGACTGCAGGTGGTTCAGGTCGTCCTGCAGCGACTGGGAAACCATTGTGGTGTCGGCAATGACGTTTTCCTTATCCTGCTCCTTCAGCGATGAGGCCGCCTGCCAGGTGCATAGCGCCGCCACGACCACTCCGGCCAATACTACGGAGCAGATGTTCATAATTTCGATCTTGCGCTGTATCTTCATCTTGCGACCTCGCAGAAAAAAGGGGGTAAGTGAAAGAATTTGGCTGGTGCGTATGCAAGCATCCTTATTAAGAACTAGCAAAAGGATGCAATACAAATGTTAGCACATAAACCAATCAATAGATTCTGATGTTGAATGTCCACTTCTTAAAATTTGTCTTGAATCATGGAGTATTTCCCTTGACAGGAAATTTTGCTTGTGCCACAATTCAACACATGTTGAATATAAATAGACAGGGTTTGCCAAAATACGATTGGGGAAAGGCGCTTCAAGAGTGCTTATGAAACGTGCAGTCAACGCTAACATGCACCGCCTAGCCACATTTGTGGCATAATAAATCATGTTATGAAAAGCATGGGTCTGGATATAGGCTCCACGACACTGAAAGCCGTGATGCTCGATGAAGGCGGCGGCTTGGCCTTTTGCCGATACGTGAGGCACAACGCCGACGTTCCCAGTGTCTTGGACTCCGCATTGCGGGACGCAGCCGAAACTGCGGGCGGGGAATCTGTCCGCCTAGCGGTCACGGGTTCTGTCGGCATGGGGCTGGCTCAACGCCTCGAATTGCCTTTCATTCAAGAGGTCGCGTCAGCACTAGTCTTCATCCGCCGCCTTCACCAGGACATTTCAACCCTTATAGACATCGGCGGGGAAGACGCAAAGATCATCTTTATGAAGCGGGACGGAAGCGTTGATCTGCGCATGAATGGCGCATGCGCCGGAGGGACGGGGGCTTTCCTCGACCAGATGGCCATTTTGCTGGGCGTTGACCTAGATGGCATGAACGAACTGGCGTTGGCCTCAAATACAATCCTTCCCATAGCGTCACGCTGCGGCGTTTTTTCCAAAACCGACGTGCAAAACCTGATCAGCGCCAACATTCCCCGCGAAGACATCGCCGCCTCTATCTTTCATGCCGTTGCCCTGCAAGCGACATCTGCCCTTTCACGCGGCTGCGAGATAGAGCCAAAAGTTTTTCTCTGCGGCGGCCCGCTCACCTTCCTTCCAGCGCTGCGAAGGGCCTTTGCCGGATGTCTCCAACTTCCGTCAGATGATTTCATCACGCCCGAATTCGCCCATCTGGTTCCGGCTTGGGGAGCCGCGTTAGAAGCGGCCAGAAACTCGACGGGAGAAAAGGCTTTCACGTTGGATGACGTTGCGCAATCGGCCAGAAATGTTGTTTATGACAACGACGGGGCCGCCTCACTGCCGCCTCTTTTCCCTTGCGAAAGCGAATATGAAAAGTGGCAACAGCAAAAGAGCCTAGACGCCCTGCCAACGGCTTCACTATCTGAACCTTGCCAAGAAGCCTACCTTGGCATAGACTCTGGTTCCACCACAACCAAGATAGTGGCCACCAACGCCAGCGGCGAAATCATATTTGGGCGCTGCACTGCAAACGATGGCAACCCACTCGAAGCGGCGCGCACAGGGCTTGATGCGCTGGCCAGAGAGATGCCGGGGCTGCGAATTGCCGCAGCAGCAGCAACTGGCTATGGTGAGGATCTGCTAAAAGCGGCCTTTGGGCTAGATTTTGGCTTGATCGAAACGGTGGCCCACTACCTTTCGGCAAGGCGGCTCTTCCCAGGCGTCTCGTTTATCCTGGACATCGGCGGCCAAGACATGAAGGCCATCTTCGTCTCCAACGGCGCACTGGTTCGCACCGAGATCAACGAAGCGTGTTCGTCTGGCTGCGGTTCGTTTATAGAAACTTTCGCGCGGTCGCTGGGCCATTCTGCTGCCGATTTCGCCAGCCTGGCCTGCCGCGCAAAGGCCCCGGCCGACCTTGGCACGCGCTGCACTGTGTTTATGAACTCAAAAGTCAAACAGGCACTGCGCGAAGGCTCGGGCGCGGATGACATCGCCGCAGGGCTGGCGTACTCCGTAGCCAAAAATTGCCTTTTCAAGGTACTCAAACTGCGCCATGCGGAAGAGTTGGGAGACAAAATTGTCGTTCAAGGCGGCGCGATGCGCAGCGACGCCATCGTAGCTGCCTTTGAGCAATTGGCCGGGCGCTCTGTCCATCGCACGGACAAGCCCGAACTGATGGGCGCCTATGGAGCGGCAATTTTCGCCGCCGACCACGCCGCAGCCGCAGTGCCGCGCCCACTTGGCGACATGATTGATATTCCGCCACCCAAGCGCTCGGCCCTGCAGTGCCGCGGCTGCGAAAACCAATGCGCCATAACAAAATACGCATTCACCGGAAATGCGACTTACGTTTCGGGCAACAAGTGCGAAAAGATTTTCCATAACCGTGGCTCGGCGCCAGTCCACGGTGCCAACATGTACATAGAAAAGCTGCGCCTGCTGTTTGACCGCCCAGAAATGCCAGAGCCAGATGGAAGGCCTGTCTTGGGCATTCCGCGCATACTTAACATGTATGAGGAGTACCCATTTTGGCATGCCCTGTTCAATGCCAGTGGCATAAAGACTATACTCTCCGATCACTCTTCATTCGGGCTTTTCGAATCTGGCGCGCGCTGCGTGATGTCGGACAACCTCTGCTTCCCCGCCAAGCTGACGCACGGCCACATACTGAACTTGGCCGACCGAGGGGTTGACCGCATTTTTATGCCGTACGTGGTGCATGAAAAACAGGATTGCGCCAGCGAAGCCAACAGTTTCAACTGCCCCATCGTCTCGGGCTACTGCGACGTGATAAAGAGTTCTACCAACACGAACATTCCCATAGATTCTCCAGAGGTCACATTCAAGGACAGAAAATTGCTTTCCCAAGCTTGCCGCAGCTATCTGCGCGGACTTGGAGTAAAAGAATCCATAGCCGCTCAAGCGTTCCAAAAAGCGGAGCGGGCGCAAGCCGAATATGAGGCCCAAGTGCAGCGGCTGAATCTTGACGCGTTCCAAAGAGCGAAAGACGCGGAACGCCCCATAGTATTGCTTGCCGGGCGGCCATATCACGCAGACCCCCTAATTCAGCACAAGGCCGCAGAGATGATAGCCTCGCTAGGCGCAGACGTCCTGACCGATGACATTGTGCGCGGCACGGCCACTGATGCCGTGCCCGAAACTGACGGCCATTTGGTGAGGCAGTGGACATACGTAAACCGCATCCTGCGGGCGGCAGAATGGGCGAGCCAGCAGAGGCCCAACGTGCAGTTCGCGGAGCTCACTTCTTTCGGCTGCGGCCCCGACGCTTTTTTGCAGGAAGAAGTGGCCGACATACTTCAAAGACGCGGCAAGCCGCTGACGCTACTAAAAATTGACGACATGACAAGCGCCGGCTCTCTAAAGCTAAGGGTGCGCTCGCTGGTTGAAAGCAGCCGCCATAGGAAAAACGATGCCACAACAGCAACCGCAAATGCGCCAGAGCCGCTCCAAACTGTGAGATTTTTCAGCGCGTCAGACCGAGGGCGCACCCTTCTGGTTCCGTTCATGAGCGAGTATATAGCCCCGCTCCTGCCGCCTTTGGGCCGGCTGGCGGGCTACAAGATAGAGTGCCTGCCAGAGAGCACAAGTGAAACTGCTGAAATAGGGCTGCGCTATGCAAACAACGAAGTATGCTATCCAGCGACGCTTATCATCGGCGACGTAATACACGCTTTGCAAACAGGCAGACACGACACATCAAAAACTGCCGTGCTGCTTAGCCAAACAGGGGGCCAATGCCGCGCTTCCAACTATATAGCCCTATTGAGAAGCGCCATGGCCCAAGCCGGTTTTGCCAACGTGCCGGTGTTGAGCATGGGGTTTGTCGAAAAGTCCAAGGGCCTTGGCATCAACTGGCTCAAAATACTTCCTGCGGCCTTTGCGGCGGTGCTGTACTCGGACAGCATTTCTAAGTTCCACCACGCCACGGCAGTCCGCGAAAAAGAGCCTGGGCTTGCCAAATCTCTGACCGACAAATACCTGCGCCTCGCAGGGCCCTCACTTGAGCGCGGCGACCGCGACGAGCTTTATGCACTGCTTGGCGACGCTGCATTGGAGTATGACGCCGCAGCCAGCGACGCAATTTTGCCCAAGGTGGGCATAGTCGGCGAAATATTCCTGAAGCTCAATTCCTTTGCCAATAGATTTGCGTCCAAATGGCTGATGGATCGCGGGGTGGAAGTGGTGCCGCCGGGGCTGTTCCAATTTTTCATGCAGGCATTCGTCAACCTTCGCGCCAACACCGAGCTAAATCTGGCGCGCCCCACTCTATCTGATTTTCTTGTCCGCAGCGCATATCCTTGGGCCGCACGACAAGTCGCCCGTGTAAACGCCATGGGGCGCAGGTTCAGGCATTTCGTGCCATTCCCCGATATATTCGATGAAGCTGCGGGCGGAGCCCAAATCGTCAGCCTCGCCGCCCAGTTCGGAGAGGGATGGCTGCTGCCGGCGGAAACCCTTTCCTTTGCCAAAAACGGCGTCCCCAATGTGCTATGCCTGCAACCATTTGGCTGCATCTCCAATCACATAGTCGCCAAGGGCGTTGAAAAACGAATAAAGGCCCTCTGCCCCGGCGTCAACCTGCTGGCGCTGGACTACGACGGCGGAACAAGCCAAGTCAACATAACCAACCGGCTGCTGCTGTTTTTGGACAGCATTGAGCGACGGGCCTGGCTGGCGTGATACGGGTTTTGGTTGATGTGATTGTCAATTCCAGTCATAGCCGCAACAGATTTCTCCTTGACAGCCCCCGCCCCTTGCCCCATAATTCAACGTATGTTGAAAATGACCAAAGAGGACTTGCCGCAAAAGGGGCATCGGGGGCCTAAAGCTGTCAGGGTGGAGCCTTCCGCCATACTGGACGCTGCCCAAGTTGTGTTTGCCAGGGACGGAGTGAAACTTGGCAGCGTACGCGCCATAGCAAAAGAGGCCCAGTGCGACCCCAGTTTGCTGTATTACCACTTTGAAAACAAAGATGCCATATTCACGGCGCTCATGGAGCGCAAATTTTCAAAGCTGATACCAGACCTAGAAGCCGTAGCAGAAACATGCGCCTTAATGCGCAAAACAGAGGGCCTCGCCGAACCCATAAAAAACGAGAATGGCCGCACACCCTTGCAAGAGGCACTGTGGCAGACAATGATGGTACTCTACAAGCACCTGATGGACGACGCGGGCTATAGGGCAATGGTGCGCGGAAAGGTCATGGCCAGCAATGGCGTTTCAGATTGCTGGAAGCAATACATATCCGATGCAACCAAACTTTTAAGCAGTTATTTTGAGTGGGGGATAAAATCGGGCGAGTTGAGGGACGACATTGACGTTGCCGCGACCACGTTTTTCTTTTTGAGGTTTTATTTAGAACTGATGGACGTCTTTCCGCAGTACTGCACAATTTTTCTTAATGTCCCACCCGACGAGGCTTTCCCAAGGGCAGAGGAACAATGGTTCAATCTATTTTGGGCAGGGATAGCAAATAATGCCGCGCCAAAAGGGCCGGAAGGGAGCACAGCATGAAAAAACAGATCGTTGCCCCCATAGTGTTAGTGGTGCTGTCCGTAGGCGGCTATTTTTTGTACAGGCACCTAAAGCCTGCGGACAGGGGGGGAATACTTTACGGCAATGTGGACATCCGCGACGTCGCGCTGTCCTTTAGAGTTTCAGGGCGCGTGGCCAGCATTTTGGTTGACGAGGGCGACGCCGTACAAGAAGGCGACGTACTCGCTAAATTGGACACAGAGCCGCTTGTCAACGCGCTGAACGCGGCAGAGGCAGCACATTCATCCATTTCAGCCCGCAACACGCTGATCCACAAAGGCAACAGGGCCGAGGACATAGCGCAGGCTGGCGCAAAGGTAGAGGCAGCCAAGGCGGCACTGTTGAACGCCCAGCAGCAATACGAGCGCTATTCGGCCATACTGCCGTCGGGCGTTGTGTCGCAGGACTTGCTGGATTCAGCCACATCCGCCCGAGACCAAGCTGCGGCCAACCTAAAGGCGGCACAAGAATTATATGCGGCACTGACACTAGGATTTAGGGAAGAGGAAAAGGCCGAATCGGACGGGCAATTAAAACAGGCGGCGGCCAATCTGGAGACAAGCCGCCTAGCCTTAAAGGACGCCACATTGACGGCGCCCAGCGAGGGAATAATATTGAGCCGCGCCATAGAAAAGGGCGCGATGGTGCAGGCAGGGTCGCCAGTCTTCAGTCTGTCGTTGACAAACCCCGTATGGGTGAGGGCCTACGTTGAGGAATCACAATTGGGATACTTCAACCTTGGCTCCAAGGTCAAGCTGTACACGGACTCGCGCCCCAATAAGCCATATAGCGGAACCGTGGGCTTTGTCTCCCCAACGGCAGAGTTCACCCCCAAATCAGTTGAAACGCCAGACCTGCGGACGGCGCTTGTCTATCGCATACGCATAGTGGTCAATGAACCCGATTCCATGCTGCGCCAAGGCATGCCAGTGACGGTTAAGAGGACGGAATAAGGGTATAGGAATGGGAGCCGCCATAGAGGCGATAGACCTCGCCAAGCAATTTTCTGGGCAGCCCAAACCGGCACTGGACAGGATAAACGCAATCATAGCCACAGGTTCCATCTCTGGACTGGTGGGCCCCGACGGCGCGGGCAAAACAACGCTGCTGCGCCTGATGGCTGGGCTGCTGGAGCCTACAGGCGGAAATATCAGGGTGCTTGGCATGGAACCGTACCGCCAAGGGGACGAACTGCGCGGCGACATAGGCTACATGCCACAAAAATTTGGCCTTTACGAAGACCTAAGCGTGATAGAAAACCTGAACCTGTATGCAGACCTCAGAGGCGTGGTGGGCATCGAGCGCCAACGCCTATTTGACCGCCTACTGGCGTTTACCGACTTGTCCCGTTTCACAAAGCGTTACGCTGGCAAGCTGTCGGGCGGCATGAAACAAAAGCTGGGCCTAGCTTGCACATTATTGGGAAAGCCAAAAATACTGCTGCTGGACGAACCCAGCGTGGGCGTTGACCCAATATCGCGCAGAGAACTATGGCGAATGGTGCGCGAACTCGCCAGCGGCGGGATGACCGTCATGTGGAGCACGTCATACCTAGACGAGGCCGAATTGTGCGACTCGGTGTGCCTGATGAGCGACGGCAAAATTATCGCCAACGACACGCCGCAGTCAATAAAATCCTCTATGCGCGGCAGGTGCCTCAACATAACAAACATCGAGGGCGACCGCCGCAACCTGCTTATGCGGGCCATGCGGGCGCCAGAAGTAATTGACGGTGTGATACAAGGCGCAAACGTGCGGCTGGTGACTTTGGAAGCAAACAAACATCCCGACTTAGGCGCGATGGGCGCAGGGCCAGAGGCCAGATTGATCGAGGTAGAGCCAAGGTTGGAGGATGCGTTCATAAGCATGCTGGGCGGGTCGGCTGGCTCCGAATCGGCGCTCGCCGCGTCCATTTCCGATGTTGTCCTGCCCAAGGGCGTTGACCAAGGTTCTGTAATAGAAGCCAGAAAGCTGACAAAGCGATTCGGCGATTTCACCGCCACGGACTGCGTTAACTTCAGCGTAAAAAAGGGAGAGATATTTGGCCTGCTTGGCCCAAATGGCGCGGGCAAATCAACCACGTTCAAGATGAAGTGCGGGCTTTTGAAGCCCACCAGCGGCCAAGCGCTGGTGATGGGCATTGACCTGACAAAAAGCCCATCTAGGGCTAGGCAGCGCCTTGGGTACATGGCGCAAAAGTTTTCGCTGTACTCCCATTTAACAGTTGAAAAGAACCTAACATTTTTTTCGGGCATATATGGCTTAAAGGGCGCGGAGCAAAAGAGTAAAATCCAGCAGATGGTGGATGTTTTCGACTTAGGCCATTACTTGGGGATGCCATCAAGCCAACTGCCCCTTGGCATCAAACAGCGCCTTGCCTTGGCCTGCGCCATAATGCACGGGCCAGAGTTGCTATTCCTTGACGAACCCACGTCGGGCGTTGACCCCGTTGCCAGGCGCGAATTCTGGTCGCACATCAACGGGCTGGCGAACAAGGGCGTAACCGTGATGGTGACGACTCACTTCATGGATGAGGCTGAGTACTGCGACAGAATTGGCCTAGTGTACCGCGGCAAACTCATTGCCCTTGGCACGCCAGATGAGTTAAAGCAAAAAGTCGCCACACCGCAAAACCCAAGCCCTTCGATGGAAGATGCTTTTATAGAATTGGTGAGAGGGGCAGATGAAGACTGATAATAGCGGCAGCAATGGATTTAGCCTGCGGCGGCTGCGGGCGCTGTGCAAAAAAGAATACTTGCAGATAGTCCGCGACCCCAGCAGCATATTGATAGCCTTCATACTGCCCGTGATCCTTCTATTTATGATGGGCTACGCCATAAACTTGGACACAGGCAAAACAAGGATCGGCGTGCTTTCAAAGGACACAGGGGCCTTGGCAAAAAACTTTGTTTCGGCCCTAGCCAATTCCCCATACATAGATATGATCCCCATTTCATCCCAGGCCGAACTACTACCAGAGATGGCCCACAAAAGGCTAAAGGGCGCAGTGGTGATCCAAAACGATTTTTCCGCAAAATCGCTGAATGGCAACAGCAGCCCAGCGATACAGGTCATCACCGATGGCGGCGAGACAAACACGGCCACCTTTGTCGCTGCATACATACAGGGGATATGGCAAAACTGGCGCGAGGCGCAGGGCGAGGAAAAAGCCATCCGGCAGGCCGCACCCATCGAAATACACACGCGCTCGTGGTTCAATCCAAGCACCATCAGCCGCAATTTTTTGGTGCCTGGGACAATAGGCATAGTATTAACGATCATCGGCGCGATGCTAACTTCCCTGGTGGTCGCTAGGGAGTGGGAGAGGGGCACGATGGAGGCCCTTTTGGCATCGCCCATCACCAAGCTGGAGTTGTTGCTTTCCAAAATCATCCCCTACTACGTCCTTAGCATGTTGGCCATGTTCCTGTGTCTAGTGGTGGCGACGACGATAATGGGCGTGCCATTTCGGGGTTCAATAATCGTCCTGTGCCTAATATCCACCCTATTCATGGGCTGCTCGCTCGGGCTGGGGCTATTTTTGTCAACTGTCATGCGAAACCAATTCGACGCGGCAACGGCGACGCTTCTTGCCGCCTTTCTGCCCTCAATGCTTCTTGGCGGCGTGGTGTTTGAAATTCTGTCCATGCCGCTGCCGATAAGGATAATCACCCAATTCATCCCCGCCCGCTATTACGCAAACTCTCTCCAAACGATATTCCAAGCTGGCTTGGTGCCATCGCTGCTGTGGAAAAATTCCATATTCCTGTTTGCGCTGATGATTCTGTGGCTGGCACTGACAGCCAAAAAGACAAAGCGGACATTGGAGTGACGGCATGTTGTACAGGCTCCTGCAATTGATAAAAAAAGAGCTTCAAGTGCTATTGGGCGAAAGACGCTCCATGGCCATGCTCATAGTGCCTGTCATATTGCAGACACTAGTGTTCCCATTCGCCGCCAACATGGAGGTTAGGGGTAACACAGTCGCCATATTCAACGAGGACAATGGGGCCCAATCCATCGAGATAGCCCAGCGAATATCCAAGGCAGCCGCCTTCACCCACGTTATCAGCGTTCACAGCCAAAGTGAGTTGCGAGATGCCATCACGAAGCAGCGAGCCTTAGTCGCTGTTCATTTTCCCCAAGATTTTTCACGCGCCCTTCTCTCCCAAGCTAACACAAAAAAGCCAGCCCAGGTGCAGATCATCCTAGACGGCAGGCGCTCTAACAGCGGGCAAATAGGCAGCTCGTACGTCTCTCAAATCATCAGCGGATACGTGGCCGAAGCGTCCGCTAACCCGCCGCCTTCCATTATTGTGCGAAACGCATACAACCCCAATCTAAACTTCAAGTGGCACATCCTGCCCTGCCTGGTGGCCATCATCACAACAGTGGGCTGCCTTTCCGTCACGGCCCTCTCCGTGGCGCGAGAAAAGGAAGAAGGCACCTTTGACCAATTGCTTGTATCGCCGCTGACGCCATTCTATATCATGGTCGGCAAGGCCATCCCCGGCATCATGGTGGCCGTGGCGCAGGGCGGCTTTATCGCGCTGGCGGCCGTGGTGTTCTATCAGGTGCCTTTCACCAGCTCTGTCCTGCTGCTTTTGGTGGGCATGACGATATATGGCCTCTCACTTGCGGGCGTTGGGCTTTTCATTTCGTCTATATGCTCCACCCAGCAACAGGCATTCTTGGGCGTATTTTCATTCATGGTGCCGGCCATGATGCTCTCTGGCTTTGTCGCGCCAATCGAAAACATGCCGCCATTTTTGCAATTTCTTGCCAAGGGCAACCCGTTGAGCTACTTCATACCAGCGCTAAAGGGCCTGTTCCTAAAACAGTTCGCGGCGGCAGACCTCTTTCAGCTAATGTGGCCCATGCTGCTCATAGCCATTGTCACCCTCTCCGCCGGGCTGTGGATGTTCAAGATTAAGATAGAGTAAATCCAGAGGGAACCATCCGTTTGAATGGATGGCAAATTAGCACAAATTCGATTACAATGTAATTCGTGCTTCGAACTCACAAGATAGCCCTTCCGCCAAACAACATTGCAGATAGTGCAAGTGTGTGTGACAAAAAAGAATATACAGTTTGTTCCAAAATAGCTGGATAGCTCCCAATTCATATTTTTCGATTCGTGTAAAAAAGCAGCAAGGTGCCTAACCATCAACAAGGAGGAACAACAATGAAGCTGTTCGACACAGCCGAGACCGAACGGGACATCATGAGGGAAGACCACACCCACAGCATGACGCCTACCTCAATCATAGCGGAGGCCGAACTTAGACACTGGAAGGCGTTGGATATACAGATAGAGACAAAGCCGGGCCAATCGCTCCTGACAATAAAGTTCGACAGCGAAAATGGGGCCAGCAACATGAAGAAGATGATAGACGCCCACATAAAGCAGCTCAAAAAAGACAGCCAAGAGATACAGGAAAAAATGCCGGCAAGCTATTGCATACTCTGCGGAACAAAAACTGACCCAAATGCAAAGCATGGCGTATGCGAACACTGCATCAAGGAAACGATAAAGCGGGAACTGCGCCAGAAGTCAAGACAAGAAGAAAAGCTAGACGCTAAGCACAAAGAAGCGAAAGATGGACACTGCCTGATATGCGAAAAAAAGATAGACGAGAAAAACGAGTTGAAGGTTTGCGACCACTGCGTAACGCATCTACTGCACAAAAGGTTCATGCAAATAGGGGAGCTGCAGAAAGCAGCGCGGCAAATAAAATACCAAAGAATGAGCAGGAAACCTAAAGATCAACAAAAACCATAGACGGACACGGTTGCAGGATAGGCGGCTGGCGCGACCAAGCGACAGCGTTCAGAATTAGCTGAAATTTATTTGCATCTCACTATAAAATAGATACATTGAGGAGGCTTTATGAAATTCATCAAACCACTTTTGCGCGGCGCAGCGGACGCCTTTTTGGTACTATCACTCGCACTGTCAGCAGGGCCAAGTCTATCTGCCCAAGCCAAGTCAAAAGCGGCCGTTGACGGCGTGGTGGGCGGGGTGCGCCTCATCACGGACAGGGAACTGGAAATCGCATTTTCTGTGCCCATCGAGAACGACGCGGAAGCCAAAGCGTCATTCGCCATCCTCATTGACGGCAAGCCCTTGCCGCCTTCCGAATGGGAATACCTATCATATTTCAACTTCGGCCCGTACGCTTGGACAGCGGGCGCTTCAAAGGGCGGCGCAGTGAACATCCGCCTCAAAACGCCGCTGGACGACCACGGAACTCCGCTCGTGCCTCTTGGTCGGCAGCGCTCTAGGCAGATCGCTGGAACTAACACTTATGACAGCTATGGCAGAATAGCGGCGGGAAGGCTGCGTGTGTCCCATAGGCCGGGCACGAAAAACGAGAAGATTGTCCCTGCGGCTTGGATGCCCTTTTATGGCTTTTCACAGAGGGGACACATGTCAATGATGTGGGCATGGGGTTCTAGCAATGCTGGCAAGGCCGGCGTGGCGCTGAACAACAGCAAATTCAGCGCGATCACCCAAGACTATGACGCTAGGTGGGTGACTGACATGCTGGGCGAAGGCATCAGCAGGCTGGTGGGTCGCTCCGAATATCTCAACATCCCCATGATTGACGCTGGATTCAAGGCGGTAGTGGTAGGGCCAGGCCAGTCTGTCTATGAGGCCCCCGAATATCGTGAATTGTTCGACCACAAAAAGATGGGACACGACGACGTATATGGCAGGAGGGTGATACACGGAACTCCAGAAAAAGCCGTCATCGTTGCAACGGCGGACGACGTGATGCGACACGAGAGCGAGGCCCGCACGAGGGACGGCCGCAGCGCCGCCAGGCCAAAAAGCGACTTCTTCTATTTTGGCGAGGCGTTCTTGCGCCTTTATTACAAACTGGGCGTGGAAGAGGGCTGCAAGAGGTACCCGCACAGCCATTTCAACGAGCCAGACGACTACCGCTACGACAGGCAAATTGAGGCCGCGTTCCGCAACATAGGCATAAAATGGCCAGGCACTGCGATGAGGAATAGCGCGGAAGACTACTATGTCTATGGCGCGATGGTTCATTTTGAATTTTTGCCTGAATCGGCAAATGGCGCGTGGCAACCCCAAAGGTTCCCTGTGAACACCCGCGCCGAGCTGGAGGCATACGACAAAGCCCTATATACGGCATTGTCTGGCATACATGGAAAGTATGAATACTTTTCGGGCACTGCCGACGAGTATGCGCGGGGCCGGGGCGAAAACGGCAGATGGGGCGGTTGGGGCCAAGGCGGGGCCACAAACGCCAGCATGTCAAACGACATCATGAAAAAGAGCCACCCTTGGTTTTGGCGCAGCCAGGTGGACAACTTTGGCTCAAATGGCAGGGCATTGCCGCCGTTGGCGATAGAACACGTCCATGTTATTTCCGACTCACAAATAGAAATCAAGTTCAACCGCGAAATCAGCACCATAGCGGCGGCTACCAACCCAAACAATTGGAAGGTCTTTAAGAATGGCACAGAGCTGACTAACCTCACCGAATTATCCGACGCGCCAGGCGGCCCAAGAAATGACCTAGTCCAAGGGGGCTACGCATGGAAAGCCATTACCCTGAACACAGGCTTCGGCAGGATAGCATACAGAACGGAGAACGGCATCTCAAAGCCATTGGGCACTGGGCTGGACAAGCCTCTCACCAAGGGGGCATACGGGCGGGGCTTTGGCGGATTCACGCAGGCCGACCTCGACGAAAGAAAAATCAGCAAGGGGGGCTGGATAGCCAATGACGCAAAGCCAAGCCCCACTGCCCTAAAGATGGGAGAATTTGTTGACCTCAATGAGGCGATTAGAAGGGGTGCTAAGCTCGATGGCGTGATAAAGGTCGAATATGTTGGAGTCGAGCCGATAACGGATTGGAGAGGCAACCGGCTGGCCGCAGGTGCTCACTTGGCCGAATTTCAGCCTTGGCTAAGCAACGCATATCGCAGCCCCCTGACCGGCTACTACATCTACGCCGACACCCAGGTGAGCCTTGACACTTTGAAAACGGGGGCATACTACTATGACCTCTCGTTGGCAAACAATTCCACTGTCGCCTACAGAAGAAGCTCTGGCGGTGAATATTTCCCCGCGCAGGATCCTTTCTACCAGCAACCATTCGGCTTAGACCAGTCGCCGGCAGATTATTCCAGCATTATGTACCTGCATGAAAAGGGCACCACTTATGACAGGGTGGGCCAGCGGATAGCCGACGGAGCAGTCGCCAACGGCGGCGGAATGCAGATCGTTGCTGGTTCGGTATATGGACACCACCCCGCCAAGCAACCCACGCACAGAGGGCAGATAGGCGTCAACTTTCATAACGCCATCTATGTCGAGGGCTGGGGGGGCAACACATTCCAGTGCGAAGACGTGAATATATGGAAAGACCTTAACTTGAACCGCTACAAAAACGAATCCCTCTTTTACCACGAAGGGGGACACGGCATAGATTCGTTCACCCAAGGCTACGGCAACTCCACAACCTACGCCCGCAATGTATTTGACGATGTATCGGCAGCGTGGCTGACCTCCACCCACAAGAGCAACGGCAGAAGATGGCACGATGTAAACGAAGTGAGGGCCTATTGCGGCTCTAGGGTAGAGTATATCTCCGTCATATCAACGTACTGGCATGGCACTGCGCGCGAATCTTTCCTTGGCATCAACGATGGCACCTGGACACCCATAAACACGCGAGAGGAACTGTTGCGCTACGACCCATTCGCCTTTGAAGTGTTCAAAAGAATATTCTTCAATGGAGAACTGGGCCTATGGTACGAAAACAAGGTGGGCGACCCCGACTACAGGGTTCTTGCTAGCGACTGGATACTTTTAAGAGAGAGAGACGATGAATTTGCCCATTGGGATAGCGAAGACAATTTAATCGCCTGGGGTGCCACCGTACCCGAAACGGCGCACAACAACCCATACACGGGCGAAAGCAACCCGCTCATAAACTGGATTTCTTGGAATACGCCAAATGTGTGGGACATCGGCCTAAAAGAGCCACAGAATGGCGACAGAGGATACCCGTACAACACATTCGACTTTAAGGGCCGCGATGCGTATGTCGCCCCACAAGACCGCAACTCTTCCCCAACGACAAGCCAAGAACACCCATTCTTTAGACCGGGAGGCGTAAAAAAACCATCGAGGCCACCAGAGATAGAGACCCTATTGAAACCAGTAGAAGGAACTATCAGCGACGTCTCGCTTAAAACTCCAGTCCTTGTGCGGTTCAGGCTAAGCAACTACAAGCGCAAGGTGACAATGGACAACGCCCAAACCAGCTTCGAGCTAAAGATAAATGGCAAACAGGCAGGGTTCAACTTCTGGTCATTCGAGGAATCCGGCGATGCAGCAACTGTGACGCTGCGAATAGCTTGGCCAGTGGATGAAGGGGCGAGCGTGGACGTAGGGATTAGAAAGAAACAGTGAACAGCTGCTGGTGAAAGCTTATACCAAGTTGCCCTCGACTGAACGCAACTTGGTGCCAATCACCATTAGGAACGCTGCTCCATCAGGGATTTTCGGCACTTCGATGAGCGATAATCTTTGCTGCGTTTGACGCGCCAACTGCAGCCGCCAATTCGTCTTGGCTGGCCGCCCTCACCTTGGCAGCACTGCCAAAAGTCAGCAGGAGTTTTTTCGCCGTCTTGGGCCCTATCCCCTTGATGTCCGTCAATTCTGTCTGTATCGTCTGTTTGGCCCTAAGGGATCTGTGGTAGGCGATGGCGAAGCGATGCGCCTCGTCCCTGATGCGCTGCAATAGCTGAAGCA
>JAITFL010000027.1 GCA_031281385.1 Holophagales bacterium
GTAGACCTTGGCAAGGCCAATGAAATCACCACCATGTCCCCAGGCGGCTGCGTCGGGGTCGGGTACACCTTCCTCAAATCCTACGCCATCGAGTTGTCTTTGACCAACGGCAGCGTGGAGACAGACCGCTTTGGCAAAAAGAGCGGCATGATGATTGACTTCACCTACCGGATGAAGTTCTAGGGCCATAAGGAGATCTAAAATATGAACAATAACTTTATGCGTTTTCTGACTCCCCTTGCCATGGCCGTGATAGCCATGCCGATGGCGGCCCAAGACATGACGGGCACGATGCTGGGTACGGCGGTTGACAAGGATGGCCGGAAGCCTCTGGCCGGCGTCACCATCTCCATATCGTCCCCGGCACTGATCCAAGGGCGTAGTTTCACGACAGGGGCCGACGGCACATTCCGCTTCCCACTCCTACCCCCCGGCGAGTACAGCGTGAGGGCCAGCAAGGACGGGTACATGGGCGCTAGGCAGACTGTCTATCTCAGCTTGGGCGGCTCGACTAGGGTTGAGCTTTCCATGTCCGCCATTGGCGTGGCGACCGAGACAGTCGAGGTCTTAGGCCGTATTGACGCTCAGGACAAGACGGAAACAAAGACACAGAGCAACTTCACTGCTGAAAAGTTGGACTTGCTGCCAAGGCCAAACAAGGAGCTTTTCAATGCGGCCATCCTGACCCCAGGCGTCGTTTCTGGAGTTGGCAGCCGCATGCAGATTAGGGGTGCCCAGACCTTTGACACCAAGGTCACGCTGAACGGCACCGAGATCAGTGACAACGTGTTTGGCACCAACTTGGCAACGAGGGCCTTCTACGTTGACGACGCCATCGCAGAGATACAGGTGATCACCAGCCCCATCAACGCCCGCTACGGCAGTTTCACGGGCGGCATCATCAACGCCGTCACCAAGTCTGGCAGCAACCAGTGGAGCGGCGTCCTACGCGCAGCCGAGATCTCCCGAGCTTCATGGCGTTCCAACCCCCCCTTGGGTCCATTCAGGCCCAATGAAGACCTTGTTGTTGGGGATTCCAACAATAGGCGCACCATAGGCAGCGACAATTTCACCAAGGACTTTTCCCTTTGGCTGGGCGGTCCGATCATCAAGGACAAGCTCTGGTTTGCGCTTTCCACAAAAATATCCCCAACGGCACTTTCCGCCCAGAGGACAGATGCTCTTGGTACAAACGTCATGGCGATCTACTCCGGCTATAGGAACAGATTCCCTGAAATTTACGCACTTCCCTTCTATGCCGGCGATGAGGGTGGAGTCCAGTTCTTCCGCAAGGACAGCAAGCAGTTCTATGAGGGCAAGCTGACATTCTCCATAGCCGAGGGCCACACGCTGGAATACACTGGCAACCGCAACAGCGAATTCTATGACCCTAGGGGCGACTATGTGAGGTCTGCAATACTTGCGACAAAGTTCGCCATAACGCAGGTACAGGAGTACAACTACAACTCCCTCTCATACATGGGCGTGCTCCCCTCCAACATCACACTCGAGGCTAGGTACGCAAAGAAGCATCAGTCGTACATTGCAGGTGGCGATCCCGCTTACGGCCCCCGCGTGAGGGCACTGGCTGGCAACGGCCAGTACTGGGACGTTGGCAATGGCATGTTCGACCGCACTGACGGCGGCGACCTGCGGGACATCACGACATTCTTTGCCAACGCGACTTGGTACAGCCCCAAGACCTTCATCGGCACACACGTTGTTGAAGTTGGTCTCGACTGGAACCTGCGCGAGCGCAATTCCCAAAACCGACAGGCACCTGGCAACGAGTTCTTCGACACCTGCGGGCGCTACAAAGACCCCGTCACTGGCGAAGTGTTCTTTGTGATGCTCGATGGCAACGATGACATCTATGGAGCTGGTGCTGCCGGCAAATACTACACTGCCTCTGGACCAGCCCAGACCAACACATACAGTTTTTACGCCAACGACACGCTGACAGTGAACGACAACTGGCAGGTGATGCTGGGCCTGCGCTACGACCAAGCCAACATGGCCGACACCGAGGGCAATCCCAAGATCAAAACCTCGGCTCTGGCTCCCCGCTTCCAATTGACCTACGACCCGCTTGGCAACCAACGCTGGCTGTTCAAGGCGTCTTGGGCTAGGTACGTGGGCGTACTCTCCGATGGCTTCAGTAATCGCTTCTCTCGCGCCGGCAACCCTGCCTCCGAGTGGTTCTTCCCCAAGCAAACCAATACCCGCGCCACTTATGCGGATGTGATCAATTGGGACAACTACGACTTGACCGTCCATGGGCTGCTGGACTTTGGCGACCCTGCCCAAACACGCTTTGTGCAGGAAAACCTGAAACTGACAGGCACCGATGAAACGGCACTGGAAGTGCGCTACAACTCGTCAAACGGTTCGTGGATAAGAGCAACATTCCTGACTAGGTCTTGGGCCAACATGTTTGACCGAGTATTCACACTAGATGACGTCATCAAAGTCCGTCCCATATCCTTCCCTGAAATTGAGATAGATTCCACCGCCGAATACTGGAGAAACGTTGACAACATCAACAGAAGTTACAAGTCTCTGGAAATCGAGTTCAACAACCAGTTCACACGCCAGTGGTCACTAGGCGGAGCAGTGGTCTTCTCCACCTTGCAGGGCAACGCCGACGGCGAGGGTTCCAACCCTGCGGTCGTCTCTTCGGCTGTGAACTCCCAAGCTGACGTTCACGCAAGATATGGGCGCGATGTCAGTTACTATGCCCCGGACGGCTATCTCAGTGGCGACATTCCCTACAGGATCAATACGTGGCTGGCGTACACCAACACCACGGCAGAGGGCATCAATTTTGGGTCATCCCTGATGTTCACATACAACGCTGCCGGCCCGAGCAGTTCCACGGTAGGCTTGTTCTTTGAGGGCCAAGAAATGGCTGCGGACATGGGTTACGATGATGACTTGGTTAGACAGTGGGGAAGCGGATACACACGCTGGTTTGGAGCCCGCGGCTATTACAGAACCAACGACACATACGCTTTCAGCCTGCAGGCCAACCTAGAAATACCCATCTACAGAAAAATGCGCTTCTTTGTAGAGGCCACGATAACCGGTCTATTCAATCAATGGATGGTGGCTGGCTACAGCAAGGAAGGGTCAGGCACCCAAGCCGATGAGAGGACACACATTGACTCAGACCCGAGCAAAGGATTCAATCCAATGGCAAATGGCTATATACCGAACTCTATGAGTCCCATAAGAACTGTCCTAAATGGTGTACCAACGTACAACTGGTACGGCTTTGGCACTTATGGCTACGGCAATATGTCAGGGCAGAGAAACCTTGTTTTCTCCGCTGGGCTCAAATGGTAATCATCAGGATATAGGAGAAAGAACATGACAAAATTTTTGCGATTCGCCGCCGCCGCCGTTCTGGCCGCGGCACCCTGCGCGGTGCTAAAGGCACAAGAAGAGCCTATGACCTTTGAGCTGCACGTTGGCTACCTTGGCATGGACACTGGCAACGACATGAAGGCCATGCGCGACGGCACCGGCTATTCCCTAGGCGTGGCCCTGCCGATAAACCTTTCGGACAGCGCCAGCCTGCGCTTCCACCTCAGCTCCGTCTTCTTCGACGGCGTACAAGGCAGCGGGCTGACTGCCCAACGCCCCAACATGATGTTTGGACTAGAGGTCAAAAAACAGTTGTGGGACAAGCTCTCTGTGTTCGGCGGCCCCTTTGGCATGAAGTGGAACCAAAACACAATAGCGGCCACCGATGTCAGGTTTGCCAACAACCCAGCCACATTCAATTCCGACTTGGGTACTGGTGTCAAGCTGGGAGCTAGATTGGGCCTTGACTACGAGATAAACGACATGTTCCTCGTACATGCCTTCTGGACTGTCACCGAGGCCAACCGCCGTTTCAGCCCGTCCTGGCTCACCATCGGCGGCGCTGTGAGGTTCTAAAAGTTAGAGGCTCTTTGCCTCTGTTGCAATTGCTGTAAAAAAGGGGGCCGAAAGGCCCCTTTTTTCGTAGCAGAACATGGCATATTTCGGCGCCAAAGCACCGTTTATCCAATTGACAATTGACAATTGACAATTGACAATGGTTGATGCCAACTGGAATAAAGGAACGGCCATGCCAGTAATATCTTTTTTCTATGGAATCATCGTCCAAATGTTCTGGGACGAAAGCAGCCACAACCTACCGCACATTCACGTTGAATACCAGCACCATTCGGCTGTTGTAGATCTGCAGGGCAACTACATTAAAGGCGAACTGCCAGCCAACAAAAAGAAGCTGCTGGACGCTTGGATAGAGCTGCACGCAGAAGAGTTGCAGACATGCTGGACCTTGATGCAAAAAGGCGAGCCGCACATCAAAATCGAACCGCTAAAATAGAGATAGGTATAGTCAACGCCCTTGACCATCGTTACAGATTGGCATGCTTCGCCTAAACTACTGGTATGTCCTTCTTTCGGCTTCCCTAGGTTGGCGCCTTTTGCCCGTGAGCTTGTCCCACAGCTTTCTCAGTGTGAACTCATCCAGTATGTCGAAAAAGACGGGGATGACGATGAGGGTCAAAAGGGTTGAGGTGATGATGCCGCCTATGACGGCCCTTGCCATGGGGGCGCGCATTTCGCCGCCGGAGCCTATGGCTAGGAAGAGGGGCATCATGCCGCCAATAATGGCTAGGCTGGTCATGAGTATTGGCCTGAGCCTAGTCATGCCCGCCTGGGCCAGAGCTTCTTTGCGGGGCAGGCCGCGGTCGCGCATGTTGTGTATGGATCGGTCAACCAGAAGGATGCCGTTTTTGGTGACCAAGCCCATGAGCATTATCAGCCCTATTTGGGCCATCATGCTCATCGAATCGCCCGTGGCGAGAAGCATTATCACCATGCCCACGAGGGAGAGCGGCATGGTTAGCATTATGGTTATTGGCAATTTGAAGCTTTCAAACTGGCTGGCAAGCACAAAGTAAATAAAGAATATGGCTAGCAAGACGGCATTGGCCATGTGGCGGGCCGTCTCTGCTTGGTATCTGGACATGCCCTCGAACCCCACGGTGACCCCCTGCGGAAATGCGTTTTGGGCCTTTAGCTGGTCAATGCCTTTCGCCAACTCGCTTGTCACTTCGTTCAGTGTTTTGCCCTCTTTGTTGGCGCTCAACGTAATTTGGGACTGCAGGCGCCGCCTCTGCAATTTTGCCGCAGATAGGCCCTCTTCGAATGTGGCCACGTTGGACACTTTTACGTTTATGGTGTTGCCCTGCTGGTCTTTTTTGGTAGATGCAACGGTGAGGGCTCCGAGTTGGTCTATGGTCGAGCGGTTTTTGTCCGATAAGCGCAGGCGCACGTTGTACTGCTCGCCGGAGATGTCTTCGTACTTTGCGACGTCTATGCCGTCAACCATGGGGCGGACGACGTTGGCTATGGCCATGGGCGAGACGCCCAAGTCGGAGGCCCGCTTTCTGTCAACCACCAGCCTTATTTCTGGCTTGCCTTTGTCATTGCTGCTGGTGATGTCAACTGCGCCCGTGATTTTGTCAAAGAGGCCGCGAACAATGGGCTCTGCTTTTTCGGTCTGTTTTCTGTCGGGGCTGAGTATGGCAATATTGAACGGCTTTTGACCGCCGCCCATGGCTGACGCTTGGCCGACTCCGACTTCGACGCCTGGGACAATGGACAGCCTGTCCCGCAGTTCGCGGCGGATGGCGATGTAGTTGCGGCGCTTGCCTTCGGAAAGCCTTACGAAAACTTGCCCCTCGTTAAGCGTCCCAAACATTCCTGTGCCTATGGTGGTGTAAAGCAAATAGATTTCTGGGTTGGGCTGCCCATCGGGCTTTGTGCGGACGATCTCTTCTAGTTCAGTGGCCTTGCGGAGCGTTGCGTCCAAACTCGCCCCAGGCTCTGTCTTGAAAGTGACAGCCAATTCGCCTTGGTCAAATTCGGGCTGAAAGTCGCCGCCCAAAAAGCCAATTAGGTATATTGCCAAAACAAAGCTGCCCACGCCTACCGACATTACCGTTTTGCGGTGGTCTAGGGCCCAATGTATAGCTGTGTGGTAAAAAGTCTCTAGCTCGCCGATGTAGTGGTTGAAAACATCAACGCTCTTCATTATGAACCCGCGCTTTTTTGGCGTGGCTTCTTCATGGCGCTCGCGGCGGTCGTGTTCGGGGTCGGGCCAGACGGCACTGAGCATTGGGTCAAGCGTGAAGCTGACAAACAGTGAGGTTGACACGGCGAATGCGACGACAATGCCGAAGGAAAAGAAAAACTGGCCCACTATGCCGCCCATGAAGGCGACGGGGACGAACACGGCCAAGATGCACAGCGTGGTGGCGATGACCGCCGGGCCGATTTCGGATGTACCTTCAATGGCAGCGGCGACGTGGTCTTTGCCCATTTCGGCGTGGCGCGTAATGTTTTCGCGCACCACGATGGCATCGTCAATCAATATGCCGACTGCCAGTGACACGGCCATAAGCGTGATGGTGTTGAGGGTGAAGCCCATTATGTTCATGATGATGAACGAGCCGATGATAGAGACGGGAAGCGTGAGGCTGGTGATGATGGTGCTGCGCCACGATTTTAGAAAGTAAAACACAATCAGTATCGTCACGCCCGCGCCCAAAAGGATTGTGATTGACAGGTCGTGGATGGCGTCGTTGATGAACTTGGAATTGTCTTTTGCGACAAAGTAATCAATGCCCATCTCGTTCAATTCTGGCCTTATCCCTTCCATCGCGATTAAAACAGACTTGACCATTGCGGCCACGTTGCCGCCCGTCTGTTTTTGCAGTTCTAGGGCAACCGCGTTTTGCCCATTGAGCCTGGCTATGGATCGGCGCTCTATTTCGCCGTCAACCACCTTTGCCACTTCTCTAAGCTCTATGGGCCTGCCTTTTAGGTTACCTACCACCACGTACTCGAAGTCTGCCACCTGCTTGGCCTTTGCATCCACGCGCACAGAAATCTCTCGCGTATCCTGCAACAGGTTGCCGCTGGGTATTGCAAGGGTGTCCGAGCTAAGGGCTCCAATTACTTGAGGCAGGGTGATTCCAAGGGCCTCCATTTTGGAAGGGTCAATCTGTATGGCTATTTCCCTTTTTGCGTCGCCCACAACGTCAACCTTGCCCACGCCGCCGATATTTTCGATGCGGCGCTTTAAAAACTCTTCTGCGGCCTTGGTCAAATCCCTGTTCGTCAGGCGGCTGTTTTCATCTATGGGGCGCAGCACTAAGCTGAGCACTGGCATCTGGGAAGGGTCTATTTTCTGCACGATGGGTTCTTCGATGGTGTCGGGCAGGTTTCTCCTTATCTGCGAGACTACAGACCTGACGTCTTCCATAGCCATGTCGGGATTGCGCTCTAGCTCAAATTCCGCGATGATTATACCGACAGAGTCCATGCTGGTGGAGCTTATCTCCCTGACTTGCTCTAATGGGTTGATGGCCTCTTCGATTTTTTTTACCACGTCCTGTTCAACGGCATCTGGGCTGGCACCTGGATAGACGATGCTGACGGTGACTATGGGGAAGTCAATTTTTGGCATGCTGTCCAGCCCAAGCGCTCGCAAGCTGAAAAGGCCCAGCACCACCAGCGCCAGCATGACGCACGTGGTCATTACTGGGCGCCTTATCGAAAAATTAGAAATTAGCATGTTTGTCCACCTAAGCTATGAATCTATGCGGTTTTATTGCTGTTTTTGAGCGGCGTTTTCGGGGGAGGCCACGACGCGCAGGCGCGTGCCGTCGGACACCAGCTCGCGCCCTTGGGCCACAATCATCTGGCCTGGAGCTAGGCCGTCATTTTCCACGGGCCTCCAGCCATTCTGGTCGTTCCCTATGGACACGCGCTTTTGCCTGGCGATATTGTTTTCGGCCACAAACACGTCTGCCCCCCTTCCGGCGGCCGTCACGATGCTGGAGGGTATGGCGGGCTTGTCTATCGTCTGGTTTGAGATGATTTCGCCATCGGCGAACAAGCCGCTCTTTAGCCTGCCGTTGTCGTTGGGCACCACTATCCTGACGCGCAGTGTGCGGCCATCCTGCTTGACAGCAGGGGCTATTTGGGCCACTTGGCCTTCAAACTGGTAGTCGAAGCCGGGGACTGTGAAGCGGACTGTCAGGCCAGGCTTGATGATGCTAATGTTGTCGGAGGGCAGGTCGGCCTCTATCTCCATTTTTCTGTTGTCAACTATGCTGAACGCGGTTTGGCCAGGGTTGAGTATTTCGCCCGCCTTTACGATGCACTGTGCCACTTGGCCGTCGAATGGGCTGCGTATTTGGGCTTTGTGCAGCCTGCTCTGGGCGATCCCCAAATTGCTTTCGGCCGCCCTTACTCCGGCTTGGCTTGCGGTGTAGTATGTTTCCGCTTGCTGCGCCGCCTGTTTTGTTATGCTGCGTTTTTCGAGCAACTGGGTGGCCCGCTCGAAATCGGCTGTCGCTTGCTGAGCCTGCGCCTGCGCCTGGACAAGCTGGGCCTCGGCTGCTTTTACGGCCAGCAATAAATCCTCTTCGTCCTGGACGGAGAGCACTTGGTCGGCTTTGATGTAGTCGCCCTCAAAGACCGACACTCTTGTGACGCGCCCCGAGACCTCGGCCTTTAGGTCGGCCCTGTTCACCGCCAGAAGGTTGCCCGTGAATGGCACCACCGTACGGAAGCTCCTTAGCTCTATCTCGGCCAGTGTCACGGGCACTTCAGCAAAGTCCTTGGCATTTTGCTGTTTTTTGAGTTCCACGTTTCTTTTGTAGCGGTTGCAGGTGATAGGGCCGATAATTACAGCGGCTATTGCTGCAATGATGATGATTGTTCTTGTGTTGGCCATGTTTGTCCTCGTTTGTATGATGTCAATTTGGCATTAGTGAAAGTGAACGGCGGTAATCGAAGATGGCAGACCAGACCCCCAACTCGGCCCGCCTCATCTGGCTCTGCAATAGGTGCGATGTGCGCTCGGCCTGCAGTAGGTCTAGGCTGGTTATCAGCCCTTGGTCAAAAGACTCTTTGCTGACGCGCAGGGCCTCTTGTCCTGTGTCAAAGGCTTTTTTGGCCGCTTCAAAGTATGCCCTGGCTTTGGCGAGTTCCCTTTGGGCGCTCTGCTGTTCGACGGCAAAGTTGCGCTCTTGGTTGATCCTTGCCTGCTTGATTTGCTCAAGCTGGGCCATGTTTTGGGCGCGCCTGCCGCTCATGCGGAACCCATCGAAAACCGGCCAACGCATTGAAACCGTAACGCGCCACGGGTCGTAGGGTGCTTTGAACATGTTCTCTGTTTTGCTTGCTTGGTAGCCATACTGTGCGCTCAGGTCAATCTTGGGGAGCAGGTCGGATCGCAGTATTTTGTCGTTGGCCTTCAAAACATTTTCTTGAATTTTCAGTTGGGTTATCTCGCTGCGCTCGCCGTTGCCCGATATGTCGGAGTGGACTGGCGGCAGGCCCATGTCCGCAAGCTCTAAGTCTGTCCTTGGGTCTAAGCCCAGCAGCCCGCATAGGGCTTCTTTGGCCCTTAGCAGGTTGGCGTCGGCCTGCAGCTCGTCCGGCAGCACTGCGTACAGCTCGCTCTCGGCCCTAAGGCGGTCTAGTTCGGTGGCGCTCTGAACTTCCAGCTTGGCCGTCACGTCCCTCAAAAATTGCTCTGCCGCCAATTTGCGCGAGTGTATCACTTCGGCCTCGGCCTTTGCCGAAAGCACGGCCAAATACGCTTTTGCGACGCCGTGCAGCACGTTCAGCTCGGATGTGACCAGCGCGGATTCGGATTCGCTCTCTCCCATTTTTGCAATTTTGATGGCGGTGCTAATTTTGCCAAAATAGAAGAGCGGCTGAGTGACGCCGATGTTCGTCGAATAAAAGGTGCGGGGCGCGGTAAAGGCGCTTGGATCCACTGGGAGCGGGAAATCCCCCCCTGTCAGGCTTTCTCCAAAGCTGCTGTTGAGCATGGAGACATCCTTCACCCGGCTGAAGTCGCCCGTCACTGTGAGATTTGGGTAGATGTCGGCCTTGACTGTTTTGATGAGGCCCTTGCGCTCGTCAACAACTGCTTTGGCGGCCTTTAACAAGGGGTTTTCTGCCTTGGCCCGGCTGAGGGCCCCAGCAAAATCCAGTTTCACCTGCTGGCCGCTAGGGCCCTCCTGATAGTCAACTACCGCTGGCGGGGAAAAGAAGATCATATTCGCGTTCCTCCACTGGGAATGAAATCGGGGACGCCTAGCCCCCTGATGCTGAAATCAACAAAGTGCTTGGCTATTTTTTGCAAGTCGCCATCGGCAAAAGGCTTTTCGCGCAATTTTTGTATTACGCTGAAATGCTTGTGCAAAAAGAGGATAGGCCCCCTGATGCACAGCGCCATCGCTTCAACTTCGAGGCTGGAGAGGTCGGGGCGTAGCACTTTCATGCAGGCAATAAAGTAATCGGTGGATATCCTTAGCTGCTCTATGGCAAAGCCCATCAGGCTGGGCCGAGGGTTCTCAATCTCAAGGCTCCAAAGTTTTTTGGCAGCGGCTTGGATGCGCTCGTTGGGCTGGGCGCATTGGCAGTGGCCTGGGATCAGGTTGTCAAACAATCTTTCTAGGTGATTCTTGATGCCCGACAGTGCGGATTCCCTAGCGTCCGGCGAGGCTGGGTCTGGAAGAGGGGGCATTTCGTTGAGCCACAAAAAAGAATTGGTGGTCACCCAGCGCATGGCGGCGTCGTAGAGCCCCTCTTTGCTGCCAAAGTGGTACGCAATCATTGCCGGGTTCGCTTTGGCGTTTTGGGCAATTTCGCGGACACCCACGCCATCGAAACTTTTTTCGGCAAAGGCCAGCAGGGCGGCCTCCATCAGCCGCTGTCGCGTGTCTTGGCTATGTTCTGGTGAGTGTGTGTTCATGGCATTGGGATGTGCCGCAGGGCGCGGCCAGTCAAAGGTTGGCTTGCGGCTTTGGGCACAACCTTTCAGTGTTAAACAATCGTTTGATTAAGTCAAGCGTTTTTTTGGGGGATTCCCCAAATGTGCAGAGTTGCACTATCTAAAAAGCCAACTGACCTTCAATTGGATTGCGTCGTCGCTTGGCAGACGATTCAAAACCGACAAATCGTTCCAAGGGCTTAGACCCGCGCTTTGGCTGATTAGTTGACTGGTAGAGGCTCCGCGGGTATAGACAAGATATGCTGTAGAGCCTGGCCTGAACTCCCACCTGGTTATCAAGTTGACTATCCAGTTTCTGGCGCTGTCGGCCGTATATGTTGAATTGTGCCAAGGGGCCAGTGTGTTGTCGTCCACGTATCGCATGTAATCGCGGAAGTTCCAATTTCCGGCCAGCCACTGGCTGAAAAACTGGATGGTGAGGTTGGGGTCAATCGCGTAAGAGAGACGCAGCGTCTGGTCAAATTGGCTGAGGCGTCTAAGCCCCGTTATCGGCATTTCAACTTCTTGGTCAGGTCCCTTGGGCGGCACGTAGCGCATTTCGCCTTCTTCTTTTGTATAGCTGGTGCCGAATTGTATCTCGAAGGCCGAATGGGGCTTGATGGTCTGGCTGACGCTGTAGTAGTTGCTCGGCCCGCCCACAGCCTGCCTGTGGGTCCAAGAAATCTGGACGTAATAGGGCCTGTTCATAGCCGTGTCGCCCATCATTTCTAAGTAGGGCCGCTTTTCAATCAGCAAGTATTTTTTCACTGGGTCGTTGAATGTTCTTAGCTCCCTGTCGTCATGGGCCGGAAAATCCTCTCCCAACTTGCACATGAGGTACCAAAAGTTCATAAAATTGAAGTTCAGGCGGCTCCAGACACTTTTTTGTAGGGTGATCCCTGCTTGGTCTCTGGCCCAGTCGGCACCGAAAGAGGCAGTGTAGTTGCGGATAACCCACCAGCGGCGGTCGGTTATTTTTTGAACCACGAGCGAGGCGGCCTGAAGGTCTGCGCGGTTCAGGTAGCCCACGTCGTTTGGGTCGTAAGCCTTGTCTGCATTTACCGCCGCAGCGGCAATGGAAAGGCCGCTGCCCCAGTCGCGGCTGGCCTCCAGATAGCCCCGCCAGCCGTTTTGGGAGTCACTGTTTCGCCAACCCGCATCGGACATCGCCGCAGAAGCCATCACGGTGGTGTTCCTCCCCGGGCTTTTGTACATTCCGTCCACGGCGTACGACTTGGCCTCGCGCCCGTTCTCACTGGCTTGGCGCATATAGGACGCAAATCCGCCGATGTAGCTTCCGCGCTTGTCCAAAAACTGCTGGACGCGCGCCACGCCGAAATTGGTGAGGGGATATATTTCTTTGTTGAATTCGGCTCCTTGCGAATCCAGCATTTTTGCCCTTGCTGGCTCCACGCTTGCGCCCAGCACGCCATAATTAAGACCGGTTGGCATTTTTGCCGTATATTTTGCGGCAAGGGCGATGTCGGTGGCCCTTGGGGCGTCCAAAAGAGTTTCGCCCTCCATTGGCGATGGGGCGTACACGCCTCTGCCTATGCGCCTGCTGTAAAACATGTCCTGACCCAAGACGCGGAACAGGTCTGTCCCCTCTAGGAAGAATGGCCTTTTTTCTTGGAAATATGTTTCTGTGGTGCCAAGGTTGATTACCGCTTGGTCAACTTCCACCTGCCCAAAGTCGGGCCACACGGTCAAGTCCAATTGAGAGGACGTCGTCACCCCCAGATGTGCGTCTAGTCCAATCCTGTTTGCCCATTTGCGGTCGTCGAACCTGGTTTCAGTGGTTTCGAATTTGCGCTGCGAGCTGGCGTAAGGGATGAACTCCCTTCTAAGGCGGGGCTGCAGCCCCTCTATGCCCACAAGCAGGGGGAAACGACTGACGAAAGCCGTCTGGCCCCTTGGCACGCACTCCCATCTGGAATATTCGCGGACGTCGCCTTGGTCTTGGCGATAAAAATTGATGCCCCAAGTTTGGGCCCCGCCGCCTGGGCGGATTCGCAAAAGCGTTAATGGTATCTTTATCTCGGCAGTCCAGCCGTCTTCGTCGTCGGCGACCGCGCTCTCCCACACGCCGTCCCAACTGCTGTCAACCGATGTGTCGTTGTAGCGCATTTCATCTCGCTTGACGCCCCCGGCGTTCACCAAGAAACCGAATGCAGTGCTCCTGTCGTGCAGGCTGTCCACATAAACACCGAACCAATCGCTGGAGCTGTCTTGGTCGCGCCTGTGGACGCGCTTCACCACGCTGGCTTGGCTTGGTGGGTGGTGCATCCTCGCCCCGACGTACAGATAATCGTTGTCGTAAAGGACTTTTACCTCTGTTTTGCGGGCGGACGGCTTGCCAAGGTCGGGCCAGTCCTGCGTGAAGTCCGTGGCGACTTGGAGGCCCTGCCAGTCCTGTTCGTCTAGGTGCCCGTCAATTCTTATCGTCCCGACCAAGCGCTTAGTCCGCAAGGTTTTTTCTGCCTGCTGGGCGAATCCACTGGCTGAAAAAAGGATGGCCGCCACCGCAACTATAAAGAACGCCAAACATCGGAACTTCATTTTGTCTCCAGACATTCACTGGATGAGCGTATCATAAATAAATGGATTCGCTTGGAGGGACTGGGATGCGAATTGGTCTTGCCTGCTTGGCTTTTGCCATTTCATCAACTGTTGCCTCGACCACAGTCGAGGCCGACGGCGGCGTTGTCGTTGCTAAAGGGGTGCGGTTTTTGGCCGAAGTAGCGCGGACCCCAGCCGAAAGGGCGAAGGGCCTGATGTACAGGCAGTCGCTGAAGCAAGACAGATGTATGTTTTTTGTCTATGACTATGATGACAACCACTCGATTTGGATGAAGAACTGCCTGATATTTTTGGATGTTGCGTGGATAGCCGAAGATGGCACGGTGGTGGAAATCGCCGAGAGGGTGCCGCCCTGTTCGCCGATGCTAGGGGACGGCTGCCCCACCTATGGCGGCAACGTGGAGAGCCGGCATTTCGTTGAGTTCGCGGCAGGCACGCTCAAAAGGATTGGACTCAAAGAGGGGGACAAAATCAGTTGGGAGCTAAAGTTTTCCAATGGCGGCTCTTCCAAAGGCGGGCCACCCATTTTAGACAAGCCCAAGCCATCCCCCGCCAAAACCAGCAAGGCCCCAAAATAGAACTAGCCCATAGGCGATAGGCCAATGGGTGCTACGATTGCGGCTAACGAGCTAATGAGGCTTAGGCGCGGCCTTTGACTCCCAGACCACCTTTAGCCCTATCGCGGTGCAGAGCTTTTCGTAGTTGTCCATGAAATTGGCTTTGGCGGCGGACATGTTTTCATCGGCGATGGCCTGGGCCTCGGCCTTTGCCCTGTCGTCCGCTTGGGACCCAAACAGGTGGTCTATGGTAACAGACTTGGACACTAAAAAATTGCTTGTGTCGAACGCTATGCGCTGGTAGTTCTCTGTCTTGGAATCCAGTAAACCAACGATGATCGTTGATTCGTCCACGAAAATCGTGTCGCCTTCGCGCCTTATCTTTATTGCCTCTGGCTCTTTGACGCCCAGCGTCACCCAAGCTTCGTATGTGTAAAGAAGCGTCGCCGTACCATAGGTCATGCCCAGCATTTGCTTTTCCTCGGCAAGCGTGCCCATTGACTTGGTCTTGATTTTGTAGCTTGCTACCTCAAAAGCTGGAATCTTTACTGTTTCGGTCACCACAGTGATTGGCTTTTGGTAGCCGCCCCGCCCGCCGGCAAGCCAGAGCCCTGCTATGATGCCCAACACGACGAGCACTATCCAAAAGACTGCCTTTGCGGCGAGTTTGCCGCCAGTCCACGGCATGATCATGCTTTTATGTCTATTTTTCGGCCTATTCCGGCGTTTTGGTCAATCAGGCTAACTAAGTTTTGCCCCTCGTTCTGCATTTCGCCAATGGCCTTGCGAACGGCCAATATCGCGTGTCCGCTGCCCCTAGACGCCCTGTCGAGCGTTGCGAGGCTGGGCGTTAAATTGGATATGTTTTCCATCTTGCCCTCCACTTTCTATTATCGGCCACAAAGTGCCAAAGATTAGTGAATAATTTGTAACAAATAAATAATTTATTTTACCATTATCTGCGCGATGACCTCAATTTCAACCGCCGCGCCTCTTGGCAACGCGGCTACTTGGACTGTGCTTCGGGCTGGCTTGGCAGTATTTAGGTGTTGTTCATAAATCGAGTTGAATGTGGCAAAATCGTTCATGTTGGTTAGAAAGACGGTGGACTTGACCACGCTCTCCCAGGACGCCCCGGCCTCGGCCAGCACCGCGTCCAAATTTTTCAGCACTTGGCTGGTCTGGGCTTCGATTCCGCCTTGGACGATTTCCATAGTCTGTGGATCTAAGGGTATCTGACCGGCGGTGTAGAGCATGCGGCCAACAATTATTCCTTGGCTGTACGGGCCTATGGCAGCTGGCGCGGCGGGCGTTTGGACTACTAGCATAGGGATGGGCTTCTTTTCTTCTTCGATGGCCGAAACGAAAACCCCGGCAGCGATTCCACCCGCTACGGCACCCACTGCGAGCGAGAGCCATAGGGCAGGGCTTTTTATGAAACTGCCCACTGTGTATTTGCTATCCATGCTGTTGCCTCCGCGTTATGGCCGCCATCGGCTGCCTAGTTAATCATACAGACTTGCTGGGCAATCGCGCAACCCGAGGCTTTCCTTATTATGCCCCGACCTCTGCTATGACTTCGATCTCTACTGCCGCACCCCTTGGCAGCGCGGCCACTTGGACAGTGCTGCGAGCTGGTTTCGCGCCTTTCAGGTGCTTTTCGTAAATCGAGTTGAAGGTGGCAAAGTCGTTCAGGTCTGTGAGATAGAC